>JAIYDW010000094.1 GCA_027487315.1 Verrucomicrobiaceae bacterium | reverse complement strand
GCGATGAGTTCGACGCGGGCGCTGGAGGCGGCGAGGCCGTCTTTTTTGCGTTGGACGAGGTGTTCGGAGAGAAGGGCGGTGGTGACGTCGGCCGGGGTTTCGATTTGGTGCTTGGTTTTGAGCCAATCGGCGAGGGATTCGAGGACGCGGCGGACGAGGAGTTGGTAGTTGACGGAGAGGCCGCGCTCGGTGGCGAGGTGGAGGATGAAGGCGTCGATGGCGGGGAGCATCCGAGTGAGGGGGGGAGTGTGCCACGGGTGGAAGGGTGTGGCAACGGAGGATGAATTCGGGGGATGAATCCTGGCTAGCGTGCAGCGGGATTTGGGGCATGATGGGCGCTGATGAAATTCCTGCGCCTCTCTTTCATTCCGCTTTCGACAGACCTGGGTTTACTGCTGCTGCGTTTGACGCTGGGGCTGTCGATGTTGATGCTTCACGGGTGGCCGAAGCTGCAGGGGTTTGGGAAGATTGCGAAGGGGTTCAATGATCCGCTGGGGGTGGGTTCGCAGATCAGTTTGGCGCTGACGGTGTTTGCTGAGGTGGGGTGTTCGGCGCTGCTGATTGTGGGCTTCTTGACCCGGTTCGCTTCACTGACGCTGGCCATTTGCATGGCGGTGGCGTTTTTCCTGGTGCACGGGGGTGTGTTTGGCGGGGAGCAGGGGGGCGAGAAGGCGTTTCTTTATCTTGCGGGCTATTTGACGCTTTTGTTTGCGGGCAGCGGGAAGTTTGCGTTTGAGAAGTAAAGCAATCAGGCAGTGACGAGTTCGTCGGCGAGGGCGGCGTTGCCGATGATGCCGGCTTCGTTGCTGAAGCGTGCGGGGACGATTTGGAGGTGTTCCCAGACGACGGTGGAGACCATGGATTGGACTTTGCGTTTGAGGGGATCAAAGATGAGGTCGCCAGCTTGGGCGACGCCGCCGCCGATGACGAAGGCGTCGGGGTTGAGGAGCCAGGCGATGGAGGAGAGGGCGGTGCCGAGCCAGTCGGCGATTTCTCCCCAGACGCTGCGGGCGATTTCGTCGCCAGCAGCGGCGGCTTCGGCGATGGCTTTAGGGGTGCAGTCGGCGAGTTCTTTGTGGACGCCGATTTGGGCGTAGGCTTCGACGGCGTGTTGGGCGATTTGAAGATTGCCGGTGTATTTTTCGAGGGCGCCGAGGTTGCCGTAGTGGCCGGGGACGCCGTCGAAGTCGATGCTCATTTGGCCGATTTCACCGGCGGAGTCCTGGCTGCCACGGTACATTTGGCCATTGAGGATGAGGCCGCCGCCGATGCCGGTGCCGAGGGTGAGGGCGACGACGTTGCGAAGGCCGCGTGCGGCGCCGTAGCGGAACTCGGCCCAGGCCATGGCATTGGCGTCATTTTCGACGACGACGGGGAGGCCGGATTTGTCTGAGAGGAGGGTTTTTAAGGGGACGTGGGTCCAACCCGGGACATTGGTGAGCACGTGGACGAAGCCGCGGTCGAAATCGACGAGGCCGGGAACGCCGACGCCGATGGCGGCGATGTCGGGGAAGGTGACGCGGAGGTTGGCGACCCGGGCGGCCATTTCGTTGATGAGGGCATGAGGGCCGTGGAAGTCGGCGGTGGGGATGGGCTCGTCGGTGCAGAGGAGTTCGCCGGCACGGCAGACGCCAAGTTTGACGGAGGTGCCGCCGAAGTCGATGCCGACAGAAGAGAAGGTGGGTTCAGCCATGGTGATGAGGGGGATGGAGATTGCCTACCAAACGGAGACCGTGCAAGGTCAAATCTGGGTCGACGATGATGGATTGGTCAAGGCCGGAGACGATCCAGGAGGCATCGCCACCGGTGGCGACGATGTGGACAGGGCCGGGGGGGAGTTCGCTACGGAGGGCTTCGAGGATGCCGCGGACCATGCCGCGATAACCGATGGCGGCGCCGGAGAGGATGGCTTCGGTGGTGGATTGGCCGATGGCGTGGGTGGGCTCGCTGAGGGTGACCTGGGGAAGGAGGGCGGTGCGCTCATGGAGGTAGTCGGTCATGAGGCGGAGGCCGGGGGCGATGACGCCGCCGATGTAGTGTTTGTCGGCGGAGAGGATGTCGAAGGTGACGGCGGTGCCGAAGTCGATGACGATGCCCGGGGCGCCGTGGAGGTGGGCGAGGGCGACGGCGTTGGCGAGGCGGTCGGGGCCGATGGATTCGGGTTTGGGGTAACGAACGCCGATGCCCATGGGGGTGTCATGGCGGAGTTCGATGAGCTGGGTGCCAAGGACGGAGCGGAAGGCGGGCACGGCATTCGGGACGACGGAGCAGAGGACGGATTGATCGAAGTGCCAGGGCGCTATGAGTTGGGTGACGGTGTCTGGAGTGATGTCTGAGGTGGCGCAGTCTTGGTGGTCGGTGATGTGACCGTTGACTGCGAGGCCGAGTTTGGTGCGGCCGTTGCCGATGTCGATGAGGAGCTGGCGCATGGGGCGAGCGTGCTAGGGTCTGGGGTCGCTGAAGAAGTGGGCGAGGGCTTCCATCATGCCTTCGCTGGCGGGGCGTGAAGCGACGAAGCCGCCGTGGCTTTGGACGTTTTGTTTGATGGGGTCGAGAGCGTTGCTGGGGCAGGCGATTTTGCCGGCGAAGGCGGGGTGCAGCATGGAGAGGTCGTTGAAGTTGTCGCCGGCGGCGAAGACGTGCTCGGCGCGGAGATTTAAGAGGCGGCAGAGTTCGCCGAGGGCGGTGCCTTTGCTGTAGCGGGCGTGGGAGAAGCGGAGGTAGATGGTGTTGCGCTGGTAGCCGATGTCAGGATTGACGCGTTGGTGTTCGTCGATCCAGAGGCAGATGCGGTCCATTTCTTCGTTGCTGGCGGCGACGATGCCGAGGTCGCCGTCGTCACCGGAGATAAGTTCGGCTTGGCCGCTGGATTCGATGAAGCGGCGGGTGGCGTCGAAGAAGTGGGAGTGATCTTTGACGAAGCGTTCGTGGGCGCGGCGGGCTTGTTTGTTCCAGGGGCCGAAGTGGGTCCAGCGGCTGAAGAGGCCCGGGCGATAGACGTCGCATTCGCGGACGATGAGGTAGTCCGGTTCCATGAAGAGGCCGTATTGTGCGAGGCCCTGGATGGTTTGGCCGAGGCTGCGGCCGGTGTTGACGACCCAGGCGGCGCCCTGGGAGCGGAGTTGCTTGATCATTTGGCCGAGGCCAGGGTGGAACATGGGGTCGGCATCTGGCAGGACGAGGGTGCCATCGAAATCGAAGCAGAGGAGGAAGGTGGGCTTGGGCTTGGCCATGAGGGACGCTGCGGGCAGTATGCCTGGAACGGCTGCCTGCGCCATGAATTCTTTGTCAGAGTGGGACTCAGGAGGGGGATGAACGGGCTTTTTTGAGGGTGTGGACGGAGAGGAGGCCGAAGGAGGCAGTGGCGGCGACGCCGAGGAAGTGGACGGCGGCGATGAGGTTGTTGGCGTGTTGAAGGCCGGAGAAGCCGGATCGTGCCCAGGCGAGGGTCAGGCTGGCGCCGAGGGCGAGGCAACCTGTGAGCACGGTGAGCAGGAGGAAAAACAGGCTGCCTTCGTCCATGTTGATGAGGCGGCGTGTCAGGGAGAGGGGAGGGTCGATTGATCGGAGGAAGAGGCTGCAACTGAAGATGTAGAGTTGGGTGCCGAGAATGCCGATGAGCAGCAGCAAGGTTTGGCTGTGCATGTCGAAGATGTTGAACGGGCCGAGGGCGATTGGGCCGGTGATGACGGCGATGAGTTGAACGAGGGAGGCTGAGAGGGCGAGAAAGAGTCCTGATTTTTCGAAGAGGCTGGGTTTTTCGGAGAGGATGAAGAGGAGGTGACGCATGCCGTCGCGCCAAGTTCGGAGGTGGGCAACGCGGTTTGGAGGGCCGCAGCGGAGGCCTGAGGCGATCTCGACGGTGTGAGTGCCGGCTTTGAGGGCTTTGATGAGGAGTTCTGAGGCGAACTCCATGCCGTCTGAGCGGATGTCCCAGGTGAGGTAGTCGGTTTTTCGGATGCAGCGGAAGCCGGAATTGCAGTCGGTGAGTCGGCCTTTGAAGAGGCGATTGATGAGCCAGGTGAGGATGGGAGTGCCGAGGTAGCGGTGAAGGGGAGGCATGGCGCCGGGTTCGATCACGCCGGTGGTGCGTGAGGCGATGGCCATGCCGGCCTGGTGCTTGACGGCTTCGAGGTAGAGGGAGGCGGTGTGCTCGTAGAGATAGGTGCTGTCCGAGTCAGCGAACAGGATGTAGGCGCCGGAGGCTGCCTCAATGCCTCCTTTGAGAGCGGCGCCGTAGCCGCGAACGGGGATGGGGACGAGACGGCAGCCGAGTTCGAGGGCGATGTCCCGGGAGCGGTCGGTGCTGCCATTGTCGGCGACGATGATTTCATAGCTGATGCCGCTGGGGGCGAGCGCCTTTTTGACGGCGGTGACGCACTGGGCGAGGGTGCCTTCTTCGTTAAGGCAGGGAAAGACGAACGAGAGGGCGGGTGGTTCGGCGGGGGGCATGAGACTTGGGAGTGCGGAGCGCGAAGGGGGTGGCGAATCCGAATCAAGATCTCAGGGAAGAGACGTGGCTGAAGTCAGACATTCAAGAGGCGAGCAGGGTGGAATCGAGGAGGGAGGGAGAGGATTCTTTTGAAGGGTGCTCGAAGGTTCCATCGAGGGCGCGCCATTGGTGCATGGCGAGGGTGTGGGCGTCTTTTGGGCGGACGCCGCCGGTGAGGACGGTGCGGATGGTTTCGAGGAGGATGAAGAAGTCCAGAAGCAGACTCATGTGCTTGATGTAGTAGAGGTCGAGTTCGTGTTTGCGCCAGGCGTCCTCCATGGAGGCGCCGTAGGGGTATCGAACTTGAGCCCAACCGGTCAAGCCGGGCTGGACGAGAAGGCGTTCGCGGTAGAAGGGGATGCGGAGTTCGAGGTCGTCGATGAATTCGGGGCGTTCGGGTCTGGGGCCGACGAAGGACATTTCACCGCGGAGGATGTTGAGCAACTGAGGGATTTCGTCGATGCGAAAGCGGCGCAGCCACGTGCCGAGGTAGAAGATGCGATTGTCCTGGGAGCCGGACCATTGGGGGCCGTCTTTTTCAGCATCCATGTGCATGGTGCGGAGTTTGAGAATGACGAAGGGTTTGCCCATGCGTCCGAGGCGGGTTTGGCGGAAGAAGATGGGGCCTGAGGAGCCAAGGCGCACGGCGATGATACCGAGCAGCAGGGCGGGCCAGAGGGTGAGAAGGCAGAGGAGGGAAACGCAGATATCGAAGAGGCGCTTGAGTTTTTTGATGTAGAGAAGGCCGGACTGACTGGACGCGCGGAACAACCAGTTTTCGGTGACGAGCTGGAGCGGGACGGCGTGGAAGACCATTTCACAGATGTCGGTGAGAGAGACGATGTCGATGCCCTGGTAGCGCCAGCGACGGAGGGCGGGGGTGAGGTCGGGCATCATCAGGTGGCTTTCTCTGACCATGACCATGGTGGTGTTTGCTGGCAGGGTGGTTTCCAGCAGTGGGGAGCTGTCACCGAGGTGAGGGAGTTTTCCGACTGGGACGTAACCGCCGACGGGAAGGACGCCGAGGATGGAAGTGTTGGCGCTGTTTTTTGAGAGGATGGCGGCGGCGAGTTCGTCGTCGGGTTCTGAGACCAGACAAACGGCGCGCAGCACGACTTGTTTTTGGCCGCGGTGCAGGAGGATTTGGTGAATGACACAGAGGAGGGTGACGAGGGGGAATCCGGCGAGCAAGACGCCGCGACCGACGCGCGCATTGAGATCGATGGAACCCATGCCGAGGAGGACGATGAGAGCGGCTGAGAGGCCAAAGAGGGTCCAGCGGGTGCGGGACCAGGAGTCAATGCGGGCGTGCGAGGGAGAATACATGCCGCCGGTGTAGATGACACTGGGGAGGATGAGGGAAGCGATCAGGACCGCAGGGAGATAGCGGAGGAATTGGGGCGTGGTCCACTGTTCGAAGCGCCAGAAGGTTCCGATGGCCATGCCGAGCAGCACCACACCCGCGTCCACGAGGAAGTGGAAAGCGGTGATGAGGAGGCTGCGTGAGACAGGGGAGTAGAGCATCGAGGAAGCGTCTGGGGGGCTGTCGATTTGAGGGAAGCTTGAATGGGGCCAGGCGGGAGCCTGTGGGGATCAGAAGCCGAAGACTTTTTCGGGAACATTGATGATGTCGCCGTCACCGATGGGGACATCCGGAGTCAAGCCTGACTGAATGCTTTTGAGATTGACGACCATGGTGCGGCGGACGCCCTGGCTGTCTGCGCGCATGAGTTTGGCTTTGGCGTCATCTGCGAATTTGGCCATGCCGCCGGTGACGAGAATGGTTTCGTAGAGGCCGGGAGGTCTGCCGTCGGTGGGGAGGGGGACGTAGTGTTGACCGGGGCGGATGACGGAGCCGGTGATGAAGACGGAGATGCGAGCGGCGTTTTGACCGGCCTGCTGGGCTGAGTTTTTGGCGCGACGTTCGACGAAGACGGTGGCCTTGGTGAGTTGTTGCTTTTGGAGGGCTTGTTTGACCTGGTTTTCGGCGGCTTCGCGGGTGAGACCGAGGATGGGGACGCGGCCGACTTTTGGGATGAGGATGTAGCCACCGTCGCGGACTTCGTAGTTGGCGTTGAAGGTGGGGTCTTCTTCGACGATGAGCTCCAGTTGATCACCGACCTGGAAGTTCTGGGTGCTGGTGGTGGGGAGCGCCTGATTGGGCAGGCGGGGTGCGGGGAGTGCGGAATCGGTTTGAGGCGATTGGCAACTGATCAGGGAGAGCGAGAGGCTGGCGAGGGCGAGGCGGAGGAGCTGATGGGGGCGCATGGTTCTTGGGATTCGATGAACGAATGGCATGCAGTTAACTCAGCGCATGGGAGGAGGAAAGAGAAACCAATGGGCGAGAGGAAAAGGGAGGATGGGGAAAGGGAGGCGCGGGGGCTATTTGGAGGAGATGGGTTTGACCATGATCCAATTGCCCTCGGCATTGTTGTTGGTGAACTCCTTGGTTAGGGGTTCTGGACGGACGGTGAGGAGGAGGTGATCGAAGGTGGTGCGGAAGCTTTTGATGAGTTTGGTGCGGCTTTGGGCGAAGGTCTCGGGCGTGGTGCCTGGGGCACGGTGGGAGCAGGTGAGCAGGAGGCGCAAATCGCCCTGGTAGGCTTCGGAGGGTTTGATGCCTTCGACGTAGACGGACCGGGGAATCACGGTGGGGAGGTTGTAGGGGTACTCGCGGTATTGAGTGCCGAATTCGACATAGCGTTTGTTGGGGTCGGCGGAGTCGAGGAGGAGGACTTTGCGTTCGGGTCCGTTCCAGACGCGGATGCGGCCGGTCTGATTGATTTCGTCTTCGAAGGAGTCGAATTCACCGGAGGAGACGGAGCGGTTGATGCCTGAGAGTTCGAGGGAGACGACGACTTCGCCGTCGAAGTCCACGCGATAAGGGATGACGCGGAGGATGATGCGGGACATTTCGCTGACGCCGACTTGGAGTCCTGGAGGGGTGCCTTCGAAGGCGCCGCCGTCTTGGGGATCGTTATTGCTGATGACGCCGTCGTAGTTGAGGTCGGAATCGAGGTCGACTTTGGCGATGGAGCGTTCGGTGTCACGCCAGCCATTGATGCGTTGGCCGTAGTATTTGTGGAAGCTGTTGGGCAGGTCCATCTGAGTTTCTTTTTGCTCAACGGGGACGACGGGGAGGGGGTCCTTGCTGCCTTTTTGGGCTTGGGCGGAGAAGGTGGAAAGGCTCAAGCAGGCGAGGAGGAGTAGTGATCCGGGACGGACGGAAGATGTCGGAATGGATGAACTAGGCATGATGTTGCTGGGGGCGAGGGTGTGGTGGCTGGGGCGAAAGGCGAAGGGGATCAGAAGAAGCAACGCAGGGAGGCGCCGACGGCATGTTCTTGATAGTTGGCGCCGCCGGTAAAGTCGTCGAACTGATAGAAGGATTCGAGAACGACGCGGGAAGCCAAACGTTGCATGACTTGGATGCGGTAGAGCCAGCGCTCGGTTTCGTTGACTCCGAAATCGCCATCGCCGGACTGGTAGGCAACGCGGCCGACGATTTGAGTGAAGTCGAGGGGACGATAGGACAGGGTGGCACCGGAGATGTAGGTGTTGAAGGTGCTGCTGGAAACGGGGTCGCCGGAGGCGGAGACCAAGCGCTCGCTGTCGCCATACTGGATGTAGGCGCTGGATTGCAGGCGTTGGCTGATTTGGTAGTTCATGAAGTAACGAACGTACTGGGTGAGGATGGTTTCAGGAGAGAAGGGGTCTTCGACGATCATTTGGCCGCCGACGATGCCGTGCTGGCCGCGTTTGGAGAAGTCGTGGATGAGGCCAGCACGCCATATCAGGCCTTCGCGTTCGGGGCTGAAGTCGTTGGTCCAGTAATAGCCGCCGAGGGCTTCGAGTCGGACGTTTTCGGTGATGCGGCCGGCGAGTTGGAGGTAGAGTTGGTGAACGAAGCTTTGATAGCCGTCATAGGACGAGCCTTGATAACGGACCATGGGAGCGAAGGGGATGTCATTGCCTTCGTAGCCCAGTTGGGCGGACAGGGTGTCTCTGGGGGTGTGGTCGTCGAAGTCGAAACTTCTCCACATGTCCCAGTGGGTGTATTCGGTGAGAAAGCGCCAGTCGCTGTCGAAGAACATGCGAGTGGCCTGGGCGGAGGCTTGGTTGACGAACCAAGCGAATTCGCTTTCGAAGAAGCCAATGCGGCCTTGGCGATCGTAGTAGCCGAACTGATAACGACCGGCCTGGTCGATGCCTTGCTGGTCAAAGTCTGAGAAGATGTCGATGCCTGGGCGGGCGTAGAAGCGGTCGCTGAGCAACACGTCCCAGCGACCGGCGCGGAACTGGTAGAGGAACTCGGTGGAGATGGAGGGGAAGCTGCTGTAGCCGTTGCGGAGGGCGAGTTCGTTTTCGGCAGGGAGGTAGATGAGGTTGGCGAGCCAGCTGAAGCTGAGGCTTTCGGTCATTTGGAAATAGCCGCGAGCGGCCAAGTCGATGTAGGGGAGCCAGCCGTCTTCGTTGCCGTCGGCGAAGATTTGGGAGCCGCTGTAGTCGCTCCAGATGGCGCCAGCGCCGATCCAGAGGAGGTCGAAGGCGAGGGGGCCGATTTTGAGGTGGCTTTGTTCGGCTGTCAGGGAGCGGGTGAAGACGGGGAAGTTGCTGTCGGTGAGGATGCTGCCCCGACCGATGCCGCCGAACTCGGTGCTGATGGTTTGGTGGGGAGTGAACCAGCCCAGGAAACGGTCGAGAGGCTGGAGGATGTCCTGGTTGCGGCGGTAGAAGTCTTGTTCGCCGGAGTCGTAGGGGAAGATGCCCATGGCGTCGAGACTGCGATTGTCGGCGGCGTGTTGGGTGAGTTGGCTGGAGCGGCGGTAGTCGTAATCGCCGAGGAGAGCGAGGTCGGACGAGGTGGGGTAGAAGCCGGAGGGTCCGGTGGCGTCGGTTCCAGGGGTGATGGCGGGGGCTTTGGCCTGCGTATCAACCCGGGTGTCCTGCCATGTTGAGGCAGGGGGGATTTCCTCGGCGACCTGAGCCAGCGTCACGCCGATGCTGATGGAGCAAAGGGTGAGGAAAAGTGACTTTTTGGAGACGCTGGCCATCGGGAGATGTATCGCGGGAGAAAGAAAAAAGGACTACACAAAATTCTCCTAGATACGAGCTATCTAAGACAAATTAAAGATCGGTCAGGATTGTGGTGATTGCAAGGCTATTGTTTTGATTCTGTTAGACTTATGTGAGGCCTGTGGGATAGATGCAGCCTGCGAGATCTGGGACTTCGAAACTACGCTGCCTAGGTTCTGAATCTTGTATGTGCCCGTTGAAACTGACAGTTTTGCCTGTCCATTTTTCGAATCATGAGAATCGGTAAAAACGTCTGGAGTTGGAGAATGTTGAGAGCCCTGCTTTTGATTGGGATCGTCGGCATGACGAGTTCATGTTCGATGTATCCTTTTGGGGACAGTCAGTATCCGAAGTATTTTGGCGGGCAGGGGAGTGCGGTGAGGCCGACGGGGCATGTGCCGAAGGAGATTCAACGGGGGACGGGATGGCCGAGGTGAAAGGGATGAAGGGCTCTAAAAAGCGTTTGAGGGCGGGGTTCACGATTTTGGAATCGTTGATCATGCTGGTGGTGCTGGCGATTTTGACGTTGTTGTTGGCGGGGGTGATCAAGACGGGGGTGGGTGGTGAAGAGGTGGAGGGAGCGGGAGTTGAGGCGAAAGTGGGCGTTGAGCGGTGAGTTTTGTTGACGTGCTGGGAGGGGCAACGGGATTGATGGATGGGAAGGAGAAAGATTATGGGTGCCGAGTTTGAGAGTTCGAGTGACGATGCGCTGGATGCGGCGATGAAGCGTCGAATGTGGGTGTGGCTGAAGGGTTGGATGGGGCGGTTGGCGATTGGGGGGATGGGGGTTTGGGTGGTGACAACGGGGGTGATTTTTTTTCTTCTGAGGGTGATTGGAGAGGGGAATCCGCTGCTTGGATTTCTCTTATTTTTGCCTACGGCGCTTTGGATTTTGCCCGGGGTGATGCTGGGGTGTTTGGCGGTGGTGTTGAGGTTTCGGCAGGGGGTGGTTTTGGGGGTGTTGGGGGTGGGTGTGCTGTGGATGGGGATGGGGTTTCAGGCGAGGGGGCAGCGGACACCGACGGCGGCGAGCGAACGTGAGGGGGGGCGGTTCGTGGTGTTAACGAACAATCGTGGGCAGAATGGGGGACATAGTTTGAGGCCTTTTAAGAATTGGATTGAGCCGGATGTGATGGTGTTTCAGGAGTCATCGGCGCGGGCGTCGCATTATTTGAAAGATGAGGGGTATGCGGAGTTTGGGCATGGGTTGAGTGTGGGGGAGTTCACGTTGGTGAGTCGGTATCCGGTGATGGGCGGGGAGATTTTGGAGGGGAATGGGGGTGGGAGTGGGAAGGCGATTCCTTATGCGGCGAGGTTTGAGGTGGATTGGAAGGGGAGACGGGTGGCGGTGTATGGGGTGCATTTGCCTTCACCGCGAGGGCCATTGCTGGCGATGAGGGGCGGTTCGTTTTTGTATGGGTTGCCGGTGCCGTTGGAGTTTTGGAGGCGGCGGAGAGGGGAGGAGAGTGTTTTTTGGGATCGGCAGATTGGGTTGGTGGAGGCGCTTTTGGAGCGGGTGAAGGGGGAGAGGTTGCCGTATGTGGTGGCGGGGGATTTTAATGCGCCGCACCTGGGGTATGTGCATGGTTTGCTGGAGGCGGTGATGACAGATGCGCACGGGGCGGGTGGTAGTGGGCTGGGGTTTACTTTTCCAGGTGAGACGCGGAATCCGTTGTCATTGGGGCAGCCGTGGTTGCGGTTGGATCATGTTTTTACAGGGTCGACCTGGGAGGTGGAGGCGTGTTGGACGGAAGGCGAACGGAGGTCTCAGCACCGGGCGGTGGCGGCGGCGTTGAGGTTTCGGGAGTGAGGGGGGATCGTTAGTGAAACAGACAAAAAAGCCGCCGCCCTTTTTGGGGGCGGCGGCTGAGGAGGGTTGGGTGAACCGGAGCTGGACTAGTCGATGAAGGCTGCGGAACGGAGGCTCACGTCACCGCTGAGGGGGTCGAGGTCGCCGGGTTGGTTGCTAATGAAGAAGCCGCTGCCGTAACCGCCTGAGGGACCGCGACCGAACAAGAAGGGGGTGCTTTGGATGATAACACCGGTGAAGGTGGTGGGGGTGCTGGAGCGTGGGGTCCAGTTCGGGGTGAAGCTGCCGCCGACTTGGCCTGTGCGCTGGGTGAGCGTCAGGGTGTAGTTGCGGTTGATGGGGATGATCTTCGTGACGGTGCTGCCGAGGATGTTGAAGCTATTGAAGCTCAAGCTTGGACTCAGCTTGCCGTTTGTGAAGTCGAGGACGGCGTTACCTGGTGCTGGAGGAGTAACGGGGTCGGCTGGGGCGATGGGGAAGCCGTAGTTTTGGAGGGCGGTTTGGACGGTGATGGCGCCGTTGTATTGGGTGCCGTTGACCCAAACGTTCATGCCTTCGGGCCAGCCTGCGGTATAGATTTGGGTGGCGCGGGCGGCGGCGGTGGTGCCAGCGACCTGGGTGACGGTGGGGCGGATCCAGGTCATTCCTCCGTTGATGGAGAGGGCGACGCTGAGGGGGACGCCAGCGACTGGGGAATCACCCGGATCGAATGGCATGGAGGAGGCATCGGTCAACAACGGGGCGCCGATGAGGCTGCCGCCGAGTTGGGTGGCTGTGCCGCCTGGGGTGCGAAGTTGAGAGTGGAGAGGGAGAGCTGCGATGGCTTCAAACGGCGAGCGAGTGCCGGGATTGAGTTCGCAGAGGTTGGTGGCCATGGTGAGGGAGGTGCCGTCAGCGAGGCTGCTGATGATGGAGACGCGGCCAGTGTTGGAGATGGTGATGAAAGCAGGGCAGTCACCGTCGATGTTATTTGGACTGAGGGCCGCGGTGAAGTAGCCTTGATCGATGGGGCCGGTGGCGGTGGAGGCGCGGTTGAAGACGGAGGTTGGGATGGTCGTCAACTGAAGGGTGGCATTGCCGCCTGAGTCCTCGTCATCGATGTCACAGCTGAGGTAGAAAGAATCGTTGAAGCTTTGGAGGGACATGTTCAGCACGCGGGTGGAGGCGAAGGTGAAGTCCGTGGAGGTGATCGGGGCGGTAGCAGGGCCTTGGATGAACCAGACTGAGCTGTCACCGAGGATGTAGCCACGGATGGGGAGGTTGCGGCCGTCGATGAGGAAGTTGCCGGAGAAGTCGCCGGTGGTTTTGGAGAGGGTGACGACGACGGAGCCGTGGGTGGCGTTTGAGGATGGGGCTTCATCGGGGGAGAGGACACCACGGAAGATGGGGGTGCCGACAAGGGAAGCGAAGGGGTTGGCGATGAACTCGGCGTTGAGGGTGACATCGTCGTTAGGCATGATGAAGGAGAAGGAGCGACCGGCGACGGTGCCGATTGCGGAGTCATCGCCACTCCAGGAATTGAAGAGGGAGCCTGATTTGGCGGTGGCGATGAGGGTGACGCGGGTGCCGGGGACGATTTTGGAGGTTTGGGTGGCAGCGGCGGCAGGGGTCAGGGCGGTGAAGGTGCCGGAGGGGGCACGGAGGGTGATGAGGCCGACGTTGTTTGCGGTGGCGCCATCAGGGATGATGCGATTGATGGTGAGGACGGGGTTGCCGACACGGGTGAAGGTGAAGGAGAAGGGGGCCACATCTGGTCCGGAGACAGCGGCGTACTTACCGTCTGAGCCGACAGGGTAGGTACCGGCGGGGATGGTGAATTTGGCTTCCGTCGCTGAGGGGGAGGTCACAGGGATGTTCGCCATGCCGAAGCCAGTGATCCCCGTGACGCCGGAGAGGTTGGTGCCGGTGAGGGTGATCTCGGTGCCGCCGGTGGGGACGATGGCGGGGATGGAGGAGGGGGAGACGTTGGTGACCTCAGGGCCAGCGGCTTCGTAGGTGTAGGTGGTGCTAGCGGATGATGCCGGGATTACGGCTGCTTCTTCCTCAGCTGGAGAAGCCGGTGGAAGGGAAGAATAAAATACTGTTAAACGCACATTTCCGGGAGCATCACCACTAGGGACTTCATCAACGGTGATCGTGAATTCTCCGTTGCCATTAGGCACTTGGGAGTACATCGCTTGCTTTGAGCCAAATAGAACGCTACTAACCGTAGCACCGAAGTCGTATGTTTGAAGTGTGATGACGACCTTGTTGCCGCCGTTCAGAGGACCAAAGTCGGGATTGACAGTGATGTAAGGTCCGTCACCTGCGTGGGCGGTGGGAGAGGACAGTAGGGAGAGGGAGGTGAGGAGGGCGAGGCCGAACAGGAAGAGGCGGCTTCGGGTTGGGGAGGGGAGTCGGGTTTGGATCATAGTGCTGTGGGTTACTGGCATTGAGAGGAGGGAGTGATCTGGAGGTTTGACCAGAATGGCATGCTTACTAAGCTCGAATGGACGCTTGTCATGCGGAAGTTGTGACATTTTCGTTAACTTTTGATTAAACCACTTAATGGTTTAAGTGGTTTACCGAGTTAAGCGCAGATGGGGGAGACGGTAGACTGGTGAAAGGGAAATGAACGGCAGGAGTTCTGGAGCAGTTTAAGAGAAACTGTCGCCGTTCCTTTGGGGTGGCGGAGGCGGGTCTGGGCCGCTGTCAGCTTGAGACGTTTGCCTTGATGTGTCCGTGCGCTGGCAATGGCCCAGCTCCACCACTGGCACTCCCAAATCATCGGCCACCTCTTTTTTTAAACTGCTCTAGGCTCTAGGCCTGGTGGTGGGCCGTGGTTCGGGTGACTCCAGAGCTCGTCGGGAGGTTTCCCGTTCTGGCTTGGGGCGGAAGTCAGGTGAGGGCGGGGGTGGATCGCAGGGGGGACTTGCCGGGTGGGGGCTCGTCTTCGGGGTTTTCGAGGTCCTCGTAGTAGGAGGCGGAGTAGTAGTAGTAGTTGTAGTAGTTGTTTACCTTGCTGAGGTCGAGGTCGTTGAGGACGATGCCGAAGAGGTGGGCACCGGCTTTGCGGAGGAGGGTGACGGCGTCGACGACGTCTTTGCGGGAGGTTTTTTCGGCGCGGACGACAAAGACGACACCGTCGACGCAACGTTGGAGGCTGGTGGTTTCGCTGAGGCCGAGGACGGGCGGGGTATCGAGGACGATTTGGTCGTACTTGCCGCGGAGGGTTTCGAGGAGCTGGGTGAAGACGGATTGGACGAGGAGGTCGGTGGTGCCGATGGTGATGGGGCCACGGGGGATAACGTCGAGGAGGGGGGAGGGGGTTTTTTGGATGGCGTCTTCGATGGTGCAGTGGCCCTGGAGGAGGTGGGTCATGCCGAGTTCGTTGGAGACTTTGGTGAAGCCGTGGATACGGCCGCGGCGGAGGTCGCAGTCGATGAGGAGGGTGCGGGAGCCCATGGATTGGAAGGCCCAGGCGAGGTTGGCGGCCTGGCTGGTTTTGCCTTCGGAAGGGCGGGCGCTGGTGACCATGATGACGTGGGTGCTGCCGGTGGGGCCTGGGTGGAGGACGATGTGGCTGCGGACGAGGCGGAAGTTTTCGAGGAGGTAGTTGGGGACTTTGGCACCGATGGAGGGGGCGCGGCAGACATCTTCGAGGATTTCTTTTTCGGTGTGGGGGACGATGCCGATGCCTTTGATGCCGGTGGATTCCTCAAGCTGTTGCAGGGTGGAGGCGCTGCTGTTCATGAGGTTGACGAGGGTGGGGACGCCGATCGCACCGCCGACCGCGAGGAGGAGGGAGATGGAGAGGAGTTTCATTTTGTTGGGCGAGACGGGGATTTCGTCGCGGAGGGAGGTGTGGCCTTTGAAGCGCATTTCGACCCAATCACGGTCTTCGGAGAAGGCGATGACGGCGACTTTGGAGGCGAGTTGTTCGCGGGCGCGATCCCAGATGGCTTTGTTTTTCTCCATGTCGGAGTAGGTCTGGGAGGACTGGCTGAGCTTTTCATTGACAGCGTGGTACTCGGGGAGGCGGCTTTCGAGGAGTTTGAGTTTGCCCTCGTAGTGTTCCTGTTCGAGGTCGAAGCGCTGGCGGAGCACGGCGAGTTCGGCGCGGAGTCCGCGTTCGTTGGCTTCGAGTTGGGCGGCGAAGTCACGCATGATGGCGTGGCCGGGGAGGTATTGTTTGGAGGCTTCTTTTTGGCGGTCTTCGAGGATGCGGCGTTCTTTTTCGAGGGTTTGCCAGGAGGTCAAGGTTTCGACCATGCCGGGTTGGACGATGACTTCGGTGGAGATTTTGGGAACATCGGCGGTTTTGACGGGGCTGCTGCCACCGGTCATAGGTTTGCGGAGGAGGTCGCCGACTTTGACCTCGCGTTCTTTTTCGAAGGCGCTGAGGAGGGAGAGTTCTTCGAGGACATCGGGGAGGGCGAGATCTCCTGAGGGGAGTCTGGGGAGGGAGGCGAGCTTAGCTTTGACGTCGGTGATGCGACGAAGGATTTCTTTGGCGACGACCATGTCTTTGGGGAGGTCGTTGAGTCGTGATTGCTCGATGGTGGACTCGGTGATTTTGTCGGCGCGTTCGAACTCGGAGAGGCTGCGGAGGCCGTCGGAGGCTTTGGCGTCGAGGGCCTGGAGTTCTTTGGTGTAGCGTTCGAGGGCTTCGTCGCGGAATTGGGACCAGGTTTGCTCCTGTTGGAGGCGGAATTCGGAGACGAGTTCGGAGCAGAAGTCACGGACGACTTGGGGGCTTTTGGCGAGGACGGTGACTTCGATGTGGCTGGCGTCGACGATGTTGGCTTGGACGGAGGGGATGACCTGGATGAGGTCTTCCCAGGTGGCGGACTTGCCGACGAGGCCCATGCGGCGGGCGGCTTCGATGATGTTGCGGCGGGAGGTGAATTCCTGGGTGATGTGGCGATTCATGCCGGCTGCTTGGACGGTTTCCGGTACTTCGGAGGTGCGCAGAGGGCTGCCGTAACCGCGGACGTAGACGAGGGATTTGGCCTGGTAGATGGGGGTGCCGTAGACGTAGTAGACGAGACCGGCGAGGATGCCGAGGCAGGCCATGGCGACCATGAGGCGGGTGTGGCGGACGTATTGGAGGGCCTGGGAGGTGAGGGCGATCAGGTCGAAGCCCTTTTTGGGAACGGGAGTCATTGCGAGGTATGGATCCTGAGAAGGGGGTTATTTGACCAATTGGGATTGGACCTTTTTTGGCGGGCCAAGGATGAATTTGAGGAAGGAGTAGTCGGCCTTGATCAGGCAGAGCAAGAGGTAGAAGAACATGCCGATGATCGGGATGAGAACGATGAGGAGAAACCAGGTCCACTTGGCGGCGAGAGACATGGGCTGTGCGCGCAAGCTGGCGATGCAATTGCCGATCATGATCAGCCAGACGGTCAGGATGCCCCAGTAGACCAGGGGGTGTTCATTGAGAGGCTGGATCAGGAAGAAGCGGACGATGGTTTCTCTCATAAGTGAAAGGCGGCCTTTGCCAAGGGGAGCGGTCAAGTCAAATTGTCCCGACCAGAGGCAAAGTCAATGTGCATCCGGAATGGTGAGAGGCGGGTTGCTGATGGGGCGAAAGGGAGCAGAGTGGGGGCGATGTCCGACCCGTTGCCAGCCTACCGAGAGGAGAAAGCTCGAATGCCGATTCGAGTGGCGCAGGTGGTGTTTTCGTTGGAGCCCGGGGGGATGGAGAATGGAGTGGTGAATTTGGCGAATGGTTTGTCGCCAGAGGAGGTGGAGACGCGGGTGTGGTGCCTGGAGCGGGCGGGAGCGTTTGCGGGGCGGCTCAAGGACGGAGTGAGAGTGGAAGCGTTGGGTCGGAGGCCGGGCTGGGATTGGAGGGCCTGTTGGCGGCTTGGGCAAGGGCTGAGGCGGGAAAGGCCGGATGTGATTCACACGCACAACTTGGGACCGTTGATTTATGCGGTGGTGGCGAGAGGTTTGGTGCCTTCGCTTTGGTGGGTGCCGATTTTGCATGGGGAGCATGGGGCGTTGCAGGGCGATGGATTGAGTGGGAAACGCCTGAGGCAGAGGCGATGGTTGTATCGATGCTGTCGCAGGGTGCATACGGTGTCGGACGGGTTGCGCCGCCATTTGATTGAATTGGGGATGCCGGAGACGGGATTGGTGAGTGTTTTGAATGGCGTGGATTGCGAGCGGTTTCAGCCGGTGAAGGACAAGGGGGAGGCGCGGGTGAGGGTGGGGTTGCCAAGGGATGCGGAGGTGATTGGGAGTGTGGGGCGATTCATTGCGACGAAGCGGTTTCCGCTGCTGGTCGAGGCGTTTGAGCGATTGGCGGAGAAGTGGCCGAAGCTGGTGTTGATGCTCGTGGGGGATGGAGGGGAGGCGCGGGAGGAGGTGATGAGGCGAGTGGCGAGCAGTCGGGTGAATGATCGGATTTATCTGAAGGGGCATCAGTCGGAACCTGCGCCTTTTTATCAGGCGATGGATTTGATGGTGATGCCGTCATCGCATGAGGGGCTGGCGAATGCGCTGCTGGAGGCGATGGCTTGTGGCGTTCCGGTGCTGGCGCATGCGGCCTGTGGCGCGAGCGAGGTGGTGCGAGATGGCGAGACGGGCTATCTGCGTGAGATCGAGAGTGGCGAGGGGCTGGCTGGGGATATCGATTCGATCTGGGGGAGTGAAGGCGAGTTGGAGGGCGTGGGGCGAGCGGCGAGAGCGGCGGCGGTGGGTGAGTTGTCGATTGAGGGGATGATGGGGAGTTATCTCAAACTGTATCGGGATTGCGTGATGGGCTGAAGGGGAAGAGAGGTCAGAGATTTTTGAGGATGTAATCCCATAGAGCGAGGACGCTCCAGGTGATGGCTGCGGTTGCAGCGAGGTCCAGCCATCCGAGTCGTTTCCAGAAGCGAGGGGTGCTGTTGAGGGCGGGTGGGGAATAGGTGGAGGGGGATGGAACTTCAGCGGATGAAGGAGGGGGGGGCATTGACGTTCTGGCGACGGCGAGGCGGTGAATGGCTGCGGCGACGGCGACCATGAGGAAGTATTCGGTGTGGTATTGGCGGTTGACCATCCAACCGGAGGCGAGGTAGGCGATGAGGAGGAGAAGGGCGGCGCGGCGGCAGCGTTCTTCGGATTCCGATTGGGACTTGAAGAAGAGGGTGGTTCTCAGGGCGGTCCAGAGGCCGAGAAGCCAGATGAAGAGACCGGAGCGGCCGAGGTCGGCGCCGACTTGGACGTAGCTGCTGTGGGTGGCCTTGGGGATGTCGTAGATCCATTTGGCGCCTTCTTTCCAATCGATGAGTGCGATGAACTGTTTCCAGCCGACGCCGAAGGTGTTTTGATCCATGGCGGTGCGAGCCATTTCCCAAGCCATGAGACGTCCCATGACACCTTCATCGGAGCGGAGGTCGCCCATTTGTTCCATGCGAGGGAGGAAGCTGAGGGCACCGACGCCAAGGGATAGAACGAGAGCAATGACCAAGATTTGGACCCACTTGGGGCGGCCGACAATAAAGAGCATCGCGGTGACGCCTGCGCCGACGAGGAAGGCGCCTCGGGATTCGGTGAGCCAGGTGCAATAGCCGACGAGTCCGAGGCAGGCAGGAAAGATGATGAAGCGTCCGATGGCCGAGCCACGCCAGAAATAGAGGAGGTAGCTCAGGGGGATGGCTGGAACGATGGTGTGAGCGAGGGCGTTGGGATTGTTGGTGAGCCAGGTTCCGAGGCTGAGGCGGCCGACAAAGAAATCGGTTTTGGACTGACCGCCGGTGATGTCGAGGCCGAGGGTTTGAAGGGAGCCCAGAATAGCGATGCAGATGAGGAAGAGGTTCCATGCCTTGAGATAACCGAGGATGTGGTCCCAGGAGGAGAGGGCCTGCGTGGTGAGGTAAAAAAAGACGACGAGAGAGAACATGCCGGAGGTGGCGCCGGCGATGGGAGGCGAGGTCCAGGCGACGTAGATAAAGAAGGACAGCATGACCCAGTCATGGGGGGTGCGGAACCATCCTTGAATGGGTGAGCGAGAGCCCTGGACAAACACGGTGACGAACCAGACCACCATGATGGGGCGGACGATATTGACGCCCGCCATGCCCGGGACCCAGTCCTGGGGGCGGATGTAATAGACGGCCAGGAAGAGGAGAGCGAGGTAGTAGGAGAGGCCTCGATGAGATGAGCGATCGAGGGAGGCATCGGCGGTCTTCCAGCCCTGCAAATCGTCCGGGGAGGGGACAGGAATGGGGGACAGAAGAGAGGGAGAGGAGGCCATTATTTAGGGCTCTGAGACAGCGAGTCAGTCAAACCTAGAATGGACGTGCCGCAAGCGGATATGAAAGGCGGTGAAAGTGGAGGCGGAGGGAAGGTGCTGATTGTCTTGGGAGTGATCCCGAGTAAACACTTGCCTGAATCATTCATGAGCCATCTACTGCAACCGCCCAAAAGTCCGAATCTGCTGCGTTGGGCTTGTTTTGAAAGGCATCGAGCATTTACAAATGCACTCCGCCTTTCAAAACCGCGCCCGCCTAGCAGCTTCAGGCTTTTGAGCGTTTTCGCTACGATGTTCATGAATTATCCAGGCTAGCGGCCCGATTGATTTCATGTGGTTCAACAGTTTCAGCTTTATTGCCTTTTTTGCCGTGGTCTGCGTGGTGCACTGGTTTTTGGGGCATCGCTTGCGCAATCTTTGGCTGCTGGGGTGCAGCTACTTTTTCTACGGCTGCTGGGACTGGCGGTTTTTGGGGTTGATCGTGTTTACGACGACGTTTGAGTTTGTGTCTGGAAGGGCGATTGGGGCGAGTGAGAGTGCGAAGGTTCGGCGGCGATGGATGATGGCATCGGTGGTGGTGGAGATGTCGATTTTAGGGGTGTTCAAGTATTTGGGATTTTTTGTGACGGAGTTGCATCAAATGCTGAGGGTGTTTGGATGGGTGGGAGAGCCGTCGTGGACGTTGGACATCTTGTTGCCGGCGGGTTTGTCGTTCTTCACGTTTCAGGCCTTGAGCTACACGGTGGATGTGTATCGAGGGCAGACGAAGGCGACTGGGAGCTTCACTGATTTTGCCTTGTTCATCGCGTTTTTTCCGCAGTTGGTGGCTGGGCCGATTGAGCGATCCAATCATTTGCTGCCGCAGGTGGAGAATCCGAGGCCGGCATTGAATGCGAGGCGGTTTCGGATCGGCTTGTATCATGTGCTGACGGGTTTTTTCAAGAAGGTGGTGATTGCGGATAACATGGCCTGGCTGGGCAACCATGTGTTTCAGGTCAGTGGTGGTTTGGGAGAGTTGAACGGGCTGGAAGTGCTGCTGGGGGTGTATGCGTTTGCGTTTCAAATTTACGGGGATTTTTCGGGTTACAGTTCGATTGCGGTGGGCGTGGCGATGTGGTTGGGCTTCGACTTGATGGAGAATTTCAGGAGGCCGTATTTTGCGACTTCACCGACTGATTTTTGGAGTCGATGGCATATCAGTTTGTCGACGTGGCTGCGTGATTACTTGTACATCCCGCTGGGGGGGAATCGGATGGGGAAGTGGAAGACGGGGAGGAATCTGATGGTCACGATGTTGCTAGGGGGGCTTTGGCACGGAGCGTCGTGGACGTATGTGGTCTGGGGTGGTTTTCATGGGTTGTGGCTGGTGGTGAATCGCTTCGTGGTGAAGGAACGAGGTGCACTTGGGGGTGAGTGGAAAGGGATGCTGGGGATGGTGGGCACGTTTCATTTGGTTTGTTTGGGGTGGTTGTTTTTCAGGGCGGAAAGCATGGGGCAGGCGGGCCAGTTGTTGGGGTTGCTAGGAGCGGGAGGTTGGGTTTGGACGCCGTATGCGATGACGTGCGCGAGTTTGCTGATGTTCTTTGTGCTGCCCTGGGTTGCCTATGAGGCGTGGGTGGAGCGGGCGGGTTCGGATTTGGTGTTATTGGAAAAGCCCTGGTTGGTGAGGGCGTGCTTTTATGGGTGGCTGCTGTTGATGCTGTTGTGGTTTCCGCCGCCGATGCCGTCTGAGTTCATTTACTTTCAGTTCTGATATGCGATCAGAGATCAAAGTTCTGTTGTTTTTGATCGTCTGCCTGCTGGCGGGGGAGTGGGGTACGCGATGGCTGGAGCCTGCGTTGTCAAAGGATGTGGAGCATCTTGCCGGACTGGAGACGATGGCGACGCGACTGGAGCCGAGAGGGAGGTCGAACGTGCTGCTGCTGGGGAATTCACTAACGCGATGCGGCATCGATCAAGGTTTGCTGAGGGAGGGATGGCGATTGCCTTCAGGTGAGGCGGCGCAGGTGGAAACCATGTATCCGGATGCGAGCGGGATTTTGGAATGGGGGCAGGGGTTTCGGCGCTATGTGATGGAGACGGGGAGCCGGCCTGAGGTGGTGGTGGTCGGCACGGGGAGGGTGCATTTGATTGATTCGTCAGAAGTGCAGTCGGAGCGGTTGGCGGCTTGGTTGGTTCCGAAGGATGAACGGTGGGCTTTTGTGAAAGATCAGAAGTGGGGATTGGAGGAGGCGATTCCGTTTTGGCTGGCGAGTTGGTCGCGTTTGTTTGCGAATCGCGAACGGATTGAGCCTTTGGTGTTTTATCGGTTGGTGCCGGGGTATGAGGAGACGAGCCGTTTGATCAATCACGAGCGTGGCTTGGCGATGGTTGGGCGTTCAGGAGGAAAAGAACAGGGTGCAGTGACGACTCGCCATTTGCAAAGGTTGATTGACGATGTGGCGAAGGTCGGAGCGAAGCTGGTGGTGGTGGCGATGCCTGTGCCGGAGAAGTATGAGCTGCCGCGGGAAGTGGTGGAGGTGCTGAAAGCGAACGGGGTGTTAGTGATTGACGGAGGCTCGGAGCATGCGATGGAGGTGGAGCGATTTCCGGATGGGTATCACTTGGATGCCGAAGGTGCTCGGAGGTTCACGACGTTGTTGATCGAAAGACTCAACGCCAGCTTTGGTGACACAGGTCCGCGTTGAACAGGGTGGGGAAGCGGTGGTGGAGTTCGGTGTAGGCGGGGAGCATGGCTTGCTGCTCGGAGGGGTTTGCGAAGGTGGGATGGGGGCGCCAGTTTGCGAGGGCGAGGTCGCGGGTCCAGGGGCGGTTTTCGGCGAGCGCGTGGGACTTCAATTGGTGATTGAGTTTGGCGGTGGTTTGCTGGCAGGAGATGTTTTGGATGGCCCATTCGCGGGGGGTGAGGTTGGGAGCGATTTGGAGCAGGTGGAGGAGATCTTCGGCGATGTGACCGGGGCGGAGGAGGGCGCCGGTTTGGGGGTTGATGTGGACGCGGGAGCCGACGTGGGCGTCGGAGCGCATGGCGAGGGCGCAGCCGGCGAAGAGGGATTCGACGGCGGCGACGCAGCCGCCTTCGCGGCGGCTCATGAGGATGGAGACTTTGGCGTCACACTGCATGGCGGTGACTTGTTCGATGGAGAGGGATTCGTGGTATTCGATGGATTGAGGGACGCGGAAGGAGCGGGCTTCGGCGCGGATGGTGTCGAGGGTTCTGCCGCCTTCTTGCTGGCCGATGAGAACGACGCGGAGGTCAGCGGGCAGGTGGGTGAGGGCGTGGAAGAACTCCCAGTGGCGTTTGAAGTGGCCCCAATTGGCGATCATGATGAGGTCGATGGTTCGTTCGGCGAAGGGTTTGGGTTGGTAGAAGTCTGGGTTGACCCAATCGCAGGCGAGGGAGTCGAGGACGCGGAGGCGGGGATGGAAGAGGGCGATTTTTGGGGCCTCAAGACGATTGGCGGGTTGGACCCAAATCACGCCCGGGAAGATGGAGCAGGCGAGGGCGAGAGCGGCGTAGTCGGTGGGGGACCAACTGGTGGTGAGGATGAGGTCGTAGTGTTCGTGGAACCAGGCGCGGTCTTCGGGAGGGAGGCCGAGGAGGAAACGGGCCCAGTTGTATTCGAAGTAAAGGAGCAAGGCGCCTTTTTCTCCATTGGGACCGGGGCTTTTGAGGATGATGCTTCTGGTGAGGGCAGGTTGAGTGGGAATGAGGGTGCGGTAACGGGGGAGTCCAGAGACGACCTTGTGCCAGAGATCGGTGTCGTTGAGGTGAGGGTTGAGGGAGGTGAGGGCTTGGTCCTGGAGGAGCGTTGAATTGGCGAGGTCGAGCGTGCGGCAATGCCAGGCTGCGGAGGAGGAGGGTGTTTTTTGGAACCGAGCACGCAGCAGGGCGAGCCAGCCTGCGAGTTCCCGAATAAGGGGAGAGTGGCGGAGTGAATCGGTCCAACGAATGAGGTTCACGCGGGTGAGGGAGTGGGAGAGAACTGGATGGCGGATTGACCCAGGGCTGTGTTGAGGGAGTGGGCGACGAGGCGATCTGGTTGCAGGTGTTGCAGGAAGTAGGCGTGGTTTTGAGTCATCATGGAGTGGCGGAGTGGGACATCCTGGATGAGTTTTTTGACAGCGGCGACACAGCCGTCGGGATCTTGATAGGAGAGGTAGTGGGTGCCATCGGCGAAAGGGCCGGGGACCGTGAAGGCAAGCTTTTCGGAGACGATGGCTTTGGAGAGGGCGACGTATTCGCCCATTTTCCAACCGATGGAGTGGTGCAGTCCTTCGCTGGTGACGCAGATGGGGTGTTCTTTGAGCCGTTGGAGGTAGGCGCGTTTGGAGGTTTGATTGGGGTGAGAGGCGAGGGCGTCGGGGAAGTGGCGCTGGGCGAAAGGGGTGTGACTGAAGCCGCCGGTGAAGGCGTCACCGAAGGCGGTGCGGAGGGCGCGGATGCAGGCGGCGCGGGTTTCGTTGATGGTGTTGTAGTGGCGGGTTTGTTGCGGAGTGATGTGGGTGGAATCCTGGGGATCCCAAGCGCGAGCCAGGAAGAGGACGTTGGGTTTTTGATTGAGGTTGGGGGGGGCTGAGAGGTGGCGCTCACGGGGGAGGGAGGACCAGAGGTTGGCGGGATCTGAGAGGCGGAGGAGTTGTTGAAGGCGCTGTCGGAGAGAGCCGAAGGCGCAGGCGCGACGGATGGCATGGATGTCGGGTCGATTGGGGAAGACGGGGTAGTTGAGGCCAAGGGGGTGGATGCGTGAACTGAGGGGTCCGAGGCTGACGAGTGCGGAGGGGTCGTAGCTTCGTTTGAAGCAGTGGTCGATGTTGGCGATCGATTCCGGGTTGATCGAACCATGGTCGGTGAGATCGAAGAGGACTTTGATGGAGTCGTTGAGGATGATGAGGGTATGGGCGGATCCGGACTGGAGTTGAGGGAGGCCGATGGAGATTGGGTTTGAGACGATGGATTGGCGGAGGTGGATGAGTCCCTGTCTGGAGAGGGAAGTCAGGCCGGTGTAGATCTGTTGAAGGCGGGCATCGTCAGACCAAGCGAGGAGATGGCAGGTGACGGGGTTCATGGAGAGTGGTCGGTGGGGCCGACACGGCGCTGGCGGATTTGATTGAGAGGGCGGTCGACGGCTTGGGACAAGAGCCATGCGAGTGCGCAGGAGAGGAGGATCGCTGAAAGAGCGAATGCAGAGGATTGGGTCCAATCGCTGTCAGGAAAAAAGGAGGGGCCGAATTCGTGGAGGAAGCGAATGGCGAGCGGGTGGCAGAGGTAGACGGGGTAGGAGAGATCGCCGATAAAGCGGTCCCAATGGAGGTCGCGAGAGGCGAGGAAGAGGGCGGGGATGCTGACGGCGGCGGTGGTGAAAAGGCCGAGCAAGGCACCTGAAGAGGTGAATTGAGAGAGGCTATCAAATCCAAACAAGAAGGTGAACAGGAGTCCGATCAGGAGCAGGCCGGCGTTTTTTTTGAAGGCGTTGGGCCAGGATTGGCAGGAGCGCCAAGCGAGCATGCCGGCGATGAAGAATTCGAATTGCAGAGGTGCCGAGTAGTCGATAGCGGCCTCTGCGAGTCGGGGATCGATGAGGCAAGGCAGGCAGAGGATGAGGGCGATGTTGACTGCCAGGATGAGGATCAGCCAGAGGGAGCGGCAGCGGTTCAGCCAGGGAGCGGCGAGATAGAAAGCGATCTCGCAACCGAGAGTCCAGGTGTGGGGCATGACGGTGAGTTGCCAGCCGCGCAGGGCGTCTGCGGGGGTGGTGGAGGTGTGCCATTGCAGGCCTTGCTCGGGGATCCAAGCCAGGAGGGAGAACCATTCGGAGCCGAGGAGGGTGAGTTCGGAAAGGCCCAAGGTGGCGAGGACAGCGGGTCCAGAGGTGTGGAGGAGAGATTGGTGGAGGGAAGTGGCGGAGGGATTGGTGGCGAATTGAGGGGCGACCAAGCCGAGGAGGATTTCGAGGAAGAGGACGAGCCAAAAGAGGGGGAAGATGCGGAGGAAGCGGTTGGAGAAGAACAGCCAGAGGCCGCGCGGAAGGGGTTGGTATTTTTCAGAGAGAATGAGGGCCATGTAGAAGCCGGAGACCATGAAGAAGACCTTGACGGCGAGGCCTCCGCTGATGAGGGGGAAGCCCGCGATGGGGGCGGAGTGAGAGATGACGACGGCCAAGGCCAAGAGCAGACGAAAGGAGCCCATTAGGAGGAGGATTGGGGCTGGGGATGGAAGCCGTCGCGAAGGGCGATGGCGAGGCGGCGGGCTCTGAAGCCGGAGGGGCGACCGGCAAGTCGGGACAAGCCAGGGAGGGGCCAGAGGAGGAGGCTGAGAAGTGCGTGCCAAGCGGCGCGGGCGTGGTGGCGGGCCTGGCTGTGGAGAAGGGTGGCGTTGGTGTGAAAGACGGCCCAGACTTTGAGGCGGAAGGGCAGGTTTTGGCGAGGTTTGTGTTGGGAGGCGAGGGCTTTGGTGAGGCAGCGGTGGATGCCTGCGAGTTGGCGGTTGGGATTGCTACTCATGTTGGCGCCATGAAAAGCGACGACGACGAGTTTGTCGGGGATGGACCAGAGGCGGAAAGATTCGGCGGCGCGAAGCCACATGTCGCGGTCTTCGCAGCCGAGGTGGTGATAGGCGGCGTCGAAGGGTCCGCATTGTTCGAAGACGGCGCGACGGATGAGGACGCAGCAGGGGAAGCGGCTGCCGAACATGAGGTCAGTCCAGGTGACCTCGACGGATTGTTGGGGGCCTGAGTCCGAGGAGAAGAGGGAGCCGTCCTGAAGCAGGACTTTGGCCTGGCAAGCGACGAGGCCCCAGGAGGGGTCCAGGCGATCCATTTCTGCCAGCAGAGTTGAGATGGCGTTGGGAGCGAGGAAATCGTCGGCGTCCAAAAACAGGAGCAGGTCGCTGGTGGTGTTGGCGATGCCGGTGTTGCGGGCGGCGGCGAGGCCTTGATTGGGTTGATTGATGAGGCGGACGCCTCGGGATTCGAACGAGGCGGCGATGGTGGCGGTTTGATCGGTGGAGCCGTCGTTGACGACGAGGATCTCGATGGGTTGGTAGTCCTGAGCGAGGGCGGATTCGATCGCACGCGCGATGTAGCGTTCGTAGTTGTAAGCGGGCACAACGATGGAGACGCGGGAGGTTGGCGCGATGGACGGGCGAGTCATCGGTTGGAGCGTTTGGTCAGGTGGCGGCGGAGGAAGTTCAGGATGCGAGCGGTTTGAAAAATGAAGGAGGCGCGCCAGGGGAGGGGACCGACGATGGTCGGGTGGGGTCCGCCGTGGAAGGCGGCGATCCATTTTTGGAGCCAGGGGTTGCGGCCGTGCAGCATGACGATGCCGCCGCCTGCGGGGACGATGAATGGGGTCCAACTGATGATGTTGTAGCGGGCGGGGAGGACGTGGAAGGAGGCGAAGTTTTCGAAGAGGGTGAGCCGGAAGGCAGGCTGGTCATTGACGGTGAAGCGGGCGGTGTGCTGGATGAAGTTGTGGAGCCAACGATGGAGGAAGGCGTCAGTGGTAGGGGATTTGCGGAAGGCGATCAGGCCGGTGTTGAAGTAGCCGAAGGCGGCGGGGATTTGAGAGAAGGGGGATTCTTCGCGCTCGAAGCGATAGTCATGGACGATGTGCGCGGGGGTGACGAGGAGGTCGAAGTGGTCGAGCAGGGTGAAGAGTTCGTCGAGCGGGGCGGCGACGAAGGTGTCCGAGTCGAGGAAGATGGTTTTTTGAAAGGGAGACTGGAAGAGGGGGAGGATTTTTCGATAGTAGGGGACTTTGTCCTGAGTGAGGTAGCGTTCCTGGTGTTCTTCGAGAATGGTGTTGGCGGAGACATCGAGGATGATGTCGAAGTCGGCGTCGGGTTTGACGGGTTGGTCGGTGACGACGGCGATGGACAGGGTGGGGCTGTGTTTTTTGACGGATTGCGCGGAGCGGCGAGCCTCTTCGAGGTAGGAGGCGCCGGTGGCGATGTAGAGGACTCCGCAGGACTGCATGGGTTAGGAGGGAAGGGGTGTCATCCAGAGCCAAGATTGGAGGTTTGGGCGTTCGGAGCCGACCATGGAATCGACCTGGTGCATGGTGAGGGATTTGAGAGGCGGAATCGAGGCGTAAGGTGGGCCGGCCATGGGGATTTCCTCGATTTGATGAGTGGGTTGGAAGCGTTGTTTGAGCAGTTCGGTGATGCCTGGCACGAAGCAGTCGTGGGTTTCAATGAGGAGGCTGACGGATGTGAGCCAGGGGACTTGGGCGGGGTCGAGCAAGGGCTTTTCGTAGCCGTCGACATCGACAATGAGCAAGGTTTTTGGGGTGGGGGAGAGATGATTCAAGACATCGGGAGTGCAGAGTCCGGAGAGTTCGATGCGATCGGCGACGTGGTTGAGTCTGGCGGTTTCCTGGAGGACCGGAGTTTTGACTTGATTGGGTTCGTAGGCGAGCACTTTGGCCTGAGGGAAGAGTTGGGCCAAGCCGACGGTGTAGAAGCCATCGGCGGCTCCGATGTTGATGAGTTGGTCGAAGGCGTTAGGGTTTTGGGCGAGGGACTGGATGAGGGGGAAGAGTTCGTGTTCGTAGGCGCCGAAGGTTTTCTCGAAGCGGGCGTCGAGGAAGAGGGATTTGTCGGGCAGGGTCATGCCGGCGAAGGGGCCGGTGAGGACGGAGTCGGGGTAGCGGTTGTCAGCGATGAGTTGAGCTTCGATTTGGCGTCGGGTTTTGCGGCGTCGCTGCCAGGCGATGTAGCCTGCGACGCGATCCGCGAAGGGATGTTGAAGGAGGCGGATGAGGATTTGATCCAGGAGATGTCGGAGGGAGGCCATGCCGGGGTGGATTTTAGCGGAGGGTGGCGAGGGTGTCCCAGCGGTCGCTTTCGAGTTGGTAACCGTGCTGGTTGAGGAAGGTTTGGCAGGTTTGACGTTGGGTGTCTGAGAGGAGGCAGTGCTCGAAGATGATCATGACGGGGTGGATGCTTGAGAGGGGCAATTGGAGCAGGATGCGATCATCGTAGCCTTGGGCGTCGATGACCACCACATCGACTTTTTGGATTTGGTGTTGTTGGAGGAGGGAGGCCGGGGTGAGGCAGGGGACTTGGATTTCGCGGATGAAGGAGCGGACATCACGGCCGGCGATTTCGGTGGTGACGAGATCGTGGATGAAGGAGCCGACTTCACTGGCCCAGGCGGGCAGTTCGTGGTGGGGGTCGTCGATGAAGAAGAAGGGTTTGGTTTCATCGCGGTCGGAGATGGCGACGTTGGCGAACTGGATGCCTGGCTGGTTGGCGTAGTTTTGGGTGAGGGTGGCGAAGATGCGGGGGACGGGTTCGACGAGGAGGGCGGACCAGTGGTGTTTGCGGATGAAGTGAGAGACGGGGTCGTCGTGGACGCCGTCATTGGCGCCGACTTGGAGGACGAAGACGTTTTGGCCGCGTGACTTGCCGAGGGCGGCGAGGGTGTCCCAGATCATTTGCCTGCCGCGCAGAGCCGGGGGGAGGGAGAGGAAGGCGGACTTGAGGAGACCGTGAGCGGACGGGTAGGCGTCGAGCAGGTGACTGATTCGTCTGGCGGCGAGACGGAGGAGGCTGGCGTGTGCGGGGCGAGGAGGGGTGAGCGACATGGCGATGGGGGCGCGAGTTAGGTGGGAGGATGGCCGATTGAGCGAAGGAGATGGGCGTCTTCAGGGCGGCAGGCGAAGGTGTCTTTTTGATAGGAGGCGAGCAGGTAGCCGTGGTCGCGCAGGAGGGATTCACAGGCGGGTTTGTTGTTTTGGAGAAGGACGGATTCGTAGTTGATGAAGCGGATGTTCCAGCGATTGAAGTCGATGGTTTTGAAGATTTCGAATTCGTAGCCTTCGACATCCATTTGGAGGAGGTCGATGTTTTTGAGGCCATGTTTGAGGGCGAGTTGGTCGAAGGTGATGCAGGGGACGGGTTCGACGATTCGGTGTTTGAGGTAGAAGGCCTGAATGGCGGGGTCGGCTTCGTATTGTTCCCAGAGGGAGTGCATGCGCTCGTCTTTGAGGGAGCTGAGTTGGGAGAGCCAATCGGGGAAGCCATGGGCGACGGGATCGACACCGAGGCGATAGAAGGGAGCGGTGCCGGGGGTGTCTGAGATGGCGACGTTTTCGAGATGGACGCCGGGGATGTGGCGGTAGTTGTTTTGGAGTTGGGCGAAGCTGGAGGCGACGGGTTCGACGAGGATGGCTCGGTGGGAGGGAGGTTGACGGGAGGGGAGATGGGTGAGGAAGTTGAAGAGGGGGTCGTTGTCGGAGTTGCCGATGTAGGCGCCAAGTTGAACGACGACGAAGGAGGGAGCTTGGGCGAGGGTGTCGAGGGCGGCGGTGATGGGAGGAGGGATCGGGGCGGGGGAGCGGTGGAGTTTGGCGATGAGCCGCTTGCAGGCGGAGAGGGCTAAGCGGGCGGGATTGAGCATGGGGTGGAGGGGAGTAGAGAGGGTCAGAGGGGTTTAGGATGCAACGGAATTGGGAGCATGGCGTCGTTTGGATTTGATCCAGGAGCGTTCGGCTGGGGTGAGGAGGGCTATCCAAGTGAGAAGGGCCAGGAGAGAGGTCAGAGCGAAGCCTGATGCGACGAGGGATGGGTAGGAGGTCGGGGGGCCATAGGAGGATTGGAGCCAGAGGCCGGCGAGGGCGACGGGGGTGAGGACGGCGAGGGGTTTGGCGAGGACGAGGAGGTAGGGACGCAGGCTGACGTCTTGGTGGTGGGAGACGATGATGGGCCAGGCGACAAGGCCGGTGAGGAGGAGTTCGATGGCGGTGGCGACGACCACGCCTTGGAAGCCGATCCAGCGAACGAGGAGGAGGCTGCCAACGAGATTCAGGGCGCCTCCGATGACGGAGACGAGGGCCATCGAGCCGTGGCGATTGAGGGCGCCGAGGAAGGTGCCGGTGGGGTATTGCATGAGAGTGATGGAGAGGGGGAAGGCGAGGATTTGGATGACGAGATGAGATTGTTCGAAGCCAGGTCCGAGCCAGCGGTCGATGAAGGCAGGACCTAGGAGGAAGAGGCAGATGCCGCCACTGAGGGCGAAGGGGGCTGAGAGCCGGAGGCTGGAGAGAAGGCGGGAGGCGGCGCCGGAGGGGCCGTGTTGTTCGTTGAGTTGGGAGAAGGCGGCGAGGAAGTGGGCGCCGAAGACCGCGTTGATGAGATCGGAGAAGAGGGTGACGAGGCGGGAGCCGACAGCGTAGTGAGCGACGGCGATGCTGCCGAGATGGGAGCCGAGGACTTGGGTGTCCACGCGTTCACGCATGAAAGAGGCCATGGACCAGAGGGTCATTTTGGCGGCGAACCCTCGGATTTCTTTTTGTTCGGGGAGAGGGAGGGAGGGTTGCGGGAGCGTTTGGGGAACGAGGGAGCGTGCTTGCAGCCAGATGAGGCTTTGTTCGAGGATGAGGCCGATGGCCCAGGCGATGGCGAGGGATTCCAGGCCGTAACCGGAGAGGAGGAAGGCGATGGTGAGGGTGGTATTAAAGAGAAGTCGGACCATGCCTGCGAGGATGAGTTTGTGATAGAGGATGTGGCTTTTGATGAGGGAGGTTTGGACGCGCAGGAAGTAGCTGATGCTGGTGAGGAGTCCGCCGATGCCGAGGACGAGGCGGGATTGGTTGAGGGTTTCGGGGTCGGTGACCCAATAGGGGAGCAGGAGGACGGTGAGGGTGGTGAGGAGCAGAGAGGCGACGGCGGCGCGGCGATAGATCCGGCGGAAGTGCTGGAAGACGGCGGCGATGCGGAGGGGGTCCTGGGTGGCGATGGCCTGACTGAGGCAACGGACGCTGGTTTGACTGAAGCCGAGGTCGAGGAGGTCAAGGTAGCCGAGGACCGAGAGGAGGAGCATCCAGAGGCCATAGTCGGGTTTTCCCAGTCGATGGATGAGGAAGGGTGAGACCAGGAAGACCACGAGGATCTTGATGGCGAAGTCGACCAGGTTGAGGGCCGAGGTGTTGAGGAGGCGTTGTTTGAGGCTCATGCCGGGAGGGGAGCGAGCACTGGGGAAAGGAGGTCAGGGTTTGACGATAAACCATGAGGGGTAATCGAGTTCGAGGGAGGCGATGACGGGGAGGTTTTGGGAGCGAGCGAATTCGTCGACGGCGCGTTTGACGCCGAAGTCGGTGTCGGAGACGATGCCGTCGAGGTAATCATGGCCGGCGAGGATGCCGCCGGGGCGGACTTTGGGCCACCAGAGGGTGATGTCTTCGACGACGGCGGCGTAGTGGTGCTGGGCGTCGATGTAGGCGAAGTCGAGGGAGTGGTCAGGGAAATCCGGGGCGGCTTCGGCGGAGGTTTTGCGGAGCTGGGCGGCGCGGGTGCCGAAGGGGGCGAGGCGGGAGCGGGTGGTTTGGAAATTGGCTTCCTGGCGGGATTGTTCGACGTTGGCGGTGTCGTGGTAGCTGGCGGGGTCGAAGGAGCGCCAGGGGTCGATGCAGGTGAGTTTTTGGCCGGCCCAGGAGGAAAGGAGGATGGTGGAGAAGGTGCCGCGTTGGACGCCGATTTCGACGCCTTGGGAGCGAAGGTTGAGGATATTGAGCCAGAGGGGGAATTCGTCGCGCGTGCGGAGGATGGGGGACGGAGAAGTGAGGCGGCGGATGACGGCTTCTTCCCGGAGTTGGAGGAGGGTTTGGTAGGCTTTGGTGAGAGCTTTGAGAAGGGACATGGGAGGGAAGGGATCAGCGGGAGGATGTGGGGGCGATGACGGAGCGAAGGAAGTCGGTCATTTGTCGGGCGACGATGGGGCGGTCGAAACGGTGGAGGACAGTGGAACGTGCGGCTTGGCCGATGGCTTGTCTTTGATCGGGGTTTAGGGCGAGGGCTTGGAGGAGTTTTTCGGCGAGGGCGGAGGGGTTGGCAACCGGGGTGATGAAGCCGTCGATGCCGTCGCGGATGACTTCGCGGGCGGGGCCGCAGTCGGCGTAGAGGGTGACGCGCTGCATGGCCATGGCTTCGACGGGGGAGAGGCCGAAGGTTTCGAGGTGAGAGGGGTAGCAGGCGACGGCGGCGCGACCGAGGATGTTTTGCAGGGTGGATTGGCGGTCGATGCGACCGGTGAGGGTGATGGCTTGGCGGGCGAGGGGAGGGAGGGCGGAGAGTTGCTTTTCAAGCCAGTCGGGATTGGGGGCTGAGCCACAGAGGAAGAGGGTGGTGTCGGGGCGGATGGGGATGATTTGGGCGAAGGCTTGCAGGAGGTTTTGGAGGCCTTTGCGGGGGGTCAGGGAATTGTGGAAGACGATTCGGCCGGGGATGGTTTCGGTGGGGGGGAGGGGGGCGAAGGCTTGGGCGTCGATGGCATTAGGAATGACGGTGGTGATGAGGCTGGGGGGAGGTGGGACGAGGGAGGTGGTGGCGTCGAGGAAGAAGCGGGAGACGCCGATCCAGGCGCGAGAGGATTGTAGCATGCGCTGCTCGGATTGATGAAGGGCGGGGTGTCCGGTGCGTTGGATGAGGTGGTCGTAGACGAGGTTGCTGCCGTTGAGACGGGTGATGAGAGGGAGAGTGGAGGTGGGAGGGATGGGGAGCCAGCCGTCGTAGTCATCGGCGAGGATGGCGTCGGTTTTGGAGTGGCGTAAGTGGCGGATGAGGAAGCGGCGGAGGGTGCGGCGTTCGAGGGGGAGGCGCCAGCGGAAGGGGAGGCGGGTCCATGGGGAGGGAAGTCGTAGGACGGTGAAGTTCGAGTGGCGATCTGGGAGGGAGAGGGGGTTTTCGCGGAGGAGGGAAGGGGGGTAAACGCCGACGATGGTGAGGTGGATGCCGTTTGCGACGAGAGCGGGTGCGAGATCCGCGACGGCGGTGCCGATGCCGCCATTGAGAGGGGGCATCTCGGAGCAGATTTGGACGAGGTTCAAAAGGCGGACGGGATTCTGGCTGAGGCTATTAGGTAGCGAACGGAGGTGTAGAAAGAAAGCGGTTTTGAGAGGTGTGGAGAGTCTAGAAAAAAGCCGCCACCCTTTTTGGGGGTGGCGGCTGAGAAGTCTAGGATGACCTGGACTGGTTTAATCAGGAAGACGAGCGGAGGACAGAATCATCTGGCCGCTGACGGGGTCGAGGTCACCAGGTTGGTTGCTAATGAAGAAGCCAGCGCCAATGCCACCTGACTGACCAACACCAATGAGGTAGGGGAAGCTTTGGATGAGTGCACCGGTGAAGGAGGTTGGAGTCGAGGAGCGGGGTGTCCAGGTGGGGGTGAAGCTGCCGCTGATTTGGCCAAGACGCTGATTGAGCACGAGGCTATATCGGCGGTCGAGGGGGGCAATTTTGGAGACGCTGCTACCGAGAATGTTGAAGCTGTTGAAGCTCAATATGCTAGGCAGTTTGCCGGATTCGAAGTAAAGGACCGCATTGCCGGGAGCAGGAGGTGCGACGGGTGCGGCTGGACCGATAGGAGGGAGCGTGCCTAGCAGGGCATCTTGGACGGTGATGCTTGCGTTGTATTGGCTACCAATGACCTCTATGCCAACGCCTTCGGGCCAACCTTCGGTGTAGATTTGGGTGGCGCGGGCGGCGGCGGTGGTGCCGGTGACCTGGGTGACGGAAGGGCGAATCCAGACCATGTCGCCAGTGATGGAGATGGGGAAGGGGAGGGGAATGGGGTCAGCCGCGACAGGAGCGTCTTGGGGGTCGTTTGGATAGAGCATGGGGGCGCCCAGATACATGTAGCCGAGGAAGCTGCCACCGAGTTGGGTGGCGGTGCCGCCCGGGGTGCGGAGCTGGGAGTGAAGAGGGAGGAGGGCTAGCACGTTGGAGAGCGGTCCGAACGGTGCAGCGGCAACGGGTGAATCATTTGGCTGGGGTTTATAGTAGTCATCGGTAAGCTCGCAGAGGTTGGTGGCCATGGTGAGGGAGGTGCCGTCGGCGAGGCTGCCGATGATGGAGACACGACCTGTGCTGGAGATGGTGATGAAGGCGGGGCATTCACCGTCGATATCATCTGGACTGAGGATGGCCGTGAAATAGCCTTGATCGATGGGACCACCGGCGACCGAGGCGCGGTTGAAGATGGGCTCGGGGATGGTGGTCAACTGGAGAGTGGCATTCCCATAAGAGGTGGTGGTGCTCAAATTGGCAGCGACGTCGGTGCTGATGGCGGTGGTCTCATGGTCAATGATGCATTCGAGGTAGGGGGAGTCGAGGCCTGAGCAGAGGCACATGTTGAGGGTTTTGGTGGTGTCGAAGGTGAAATCTTCGGAGGTGACGGGGGCGGTAGTGGGCCCTTGGATGAACCAGATGGAGTTGTCACCGAGAACGTAGCCGCGGATGGGGAGGTTGCGGCCGTCAATGAGGAGGTTGCCGGAGAAGTCGCCGGTGGTTTTCGAGAGAGTGACGACGACGGAACCGAAGGTCGCGTTGGAGGGCAGAGTGTCATACTCCGGAGCGAGGACGCCACGGAAGATGGGGGTGCCGGCCAGGGAAGTGAAGGGGTTGGTGATGAACTCGGCGTCGAGGGTGACATCGTCGTCAGGCATGATGAAGGAGAAGGAACGACCGGCGATGGTGCCGATTTCGGTGTCGTCGGCGCCCCAGGAGTCGAAGACGAAACCGGTTTTGGCGGCTGCGGTGAGGGTGACGCGTGTGCCGGGGCGAATTCTGGAGGTTTGTGTGGCGGCGGTGGTGGGGGACAGGGCGGTGAAGGTGCCTGCGGGGGCGCGGAGGGTGATGAGGCCGACGTTATTGGGTGTGGTCGCTGAAGGGACGAGGCGATTAATGGTCAAGACGGGGTTGCCGACGCGGGTGAAGGTGAAAGAGAAAGGGGTGCCGGGACCAGAGGAGGGAGCGGCGCTGTATTCTCCAGCCGAGCCTACTGGGTAGGTGCCGGCGGGGATGGTGAACCTGACTTCCGTCGCGGTTGCGGAGGAGGGGATGATTGCTCCCGGAGTAAAGCCGGTGATTTGGGTAATGCCGGCGAGGTTGGTGCCGGTGAGGGTGATCTCGGTGCCGCCGGTGGGGACGATGGCAGGGATGGAAGGTGGGGAGACGTTGGTGATGGTGGGGGAGGCCACGTAGGTGTAGGTGGTGGTGGCCTGAAACATGGAAGGCGCGGCCGCAGTGTCCTCTTCGGGTGATGTCTGAACGACTGAGTAGTTGACAGACACCAGCACGGGACCGGCAATACTGCTCGCAGGGACGCTTGAAACGGTGATCGTATTGCCATTTCTCTGGTACATGGCTGTGTTTTGCCCGAACAGGACGCTGTCAATGCTGACGGGTCCGATGAAAGAATCGATGGTGATGTCGACTGAGTTGCCGCCCGCCTGAGGGCCACTGGTTGGACTGACGGTGACGTTAAGCTGAATGCTTGCGTTGACTGTTGGAGTTGACAGGAGAGAGATGAAGGTGAGGAGGGCGAGGCCGAGTTGGAAGAGGCGGCTTCGAGTTGGGGAGGGGATTCTATTTTGGATCATGGCGTTATGGGTTGCTGTGATTGAGAGTCGCGAATGTCTGGTTTTTCGACCAGACTTGGGATTTGTTACACTTGATCGAATATTTGTCATGGGGAAATTGTCAAATTTCCATATAATCTTAAGCGAAGAGATTAGACTTAAAGTTGGCTGTTTGACTCAGAGGGCACGGAGAGGCACAGAGAGAGAGTGACTCAAGGGCAAACGAATGAAGGGATTCGGGGGATTCCGTTCGGCGTATTTATCCGGCGGTGTGCCGGCGTGAGGTGGCTGGTTGAAAGAGGACGGCGGAGCGTCTCTGCTTGAGTTTGGCGAGGGATTTGGACTGATTCTCGAAATGCTTGTCACCTTGCCCAGCGGCGGAGCGGCCTCATTGGCTGTGTCAGCCTCGTGCCCGTTATTGATTTGATAGCGGGCTGCGCGACTTCCTTGCCACTAAAGCCGCTGCGCTCGACGGATCAAAATGACAATCTTTTCGCGAACCGGTCTAATCGAAAAAGTTATTGTCTCATCAATTGTTACCGGGAGGTAGAACTTGTGGGCCGGAGGTGTCGTCGGTGACGAAGTGGCCGAAGGTGCCATCGGCGAATTGGAGCCAGATGGCGGCGCGACCGGCGTTGTTGATGACGCGGCTCATGCCGCCGGTGCCGCCGGTGGTGGTGGCTTCGTTGCCGGTGGTGAAGCCGAGGTAAAGGTTGCGGATGGTGCGGGTGATGCTGTTGACGGAGTAGGTGTTGCCACTGCGGATGGCGTGGCTGAAGACGCCGGGGGTGGCGACATCGCCAAGGAGGAGGAGGCGGTTATTGGCGGTGGTGGTGCCTGCGGAGCCGAGGGTGAGGGTGCCTGCGGCTGCGAATTTGCCGGAGGGGCTGACGTCGGGGCGAAGGTAGAAGGCCGAGAAGGTGGCGTTATTGGCTTGGGGGATGGGCTGTCCGAGGCCGAGGAGTTGGGTGAGGCTACCGGCGGTGTTGACATGCCAGAGGCCCTGGTCATTGGCGCTGGTGGTGCCATGGAAGACGAGGGAGCCGTCATCGAGGAGCCAGTGAGTCATGACGGTTTTGAAGGTGACACCTGGGCGGTTGGGGACGGCTTGGCCCTCACGGAGGGCGAGTTCGAGGCCGGAGGTGCCTTGGTGCCAGAGGCCGAAGTCGTTGGCGGTGGTGACACCGGCGACATTGGCTACGAGGAGGGCACCGAAGGCGATGTTGCCGGTGGCGTTGATGCTTTCGGATTGGAAAGTGTTAAACTGCGCTCCTGAGATCCCGGGGACGGTTGTGACGTAGCTTTGAGCGACGATCACGGGTTCACCGACCGAGGCGAAGTTTTGTTTCAGGATGGCGCGGTTTTGGGTGGAGGGCAGGACGGATGGTGCGACGGCGGTGAGGTAGGCGGGGTAGGTGCCGAAGCCTGAAGAGGAGACAGCCACGCGGCTCATGAGGTTGCCGATTTTGCGGGTGGTGGAGCCTGCGATGAGCTGGCCTTCGCGGGCGGCGACGGTGGTGGTGCCGTTGGAGGCGATTTTCCAGATGCCGGTGTCGTTTGCGGCGGTGACGGAGCCGGTGACGAGTTTGAGTTGGGCGGCGAAATAGCCGTCATCTGCGGCGATTTGCTGGGAGACGCCATTGAAGGCATTCAAGAAGGTGGTGCCTTTGCGGTAGAAGGAGGTGAAGGAGGTGCCGTTGGCAACCCAGCCGGCGGCGTTGGCGGTGGAAGGGGCGCCTGCGACGCCGGACATGACATGGGTGATGCCGGTGTCGGTGATGCGGCCAAAGCGGATGGGTTCGGCGATGGTTTGGCCGGAGGTGCCGGTGGAGCCGCCCTCGCGGAGCATGAGGCTGAAGCCAGAGCCGTCGTTGATCCAGACGCCGGCGTCATTGGCGGTGGTGATGCTGGGACCGGAGACGCGACCGTAGAGGACGGTGTGGCCGGATTCGTTGAGGGAAATGTCGCCAAGGAAGTTGAAGGTGGCATTGGGAATGCCTGGGGCGGCCGAGCCGCTGAGGGAGACGGATGCGGCAGGCAGGAGGAGGACGTTGGCGACCTGGGTGCTGGTGGAGGCTTGGCTATTAGAGGTGACGACGGCGTTGAGGGTGCCGAGGTTGAGACCGCTGATGTCGGTGATGGTGAGGGTGGTGGCGGTAGCGGCGGAGACGGTGCCAGTGCCAGCGGGGGAGAAGGCGACGGTGTTGTTGGAGGCGGTGGGGTCGAAGCCGAAGCCGTCAATGGTGAGGGTTTGGGCGGTTGGGGCGATGAGGAGGGTGCTGGGGGTGATGACGGGGCGGACGGTGGCGACCTGGACGGGGGCTCCGCTGGAAACGGAGTTGGTGGTGACGACGGCGCTGAGGGGACCGGCGCGGAGGCCGCTGACTGAGACGGTCAATGAGGTGGCGGTGGAGGCGGTGACGGTTCCGGTGCCGAAGGGGGTGAGGGCGACGGTGTTATTGCCTGGAGTGGTGTCGAAGTTATTACCGGTGATGGTGAGGGTGGGGGCATTGGCGTTTATTGAGGTGGTTGTTAGAGTGACTGTTGGCGCTGGCGGCACAATAGTGGCCACCTGTGCACTGGCGCTGGTTTGGCCATTGCTGGTGACGATGGCATTTAATGCACCTGCGGTCAGGCCGGTGATGCTTGTCACGGTTAGACTCGTCGCCGTGGAGGCTGTGACTGTCCCCGTGCCCGATGGCGAGAAGGTGATGGTATTATTGCCTGGGGTTGGATCAAAGCCGAAGCCAATGATGGTGAGCGTAGAGGCAGTGCTGAGAAGATTGGCTGTGCTGCTGGTGATGACGGGCACCACGGTGGCGACTTGGGCGGCAGTGCCGCTGTTGCCTGCACCATTGGTGACGACGGCATTCAAAGCACCAGCACGCAGACCGCTTACGCTGACGGTCAGGCTCGTAGCGGTAGCAGCAGTGACGGTGCCTGTGCCCGTAGGGGTGAAGGCGACGGTGTTGTTGCCAGGAGTGCTGGCATCAAAGCCCGTGCCAGTGATGGTGATGGATGTTGCGTCTGCGTTCACCGAGGTGGTTGAGGCAATGACGGTGGGCGCTGCTGCTGCGGCAATATAACCCAACCCGTTGACAAGGCCAGTCGTGCCAAGTGTATTGGCGGGTTGCGTTACGGGCGAGGTGAGCACCCCAGTGGACAAATCGACGCTGAACGTCGTTAGGTTTCGGGTGCCGCCATTGGCCGCAAACAGGAAGGCGCCGCTTTGGTTGAGCGCCAGTGTATTGGTTGTCGTGCCTCCGGCGGCGAAGGGCGAACCCGAGACTGCCGCGAGCGTGGTGGCCGCGCCGCTGCCGTTGATCTTGTAAACACCCACACGGTTGCCCACGCGGTCCGCCGCCGCATAAAAGCCATTCGGGTGCAGCACTGCGTGGATGTGATTAGTGAGTCCTGTAGCGAAGGGGTTGCCGGTCACCGGAGTCGGAATGCCTGCAGCAGTGGTGAAAACGCGTAACGCGCCGCCACCAACTTGCCCCATAAACAGCCGACCGTCACTGTCGGTACAGTATCCTACGGCGTTCGAGACACTAGAGAAGGGCGATCCGGCAAGCGCCGTCAACACCCCGGTTGTGGCATTAACGCTGAAACCAGCGAAGGTGGTGCCCGTGTTCCCGCCAGTGTAAACGTAATTACCATCCCTGCTAAAGGCATTGCTGAACCCTGCGGCAGTACCGGTGCTGTAGGGACTGCCCGCCGCTGCCGTCGCGGTGGTGGCGGTAATATTGAAACTGAAAATTTGCGAACCGGTCCCGCGCCCCACCACCAACGGCGAGCCGGAAGGATGCACCGCAAGATTAGACCATGCACCGGCACCTAGATTGATAGGCGAAAACGGCAGCGCTGTGAGCGCGCCCGTCGTGCCGATCGCGTAGGCACTGACGGTGCCGCCTCCGCGATTAATGGCATAAAGTCGCCTATTGGCTGCATCCAGCGCGAGTTGCTCGGTATTGGTCTGACCAATGCCATTGCTCCCTGTCGCAACGGGGAAACCGGCGAGTGCAGTGAGCGCCCCGGTCGCCTCGTCAACCGAGTAGCCGTAGATTTGGTTCGAAGCGCCATTCACATCGCTCAGAACGTAGAGAAAGCCCGGGGCGGGTGCTACTCCTGTGGTAACGGTCGCCACCTGCGCACTGGCACTGGCCTGGCTATTGCTGGTGACGATGGCATTGAGGGCACCATTGGTCAGACCCGCGATGCCGGTCACAGTCAAAGTCGTCGCCGTCGAGGCCGTGACGGTGCCGGTGCCTGTAGGCGAGAAGGCGACGGTGTTGTTGGCGGGTGTGGGATCAAAGCCGAAGCCATTGATGGTGAGGGTTGTGGCTGTGTTAGCCAGGTTGGATGTGTTGGCCGTGATGACGGGGACCACGGTGGCGACCTGCACGGGTGCGCCGCTGTTGCCATTGCCGTTGGTGACGACCGCATTCAGAGCGCCTGCACGCAGGCTGCTGACACTGACGGTCAGGCTTGTTGCGGTGGCTGCGGTGACAGTGCCTGTGCCCGCAGGCGTGAAGGCCACAGTGTTGTTCCCCGGCGTGGTATCGAAGTTGGTGCCGGTGATGGTGATCGACGAGGCATTCGCATTCACCGAGTTGGTGGTCAGAGTGACGGTGGGAGGGGCTGTGACAGTGAAGGTGGTGCTTGGTCCGGCCGCTGGAGTCAAATTTCCCGCCGTATCTGAGGCGGTGCCGGAGGCGATGGTGATGCCGAGGCTGCCTGAGCCGGTGATGCTGCTGAGGGTGACAGTGCGGGTGGTGCCGCTGCCGGTGACGTTCACGGTGGCGTTGGCGGAGCCGGTGGAGTTGAGGGTGATGTTGCCGTTGGCGAGGGTGCTGGCGTTGAAGTTGGTGTCGGCGTAGGTCACGGTGTAGGTGACGGAGCCTGCGCCTGCGGTGATGGTGCTGACGGAGGGTGAGCCGATGTTGATGGTGGGGGCGGTGGTGTCGATGACGAGGGCTTTGTTGGCTCCGAGGGAGCCTGAGGCTCCTGGGCTAGGTAGGGTGAGGGTGGCTGCCGTGGCCCCTGTGGTGGCGTTGATGGTGCCTCCGTTCAGTGAGAGGGCGCTGGTGCTGAGGTAGTCGAGGTCGGCGGTGGTGTCTCCCGCTTGGACGGTGTAGTTGAAGGTAAGCGTGGTGCCGGGGCTGCCGCTGCTGTAGTTTAGGACGCGGTCGGTGGTGCCGGTCTCGAGGGTGAGCTGTGGGGTGCCGGTGACGGTGACGCTGGCGTCGAAGGTGACCTGGATGGAGATTGCGTCGGAGGCGTTGTAGGCTCCGTTGGCTGTGGAGGAGGTGACACCGGTGACAACAGGGGCCGGCGTTGGGGCCGCGCCAGATCCGTTGATGTTCATCGTGAGGTGCAGGATGGCGCCGGTATTCGCAGTGGTCCAGCTCATCGGGACGGTGGCAGCTCCGGGCTCCGTGCTGGTGCTGTAACGAGAGTAATAACCTGGGTCGAACCAAAGCGCGCCAACCGTATTCACCACGGTTTGGTTGGCGCCCGCAGTCGTGGTCGGCACGGCAGTAGTGCCATAGGCATCAAAAAGGTCGAAGACCAGATCTCCCGCCTGGCTCGTCACGTCGAGAGACGATGAAGGGTTTGTGCCCTGCACTGAGCCTGAAATCTTTGGTCCATTCGTATCCACTGGTGTGGTCTGATCGACGTTAGAAAAGGAGGCTGCACCGATATAACGGAATTCCAACCCGCCGAAAGCCACGTTGATGCTGCCCGTAATTGCCGGGCCATTGCCGAGAGCCAGGTACCAGATGGAGTCACAGGAGAAAGTGCCGTCTGAGGTGGAATTACCGAGCAACATGGGCGTGCCATTGAAGGTGACGGAGGTGGGGTTCGTCGGAGTGCCGGGATCACCGGCGGAAACTACCAGCAGCCGTCTGGGACCAGCTGGCACGGTGAACGAAGCCATGGTGCTGCTGTTCGTGAATTGATGGGCCGGCGTGCCCGTCGGAGATGGACCGGAAGCAGGTGCCGTCACCGCAAAGGTCGTGCTCGGTCCGGCTGCGCCTGCGGTGTTTCCTGCCGTATCGCTGGCGGTGCCGGAGGCGATGGTGATGCCGAGGCTGCCTGAGCCGGTGATGCTGCTGAGGGTGACGGTGCGGGTGGTGCCGCTGCCGGAGACGCCGACGGTGGCGTTGGCGCTGCCGGTGGAGTTGAGGGTGATGTTGCCGTTGGCGAGGGTGCTGGCGTCGAAGTTGGTGTCGGCGTAGGTCACGGTGTAGGTGACGGAGCCTGCGCCTGCGGCGATGGTGCTGACGGAGGGTGAGCCTATGTTGATGGTGGGGGCGGTGGTGTCGATGACGAGGGCTTTGTTGGCTCCAAGGGAGCCTGAGGCTCCAGGGCTGGGTAGGGTGAGCGTGGCTGCCGTGGCCCCTGTAGTGGCGTTGATGGTGCCTCCGTTCAGGGAGAGGGCGCTGGTGCTGATGTAGTCGAGGTCGGCGGTGGTGTCTCCGGCTTGGACGGTGTAGTTGAAGGTGAGCGTGGTGCCGGGGCTGCCGCTGCTGTAGTTCAGGACGCGGTCGGTGGTGCCGGTCTCGAGGGTGAGCTGTGGGGTTCCGGTGACGGTGACGCTGGCGTCGAAGGTGACTTGGATGGAGATTGCGTCGGAGGCGTTGTAGGCTCCGTTGGCTGTGGAGGAGGTGACGTTGGTGACGACGGGGGCTGGTGGTGGAGCCGCCGCAACACCGGCCCCGGCCATCATGAACGTTGGCTGGGCGGCGGAAGAGAGGAAGCTGACGGTCTTGCCGTTGAGGGCGCTGCTGGCACTCACATCCACTGCGATGGGGTTGTTTCGTTGGTCGGTGGTGCCGTCACCGAGCTGGCCACTGGCGTTGGTGCCCCAGCTGTAAAGTTTGCCCTCTGTGGTCAGGACGCTGGCAAAGTTATTGCCACCGGTGATGGCGGCGATGGTTTTGCCGGAAAGCACGCCCGTGGTATCCACTAGGACAGGTGAGGTGCTGGAGGTGGTGCCGCCGTTGCCCAGGCCACCAGACCCGCCACCACCCCAGGCGTAGAATGAGCCATCTCGGGCGATGGCATACATACCGGAAAAAGTGCAGGTGATGTTGGCGACGGTCCGGCTGCCAGGGAGCAGTCCGGTGCCAAGGATGCCAGCAGGCGTGGCATTCTCGGTCGGCGTGCTGATGGTGCCACCATCGCCGAGCTGGCCGATGTTGTTGTTACCCCAAGTGTAAACACGACCGTCTGAGGTGAGTGCCGCACCAAAGGCACCGCCACCAGACACGGCCACCACACGTTTGCCGGTGAAGACGCCGCCCAACTGGGCTGGAGAGATCACATTGGTGACGGTATCGCCATTGCCGAGTCTCCCGGTGGTTGCTCTGCCCCAAGTGTAGATCCCGCCGTCCGAAGTGCAGGCGACGGCAAAATTTGTGCCAGCTGAGATGCCCGTGACGACTTTGCCATTCAAGGCTCCACTGGAGATGACGGCTACTGGCGAGGTTTGAGGGGTGACGACGCTGCCAATGCCCAACTGGCCCTGGCTGTTGGAACCCCAACCGTAAACTTTGCCATCGGAATCCAGCGCCAAGGTGAAGTTATCTCCACAAGCGAGGCTGATAATGGTCTTGCCGCTGAGCACTCCACTCATATCCACAGCCACCGGAATCTGTTGAGGGCTAGTGCTCGTGCCGTTGCCGATCTGTCCCACCGTGTTGCCACCCCAGGCAAAGAGAAGATTGTCCGCCGTGAGGACGGTCGTCCAGTTGGCCCCTGAGGCCATTTGCACGATGTTTTTGCCGCTGAGCACACCGGATGTACTCACCGCCGTGGGGAAGGTTTTGTTTCCGCCTACCGCAGTGCCATCGCCGATCTGCCCGACGACGTGATTGCCCCAACCGATGGGGACAGTGGTGCCGACGCGGATGGACTGGCCATTGTCGAAGCCGTCGGCGATGGCAACCGACCCACTGCCTATGATGCCTGTGCCAGTGTGCTTGAGATCCAGCCGCAGCGTGCCAAAGCCGGAGATGCCATTGACGGTGATATCATAGGTGGCTCCGCTGCCGGAGATGGAGGCGATGGTGCCATTGACGGTGCCGACTTTGAGCAAGGTGAAGTCCGTGACATCGACGCCGGTGACGCTCTCCGTGAAAGTCACGCGGAAGATGGTGCTGGTGCCGGAGACGGCGAGCGTGGTCTGCGGTTGGCGGTTAATCGAGGCGACGAAAGGTGCGGAGAGAAGGGGTGCCGTGGTAAGTAAGAGGGCGGAGAGGAGGAGGGTCTTCATTTTAGTGGGATGCGGCAGGGGAGGATTGTGGGATGGAGACGGGCGGGATGATTCGAGTTCTGGTAATCGATTATGGCGTGGAGGGGGTGGCTGTTTGAGTCACATAAGGTGGGAGATGGAGAATCGACCTCATGCAGGGGACCGGAGAGTGCGTCAAGTGATGCCAAGAATGGAGAGACAATGCACTCGACTTGCCTTGGCGCGCGGGATGATAACGGAAAAGCTCTATCATGCATCTTAAAAATAAAAATTGAGCTGGGTCTTCGATGTCTTATGTGAGGCACAGGGTTCATTAGGACAAGGAAGGGTTCGCTACATGGTGTCGTGCGGTGGACAGGGGGTTTGGGCCTGAGTCTATTGTGGGACGGTCGAATTGGAGGAGGGAGGGTGTGGTTTGACGGGTGATCAGCGCCAACCTGGCTACGGGAAAAAACCTATCGCTGTGGCGTGGGGTCCGGGACAAATGTGTGGCAAAAAACCTCATTTTGGTCTTGCCATTCGCGGTGGTTTTTGGTGGGATTTGGATCGTCAACCCGCCTCCGAAGATGAAGACACTTCATTGGGACGCGATCAACCCCTTCACGGGTTTGCCCTTTACTTGGGATGACCCGAATCTGCGGTGGGGGAGTCCTAGTTATTACCTGGAGCCCGGGGACCCTGGCTTTGTGCCTTATCCTTCACCCGTGCCGAAGCCTGGACCTAAGAAGAAGAAGCCTTTCCGCCGGAAGGCGGCCTCAAAAACACATGAAATACCCAACCCAACCACGACCATGCCTACATTCAAATACCACATTGCTCCCAATCCCAAGGGAGGTTTCACGACGCGTCCTGTGCTCGGCGAGCCCGTGACTGACGATGCGTTCTTTACAATCGCTGCGAGCAAAAGCGGCGGCTTGACGGCGGATCAAATCAAGACGGGCCTGACGGCTGTGCTGGACACCATTCTGGAGTGCAGCAGTGGCTGCGCTTTCTCCGTGGGTCTGCTCGGCAAACTGCGCTTCCGCCCGACGAGCGGTGGCAGCAAGACGGGGCCTGGGGACTTTCACAATCCCGATGAGATGAACTGCGATGTGGCGCTGAGCATCTCTGCTGACACGCGGGATGCGTGGCGGAGTACGCTGTCACTGGAAAGCCTGGGTGAGGTGGGCAAGGTGAGCCCGATCATCGATAGCGTTCTGAGTCAGGAGAACGGGGCGCCGGGCAAGTACAGTCCGGGGACGATGATCGAGCTCTCCGGCGACCGGCTGGACCTGGATAAGAGCGATGTGACGCAGGGGGTTTTCTTCCGCAGCGGGAGCAATCCTGAGGTGCGGGCGACGGTTTATGGGACGATCACGCCGAGCTCTCTGTCTGTGCTGGTGCCTGCCACCCTGAGCGGGCCTCTGAGTGTCCGGGTGGCGAACAAGATCAACGGGAGCGTTCGGTCCTTCACCTACATGGACGCGATCACGCCGATTGTTTGAGTGACCCCGGCGGCTTCGATGGGTCAGGGGGGGAGGTTCTGCCCCTGACCCGTGGCGATTCGGGGGGTGACCCGTGGGGAATGGAGGGGTGACTCCGTGCGGTTCGATGGGTGACTCCTGGGGTTTCGAGGGGTGACCCATGGAGTTTCGGTGGGTGACCCCTTAGGTTTGGAGGGGTGACCCATTGGGTTGGGAGGGGTGACCCGTGGGGTTTCGGGGGGTGACCCCTTGCGCTTCAGGGGGTCACTCGTCGAATCGGTGCCCCTGACCTTGGGCCTTCGGTTGTCGGCTCGCTGCGATTGAATCGGTGAGGCGGGTGTCGCTACTGGCGGGGGAGGAGGTGGAGGAAGCGGTGGGTGGCGGCGGCCCAGGTGAAGTCGGTTTCCATGCGGTGGCGGGCGTGGGCGGCTAGGGTGGCGGTGAGGGTGGGGTCTTTAAGGAGGGTGAGGAGGTGGGTGGCGAAGGCGGTGGGGGAGTCGGCGATTTGGAGGTCGGTGCCGGGGGTGAGGGGGAGGCCTTCGGCGCCGATGGTGGTGGAGACGACGGGGACGCCCATGGCCATGGCTTCGAAGATTTTGATGCGGGTGCCGCCGCCGGCGAGGAGGGGGACGGCGATGAGGGTGCAGGCGTGGACGTGGGGTTGGACGTCGGGGACGGTGCCGGTGACTTCGATGGCGGGGTCGGTGAGTGGGAGGTCGCGGATGGAGGCGGGGGGATTCCTGCCGATGATTTTCAGGCGGACGGTGGGGAGAGACTTGCGGACGAGGGGGAGGACTTCGCGGAGGAACCAGTGGATGCCTTCGATGTTGGGCATCCAGTCCATGGAGCCGAGGAAGCCGATGGTGGGGGTGGCTGGGGGATGCGGGGCGGGGTGGAAGGCGGTGATGTCGACGCCGGTGGGGACGTGGCCGAGGATGTTGGTGAGGTGGTAGTGTTCGCGGCAGTAGGCGGTGTCGTCCGGGGAGACGGTGATGACGCCGTCGAACAGGGTGGATAGGTGCTTTTCAGCGCGGGCCATGCGGCGGTGCTGGCTGCGGAGGTAGGCGCGTTTGAGGGGGTTTTTAGCGGTGTCGGCGAGGCGTTTCCAGATTTGGGCTTCGATGTTGTGCTGGAAGAGGATGGTGGGTTTGCCGAGGGAGAGGTGTTCGAAGTGGGGGGCGGGGGTGAGGAAGTCGCAGATGACGAGGTCGGCGTGGGTGGCGGAGTCGATGATGCGCTGGCGCCAGGCCGGGGAGTGGTAGCGGTCGAGGACGTAGGGTTGGCGGGAGAAGAGGAGGTTCTTCAGGAGGGCGAGGAAGAAGCGGGGGGAACTGTGGGCGGGTTCGTGGGAGGGGACCCATTCTTTGGTGTCGGCGTAGGGGTCGGTTTGTTCTTCCGGGGTGATGGGGAGTGAGGGGGATTTGAGTCCGAGGTAGTGGACGGAGTGGCCGGCGCGCTGGATTTCCCGGAGCATGGCGAGGGTGCGCCTGCGGCCGCCGGTGTCCGGGGGGAAGAGGGTGCCGGTTTTGATCCAAAGGATTTTCATGGGTGAGGCGGGGTGGCCAGGTGTGGAGCCGGGCTCATGACGGCGTGGTAGGCGGCGGCGGTGGCGGCCCAGGTGCGGGTGGCGCCGAGGGTGGCGATGGGGGTGCCTTCGGGGGGGGAGTCGATGAGGCGGCAGGCGGCGTCGACCCAGGCGTCGGGGTCGTGGAGGGGGGTGAGGGTGCCTTTCCAGGGTTGGTCGATGACTTCGTGGAGGCCGCCGACGTGGGTGGAGAGGATGGGGAGGCCACAGGCTTGGGCTTCGAGGACAACGTTGGGGAGGCCTTCGTTGAGGCTGGTGAGGCAGAGGAGGTCGGCGGCGCGCATGTAGCGGGCGACGGCTTCGGCGGGGAGGGGGCCGGTGAGCTGGATGCGATCCTGGAGGGAGGCGGCGTGGATGAGGGTCGTGAGGGCTTTTTGCAGGGGGCCCTGGCCGATGATGATGAGGCGGAGGCGATGGTGGGGGAGGCGGGGGAGGAGGTGGGTGAAGTTTTTGACGAGTTGGAGGGGGTCTTTGACAGGAAGGAGGTTGCCGACGAAGAGGAGGAGGGTGTCGTCGATTTTGATGTTGAGTTCGACACGGGCGGCGGCGCGTCCGGCGTAGTGGAAGAGGCGGGTGTCGATGCCGTTAGTGATGGGATGGAGTTTTTGGGGATCGGCCCCGGCGGCGGCGAGGGTTTCGGCGAGGCTGCGGCTGCGGGTGATGGTGGCCTGGGCGGCGTTCAGGGTGTGGAGGATGGCGCGGCGGCGAGGGGGGGATTGCAGGTAGGCGTGGACGTCGCTGCCCTGGGCGATGAGGGTGAAAGGGGTGCGGGGGGCGATGGTGGTGTGGGTTTGATGAAGGGCGCAGGCGTCGGGGAAGAGCCAGCTGCCGAGGGCGTGGTCCCAGGGGAAGGAGCGGTGAAGGGTGGCCATGGGGCCGCGCAGAGCTTTGGCCATGAGGTGATGATTGGCGAGGCCGCCGATCTTGGGGAGGTAGGGGGTGCGGATGTAGATGGGTTTGAAGGGGGTGTCGATGGGACGGGGGGCGCGGGGGAACTTGGGGGAGATGAGTGGGAGCCAGGGGCGAGGGGAGAGGACGCGAATGTCGTAGGTGCTGGCGAGATGATGGAGGACGGTGGCGTTGTCGAGTCCCCGATAGGGGGAATCGGCGTCCGGGAAGAGATTGGAGACGAACAGGAGCCGGGGTTTCATGGCTGAGGCGGCTGGGGTGTGCGTTGGTAGATGCGAAGAGTGGCCGAGGTTGTTCCGGGCGAACGGGTGGCGGGTTGGGTCCAGGCGAGGTGCCAGCCGGAATGGGGTTTGTCGAGGGCGAGGCGGAGGTCGGTTTCGTGGGGGCGAATGGCGGGCTCGGGGACGGAGAGATCGATGATGGCGGTGTCGATTTGGAGTGAGTCGAGAAGTTTGAGGAGGGAGCGGGCGTCCTGGTAGATGGGAGTGTAGTTGCGGCCCATCCAGTCGGAGTTGGCGAGGGCTTTTGAGCCTCTGAGGATTGTGAGATGATTGGAGGTGCGGTCGGTGGTGTTGAAGGCTGAGGCTGCGATGAGAGCGCCTTCGCCACGGGGGTCGGAGGCGACGAGCCAGACTTTCTTTTGAGAGGGATTTTCGAGGAGGAGGCGGTTGATGGCGGCGGAGAAGCCGGAGACGGTTTTGGGTTCCACGCGCCAGGTTAAGAAGAGGGTGACGAGCGTGAAAGCGGCGAAGGCGACACGGGAGGTTTGGGTTTGGCGGGTGCTGTTGAGATGGCTTTTTGAGAAGAGGCGCAGGAGGGTTTGGAGTTCGATCGTGGCGAGCAGGGTGGCGGGTAAAAGGCCGGCGAGGAGGTAACGCGGGGAGAGGCCACTGGGGACGATCATGATGAGGCACTGGATGGAGAGCCAACCCGACCAGAGGGTGACGCGAACGGGATCGGTGGTTCGGTGAAGCATGTCTTTCAGGAGACGGATGATTGAGCAAAATAGGAGAGCGAGCAGGGGCCAGCCGAAGAATCGGGGGAGGGTATGAAGGTAGTATTCGAGGGCGTCCTTGAAGAAGGCGGCAGGATCGTGAGTCATGAAGCCTTCTTGAGTGAAGCGGACGGAAAAGAGCATCCACGGGCCGGCGAAGATGAGGACAGGCAGGGCGGCGGCCCACCAACTGAGGCGAGTGAGGTCCTGCCAGCGGCGATTCATGGTCAGGGTCAGGAGGGGGACGCCGGCCAGGCCCATGGCGGTGCCTTTGGTGAGGATGGCGGCGGCTGCGAAAAGGCCAAAGGCAAGGCTCGATCGATAGGAGGGGCGGTTGAGATAGGTTTGCCAGGCCCAGAGGGCAGCGAAGACGAGCAAGGCGAGTTGGAAATCGGCCATGACGTGACAGCCGACACGGATGACTTCGTTTTGGAATAGGAGGATGAGGCTGGGGAAGAGGGCCAGCCAACCGTCACCAGCGGTGATCCAGCGGCGAGCGAAGAGCCAACTGGCGGTGGCGAGGGAAGCGATGAGCAGGGACTGAAGAACGATCAAGGCGCGCGGGTCGCACCAAAGAGAAAGGGTGGTGGCTGCGGTGAGGTAATAGCCGGGTGGGTAGTGACCGAGGGCGACTTTGGGGAAGGCAGCGTAGTATTGATTGGCGAAGGCCATGGGGGAGGTGCCTGGGGCATGCCAAAGGTAGTCGTGCACCATGAGCGCGGTGACGGCGTGGGCGGCTTCGTCGGGGTCGCCACCGAGGTCGCTGCTGAAGGCATTTTGACGGAATTGGAGACCCAGGAATGCGGCGATGAAGACAAGAAAGAGGAGGGCGACCAAGTAGGGAGGCGGAGATGGCGGCTTGGTCGATTGCACGGTCGAGCCATTACCCAGTGTCGAAGAGACTGTCAAATCCAGGTTAGTGGACTGCGGCGATGGATGGGGTTTTCATTGACGCGCCGAATTGTTTCCCTAGCGTGCCAATCATCGCATAATGGAACACTCTGAAGCAATCGGCATCGTTGGGATGGGATATGTGGGGTTGCCGCTGGCGATGCAGTTTTGCAGGGTGGGGGCGACGGTGCTGGGGTTCGATGTCGATCTGGAAAAGGTGACGCGGCTCAATGCGGGAGGCAGCTATATTCTTCACATTGATGGTCATTTGATTCAGGAACAGAGGTCCAGCGGACGCTTTGAGGCGACGACGGACTTTAGCCGTGTGAGTGAGTGTTCGGCGGTGATTATTTGTGTACCGACGCCGTTGGGTGAGGGGCGCACTCCAGACTTGAGCTATGTTCTGGCGACAGGGCGGAGTTTGGCACCGCATCTCAAGACTGGGACGCTGGTCGTTTTGGAATCAACGACTTATCCTGGAACGACAGACACGGAACTGCGAGAGGTTTTGGAGCAAGGATCGGGAATGAAGGCCGGGCAGGATTTTCATTTGGCCTTTTCTCCCGAGCGCGAGGATCCGGGAAATCCGGACAGCAAGGTTCATGATATTCCAAAGGTGGTGGGAGGGTTGACTCCGGCTTGTCTCGAAAAGGCCATGGCGTTGTATGGAAGGGCGATTCGAACGCTGGTGCCGGTTGCGGATTGCCGGGTGGCGGAGGCAGTGAAGTTGACGGAGAACATCTTCCGTGCGGTGAACATTGCGATGGTGAACGAACTGAAGGGTGTTTATGAAGCGATGGGCATCGATGTTTGGGATGTGATTGCGGCAGCGAAGACAAAGCCGTTTGGTTTCATGCCGTTCTACCCCGGACCGGGTTTGGGGGGACATTGCATTCCGATCGATCCTTTTTATCTGTCATGGAAGGCCAAGCAGCATGGGCAGGAGACACGGTTCATTGAGTTGGCTGGAGAGGTGAATCGCGCCATGCCTGCAAAGGTGGTGGACAAGGTGATTGCTATTCTTGAGGCGGACGGAGTGAGTTTGAGCGGTGCGCGTGTTTTGCTGATCGGCATCGCTTACAAATCGAATGTGGATGATGACAGGGAGAGTCCGGGCTACGCGCTTTGGCATCTCTTGGAGGAACGCGGAGTGGTGGTGACGTATCACGATCCCCATGTGCCCGTGATTCGACCTTCCCGTGAGCATTCGCAATTGGCAGGGCAAGCCAGTCTGGAATTGACAGCCGAAGTGTTGGCGGGCCATGACTTGGTGCTGGTCGCCACGCATCACGCGGCGGTGGATTGGACGTTGATCGCTCAACAGGCATTGCGTGTGGTGGACACTCGCAATGCGCTGGCACATCAAATGCAAGGAATGCCGCATTATTTTAAGGCCTGACTCAATCATGAAAGCACTCGTCACCGGCGGCGCCGGATTCATTGGATCTCATCTTGCGCAGGCGCTGTGCTCGCAAGGAGCTGAGGTCATCGTTTTGGATAATCTTTTGCTTGGGTCGACCAGGAACCTGAGTTGGAAAACGCCGGGAGATCGGCTGGATTTTGTCGAGGGGGACATTGGAGATGAGGTGCTGGTACGGAAGCTTGTGGAGGGATGCGACTGGGTTTTTCATCAGGGGGCGTTGCCATCTGTACCAAGATCTGTTCAGGATCCGTGGGCGAGTCATGTACCTAACATCGACGGCACTTTGAAGATGCTTATCGCTGCAAGAGATGCGGGAGTGAAGCGCTTCTTGTTCGCCTCTTCGTCATCGATTTATGGGGATGTGGATGCTCCCTTCAAACACGAGTCGCTGCCGCCGAATCCTTTATCGCCCTATGCGTTGCAAAAGTATGCGGGGGAGAAGTATGGCCTTTTGTTTCACAAGCTTTACGGGTTTCCGTTCGTGGCGTTGAGATACTTCAATGTGTTTGGCCCGCGGCAGGCATTTGATTCTCCCTACTCGGGGGTGATAGCGAAGTTTTGCACGGCGTTGATTCAAGGGGAGCGACCTGTGGTTCACGGCGATGGATTGCAATCCCGGGATTTTACCTTTGTCGAGAATTCCGTGGCCGCCAATCTAGCGGCGGCTCAGGCTAATGAAGAGGGAGTTGCGGGCCGCACGTTTAACATAGCGTGCGGGCAGTCGGTGACGTTGCTGCAGTTGCTGGCAGATTTGAACGAGTTGACGGGGCAGTCGATTGAGCCTGTCTTTGTCGATGGGCGTGTTGGGGATGTGCGGTCTTCTCTTGCGGACATCACGGCGGCCAGGGAGGCGTTTGGTTATGAGCCAAGGGTCACGTGGAAGGAAGGGATTAAGCGGACATTGGCATTTTACCGGGAAGAGGGTTGAGCGTGGGGGGGCGGTGGCAAGACGAAATTCAGGGATAGAGCGGGTTCAGGTGCAGTGCAGGATTCGGCGGCGTGAACCAGGTTGGTCATTTCACGGGCGGTGACGTAGTGGTAGCGGAGGGAAGGGTTTGATAGGGCATGGGCGGCGAGGTCTCGGTGGAAGCGGTGGGCGGGTTCACCGAGGAGGGTATTGTAATTGCGAGCGATGCCGCCGTGGGTATGCAATTTGACAAAGATCCAGGGTGGGCCGTTTTGGACGAAGGGGCAGAGTTTGGTCCAGAGGAGGAAGCGATCCAGGGTGGGAGGGTTAGCGCAGGTGAGGTCGGCGTTTTCGATGCGGGGGATGAGGCCAAATTTTCGGCGATGCCAATTGAGGCCGAGCGGTCCTTGGATCAGGAGGAGGTGCTCCGGGCTTTCAGCGAGGGTTTGTGTGGTGCCGGTGCGGGCAGGGATGCCGCTTGCATGCGAAGTGGGCAGACCGTCCTCGCGGGCATAGTAGATGGAGTTGATTAGGCGGATTTGAGTGGGATCTGGTGCGGAGGGAAGGGTGAAGTCGGCGTAGCAACCGGTGGCTTTGAGGACAGCGAGTTCGTCATCGACTCCGCAGTGTTTTCTCTGGGGGTGCGAGTTGTCGAGTGCCCAGTTGCCATGGATGAATCCGTAATGGGGTTGACCGTCCCGGTTGCGGGAGAGCAGGCCGTGAGAGGTGAGGTTTTGGATGCCTTTTTGGAGGAGGGTGGTCAGGCTCTCTGCGGTGTCATCGGCATGGTGGAGATGGATTTCAACCTCGCTACCGGTTCGTTGACAAAGAGCTGCGAGACGGGCTATGACGTCCTCGTCGTATTGTTCAATGGGGTAAAAAAAGGTGTGCCGTGGGCCGCGACCTGAGCTGTCGCGGTGTGCGGCAACGAGTGATGGCCAGCCTTGCTCCCAATCGATCAGCGCCCTCAATGCGCCTGCTTTATTGGTGTGATGGAAGGGTTCGAAGTGGTCGCATACGGCGATGAAGACGTGCACCGGCTGTTCAAGAGTGCCCTCAGGACGATGGCGCGAACGTCGCAGGTAGGAAGGAAGCCAACGATCGAGGGCGCGGATCATGTGGAACTGGAGAGGGCGGGCTTTTGCCAGAGGGAAAGGTAGTTTTTGCGGTGCTTTAGGTAAGCGAAGAATGCGCTGAGACAACTGTACTGGAGGAGTACAAAGCCTGCGGGAACTGTGACGATGCGGATGCGGAGGCGAGGTAGCAGGAGTCCGATGGCAGCGCAGCAGTATGCGATGGATTGGGAAACAAGGAGCAGGCGAATGAATTGAGTTTTTGGAGCCATGATACTCAAGGATGCAACGGCCATGAGGAGCCATGGCACGAGGAGGCGGAGGTATTTGTGGGAGATGAGTTGCCACCAGAGACGGCATTTGAAGGGCATCATCCACTGTGGGTAGCGCTCAATCATTTGGAAGTTGCCGACGAGGGTTCGGAGTTTGCGTTTTTTTTCGACTTTCGGGTCCAGAGTCTGGGGGTCAAAGGCCATGGCGGATGATTCGTAAAGAATGCGGTGACCCGCGTAGGCGATCTGCATGGGGATCACCACGTCGTCTAAGAGTGTGTCTTCGGGGAGGTGTTGGAAGAGGTCGCGTCGTATGGCGCATATGGAGCCGGTGCAACCGATGACCGAATCGAATCGACCTTCCCACTCGCGCAGTTTGGATTCCAGGCGCCAGTAAAGGTCGACGCCTTGTCCACTACCCGAGTCGGATGGAGTGATGGCTAGGCATCCACTGACGGCACCGACTTGGGGATCTGCGAATGGGGCGACGAGGTTCTCCAGGGCGTCTGGGGCGAATGTTTGTCGGACATCACAGAGTACGACGATTGGAGAGGTGCAGGTAGGGATCGCTGCATTCAGGCCGGATGCTTTGCCGCGCAGGTGGAGTGATTTTATGATTTTCACGCCTTTGGACGCCCATGATTGTAGCCGATCTGTTGTTTCGTCCGTGCAACCATCGCAATAGACAATGACCTCCAAGGGGCCGTTCCAATCGCAAGAGAGAAGGTTTTTTAGGCGTGCATCGATAAGACACGATGCGTTGTGGACGCAAAGAACGATACTGAGCGGGGGTTCCGAGGAAAGGGAGGGCGGGTGCGGGGGGGAAGCGGCTGGTTTGAAGCGGGAAAGGATCGAAATCAATAGTGGGTAGCCGAATAGAGAGTAAACTATCAAAGCAATACAGACCACGATAGCTGGAATCATGAAAAAAGGGATTCGTGAACGTGTGGCATCCTTTTGGTATCCCCGACAGGAATCGAACCTGTATTTAGAGTTTAGGAAACCCTCGTTCTATCCATTGAACTACGGGGACGCAGGATCAGGGAGATCCGGGTTGGCTGCGAAGGTTGCGTTGACTGGACGAGTTGGCAAGTTCGGCTTTTCGTTGAGTTGAAGGTGTGGCAGGAATCCCTGAATGGTGACGATTCTGCAAGGAAAAAGGTATTTACACCCTGTCCGAAAGATGCTTTCTTCGAAACGGGTGGAAAGGTATCTGTCCATAGTTCGGCCCGCCGATTGGGTCGAAAGCAATCCTCAATTACTATGAAACGCATTCTTCTCTCTTCAGCTTTGGTAGCGATGCTCTCCACGCTGGCTTCTGGCGCGTGGCAGCGCACTCCGAGTTCGCAACGAGGATTGGAGTTGTCGATTGGGTCGATTGAAGGGACAAAGATTGAGTCGTCGGAGGGTATTGGACGGGTTAGCTCCCTCCTTTCTGAGCGGGTGACGGAAGAAGCAACGCTCTCGAAGGGGGCGAGCTTTGCCGTTGTGAATTTGGGTCGGCAGGCGATCATTGATCGTGTGTCGTTCTACAATGCCGGTGGTGAGGGGCGGGTGGCCGTTTCTTCGAGCGTGGACAATGAAAAGTGGACGGCTCTTGGTCAGATTGTTTTCAGCCCAGCTGACGTGCAAGTTGTGGTTCCGTTCGCGTCCATACAGGGGAAATTTGTGAAGGTGGAGTATGACATGGTGCGGGAATCGGGGATGAAGCATTTTGTGGTTTATGGTAGTCTGGCTTCGGGGCAGACGAATCCTTTGACGGGCAAAGTGTCGAATCGAGCCACTGCGGTCAGTGGGGCACGGGTTATTTACATTGATCCGAAACCAGGCAATGAGTCCGACGACGCCGTTAAATTCGGGAGTTTTTCATTCCCTGAGTCGAATGACAAGTATCGGACGGTCATTTATGATTTGGGGGGCCCCAAGGTTTTGAATGAATTTGGGTCCGTGCATTCACCGAGACCAGTTCGGCTTGAGGTTTTTGTTTTCAACGATTTGCCGGAAAAAGAAGACTGGAAGGGGCGGCGGTCATTTGACCCAGCTGCGTTTAACGATTTGAAGCCGGTGGCTTCAATTGAAGACAGGGAAGGCAAGGGCTACGTTAAATGTCGGCCCAGTGAGGCGGTGACGGCCCAGTACGTTGCTTTGCGCTGGGAGCCTGATTTCAATCCGCCTGCTTTTGTGGTAGGCGGAGCGGATTTGATGGGGCCACCCATCGAAATTGAGCAAAGGAACTTTGGTGGCGGTGGCGGCCGCGGTGGCTCCAGTTCGGAGATCGATGGTGGACAGATGCCAGGGGCAGGTTTTAACGGTCCGTTTGCTCCCAATTCGTTGGGCGGAGCGGGGGCTGGTGGCTTGCCTGTTACCAGTGCGGGTGGCGCTGGGGGTGGTGGCGGTGGCGGTGGCGGTGGCGGTGGCGGTGGGATCCCTCCGGTTTCGCCTCTCTGATTTGCTCTTGGCGGGGATCAGGAACTCGAACGACGCTTCATCGGCTTCACAGCACAGCTGTTGCTGACTGCAAGTATGGTGTTAGTGGGCGAACAGCAAATCCTGGTGGCTATCAAACCGTGCATCGTTGGTAGCGCTAAGGATACGCCGAGAAGTTCCTCCCGTTTGATATCCGGATACACTTCCCTGGCGATCTCCAGCGCGCAGAGAACCGCGCGACTTCGAGGATACTTGCACCAACGCCTACAGGTTGTTCGCGCAGTTCTCAGCTATGATCTCGTGCAGAAACAAGCGCAGGCAAGGTCGGCATCGCGGGGCGATTGCCTGGCCATCCTGATGGTCTCGCATGAGGCGCCGTCTGAGCGCATTTAACTGCGGCAACTGGCACAAACGGTGAATGGGCTTAGCGGCTCATTGAGAAAGTCCTGGATATGCGAGGGCGTGTCCCGCGGTTCTCTCATAGCTTGGCGCCTATCTATATCGAGGCACAGAGCGATGCCCAGATGAACCACAACCTGATTGCGTGTTTCTTTCGATGTGTAAACGGCGCTTGTCACGGACGAGTCTTCGTAGGTGCTGCCTTGGTGAGAGAGCCAATTGCTGTCGCACTGAGACATGGAGTATCAGCAATGGGGCGCGCGAGCAGGCAATGTCTCGTCGTACGACCTTTACCGTTTGGGCGCGCGGGCTAGAAGCGGTTCAATCGATTCAGTGCGATTTGTTGCCCAAAAATGGACCGAAAAAATCAGCCACTGCTGAACTTGGCATGGTCCAGCTTGCGCAGAATAGACCTCGCATCGGTTTATAATGAATGGATCAAGCTACGGAATAAAAGTGGCTCCGGGCTTCCTAATGGCTGGCTGGGGCCTTGCGATGGCCACGTTTCGGGATTTGGAGGAAGACTGCGTGCTGGCGGTCGCTTTGGACCGGATGTCATCGATGGTGAGCTTGGTCCAGACGGTGCAGGACAGGCTGAGCGCAAACGCTAGGAGACAGATGATCGAAGAACCGATGGCCAGGAATTGTTCCTGTTTTCGCCGCATTTCGCGGCTGCTGTTGAGGTCAGCCATGCCGAACTGGGTCATCCACCAACGGCGCCAGCGGGTTGGATTGCGGGCCATGATGAAGGCCCAGCAGGCTAGCGCTGTGGCAAGAATGGCTGAAACTCCAACGGTGCTGAGTAGACTAGAATAGGGCGTTTCTGAGAGAGCGAGGAACATGATCAAAAGGTTTTAGCGACCCTTATCTGTTGCGTTTGCCGATAGCAGTTTTCAAGAGGTGCAGTGTGGCAGTCTCGTTGCATGGATACAAGATTAGACTTAGGTGGAGTATGGATTGGGGGAAGGACTATTGTGACAAAAAGGTCACATTGATGATTTTGTGCGGGCTGCGATCGGGTGCGATTAACGACCCCCTGTGTCGCCAAGACGGCGAAAATGACCGTCATTTTCATTCGTTCCGGTGTCGTAGTCAGCCTGAAACCTTCCCAATTCATGCTGATCGGCATGGATGGAGGAGGCACCGGAAAAGTAAATGTGACGAAATCCTAACATTGCCAGCCAGAAAAAGTTCGAACAATCCCCAGGTCCGCGAATCTCAGAACACGTCAGAACTCAACAACCTAGAAAATCATGTTTAGATCCCTCTTCGCAGTCTTCATATTTGCTCTAGCATCGGTATCCAATGCGGCTGTCCTCAACTTTGACAGCGATAACAACATGGCCAGGTCAGATGGCTCTCCCCTGACTAGTGGTATCGTCCGTTTCGGCTACTTCCCACCTGGGACGAATTTTTCCCTGTCCGTGGATGAACTTGACGATCTGTTTTTCGAGATCGGCACTTTCACACTCTCCGGAAGTTCCTTCGCTTCGACACTGAACTATTCGACTACTGGGACGAGGACCGCAGGAAACGGAACTTCGACGCTGCCTTACGATCTTTCAACGAACAATGAAAACGTCCCAGGCGATATCGCGGGTGGGGCGATTTATGCATGGGTTTTGGACAACAGTAATTTAAGCCTGGCGACTCAGCATGGTGTTTTTGAAGCCGCAACCTTCGGATTCACGTGGGCCGATAATCAAGACCTGATCCAAGACAGTTTTTTTGGGTTTGGGTTGGATTCCGCAAATGGAATGAACGCGTTGGTTGGGACAGCATCAGCGGACCCCGTCACAGTGCCACACCGCTTGGCGTCGACTATTGCGACACCGACAGTGATCTCAACCACACCGTCCAATTCAGCGTCTGCGGTTTTGGTGTCATCAAATGTTACTGTAAATTTCAGTGGACCAGTGAATCTCACCGGTGGTGCGATCACGGTGAGTGCGGGTGGGAACCCTGTGGCGGTTTCGGGATTGCCGGCTACGAACGTGAGTTCGGTTGTGCTGACGCCGACCGCACCGTTGGCCTATGGGACGCTGCATACGGTCACTGTATTGGCAACGGGCGTGACGGATGGGAGCAGCAATAACATGGCTGAGAATTTCACCTTTTCGTTCACGACAGAAGCGGCGATTCCACCTGTGATTACCTCGGAATCGCCCTCGCAGAACGTGACGACGGGGAGCCCTGTGACTTTGACGGTGACTGCTTCGGGGACGCCGACGCCTACGGTGCAATGGTATACGGGTAACACGGGCGACACGGCGAATCCCTTGTCGGGAGAGACTGGGACGAATTTGGTTTTGGGGGCCGTGAACACGACTGCGAGTTACTGGGCACGGGTATCGAATGTGGGCGGGTTCGATGACACTGAGACGATCACTTTGACGGCGACGAATCTTCCTTTTGTGGCTGCGTCTTCGCCGGCCGACGATGCTACTGGGGTTGCGATCAACGCTTTGATTGGCATCACGTTCAGCAAGGAAGTCTCGCTTACGAGCAATGCGATCACGATCACGACGGGGGGGAATCCGGTGGCTTTTACGGGTCTGCCGGTCACCAATTCGACGACCGTTCTTCTAACGCCTTCCGCTCCCTTGCAATATGGGGCTGAGTATGTGGTGACCGTGCTCGCCAGCGGGGTGACTGACATTGTGCCCGCCAACATGGCGAGCAATTACGTGTTTAACTTTACGGTGGTGCCACCGGTGCTTCCGAGTTTCACGGATCAGCCGGATTCGACGACGATTGCCGTGGGGACAAGCACCTCACTGAGTGTGGCGGTCACTGGGACGCCGACTCCGACGCTGCAATGGTATCAGGGTGCGTCTGGCGATACGAGCACCCCGTTGGCAGGCGAGACGAATGCCACGTTCACAACGCCCAACCTTGCAACGAGCACAAGCTTTTGGGTGAGAGCGACCAACTTAGCGGGGCCTACCGACAGTGCCACGGCGGTGGTGACAGTATCGAACCCGGATTTGGTGACGTCCGTGACGGGTCCAACGTCGGCGTTTCTTGAGGCTGAGTTCAATTACAGCGTGACGGTTCAGAACACGGGACTGCTTCCGGCAAGCGGAGTGGGTGTTCGAGTGACGTTGCCCAGTGGGCTGACTTATGTTGGAGCGTCGGGAAGCGGCTTCACTGTTGGTCAAGCGGCTGGGGTGGTGACCTTTTCGGGTGGGAGTGTTGCGGCCAGCAGTTCGGTTCCGCTCACGGTGACGGTGAAGACTTCAACGGCGGGGAGTTATGTCCTGCCGATCGGAGGGGCGGTGGCGGATCCAGACAACACCGTTGTGGAGTTGTCCGACAGCAACAACAGTTCGACCACGGCCGTGACGACCAGTGTGCAAGCAGGGCCACCGAATCAGAAGCCTGTTTGGGCGCATACCGGCGATTTGACAGCGGGCCAGGTGCGGAGGGTGTATTCGTTCAAGCCGGCGTTGGCGCCAGATGAGCCGGCGAACAATATCTTCCGTTCGGCGACCAGTTTTTCGGCAACGGGCTTGCCAACCGGAGTTAGAGTGAACCCTACCACGGGGGTTGTTGAGGGGACACCGACGGTGTTTAAGTCGACACCGTATGCGGTGAAGGTGACCGCGAAGAATTCGTTTGGGTCGGCCGTGTTGACGACGCGTCTTTTGATCACAGGATTGCCGACCGGTACGGCTGGAGTTTTTGCGGGACCGATTGCGCGTACTCCCGGGATCCTGGTTGATGCGTCGCCTGGAAGCGGGGCGCTGGGTGGACGGGTGGATTTCACTGTGTCCTCGACTGGGGGAGTCACCAGCGGTAAGGTGACTTTAGGGACCAAGGTGTATTCTTTCACCGGGGTTGGCGTTGTCGATCCGACAGAACTGACCCAATTGCGGGTGGTGGCGAACCCGATCAAAAGGAAGGGATTCTCCGACTTGCTAGTGGCCTTCACGATTGAAGGGCTGACTGGGACGGTGGAGAACGGAACGGGAACGGTCTCGGATGGGGTCGCAACGGCGACTTTCGATGCGTGGAGAAATCCATGGTCCAGCTCGAATCGCGCGGATGCGATTGCGGGCTTGTACACCAACCACGTGACGCTTGACAACACGGCCTTGACGAGTGCCGAAGCGCCGAAGGGCACGGGATTCCTTTCGTTCAATGTGAGTGCCACCACGGGTCGGTTGACGATTGCGGGTAGGCTATCAGACGGGTCGTCGATTTCGACGTCGAGCTTTGCGGGACCGACCGGGCAAATGCTTTTGTTCCGAACCCTGTATGGGACGAAGCTACCCGTGATGGGATCCATTTTGGGGACGTTGGATATCACGACTGGGCTCACGCCAGCAGATAACACGGTGTCCGCAGTGGGTCTGACATGGTCGAGGCCGGCGAACTCGGCGACGAGCAATCGCCTCTACCGGAGTGGTTTCCCAGCCGTGCTTTCAGCGAGCGTGAACGGGGCGCGGTACGTGGCTCCCGCCAAGCCCACGACGGCGAATCCAACAGCGAATCCCCGGGTCTTGGGGTTGAGTGATGCGGCCAATGAAATCGAGGTGCTGCTGACGGAAGCTGGGGTTGTGACGGCGCTGCCAGCGATGCCGGTGGTGAAGGCGAACGTGTCGACCAGCAACAAAGTGACCTTCAATCCCGGCATCCCGAACACCCGCAAGGTGACCCTATCGTTTGTCAGCAGTACGGGAGCCTTCAGTGGGAAGTTCACCCTTGTTGAACCGAATCCCCTGGTGCCGACCGCGACCGTCACACGGGCGGTGACTTATCAAGGCTTGATCGTGAAGAACAAGGGCGAGGGATATTTCATCTTGAACCAACTGCCTACTGTGGTGGGGCAGACGACTTCGAATAGCCCGCAGGAGGGTGGGAAAGTGGTGGTTCAGCCAGTGCCAGTGGTGCCTTAAGGTTGTGGGGCAAAGTGTGGAGCCCTCTCACTTCGGTGAGGGGGCTTCTTGTTTGGTCTGGGGTTAGGAAAACGCATTGTGGCGAATGCGCCTACGAGGAGACCGACCGGTTCTCGAAATGCTTGTCCCATTGCCAGCGGTTGGAGCGGTCTCATTGGTTGCATTGGCCACTTGCCCGCTATGGATTCTGTTTGGTTTGGGGATGAAGAACGCATTCTGGCGAATGCGCCTACGGGGAGACAACCGACATGACTCGCGAGGGTGAAGGCTAGACCAGTCTAGCAACGCCTGAGGCACTTCGGACTTTGGAAATCGGGTTATTGATGGACTCGTGAAGGAGTGGGTAAGGGAGAAGTGGCTTCGCTTGGGAGGCATCACGACGGAGCGATAAAGGGTACTTTGGGAGGCATCACGACGGAGCGATGAAGGGTACTTTGGAGGGCTTCACGACGGAGCGATGAAGGGTACTTTGGGGGGCTTCACGACGGAGCGATGAAGGGTACTTTGGGGGGCTTCACGACGGAGCGGTGAAGGGTACTTTGGGGTGGGTTACGGTTGTTGTTTGCGGCGGCGTTGGTCGGTGCGTTTTTGATGTTCGCGGAAGGCTTGGCTGGCTTCGGTTGGGCGTTTGGCTTTGCGGAGGGCATGGGCGAGGTTAAGCCAGGCATTGGGGTGGTCTGGGTTGACGCGAACCGCCTTTTGAAAGGCGAGGGCAGCCTTGGAATAGTCGCCGGTTTTGTCGTGGATGAGACCGAGGAAGAACCAGGCATTGTCGAGGCGGCTGTTGATTTGCAGGCAACGATCCAGGGCGGAGAGGGCTGCGGGGTAATCAGCGAGTCGGGACTTGGCGACGGCTGACAGGTAAAAGCCTTGAGAGTAGGAGGGGGCAAGGAACGTCAGGCGTTCGAGGGCTTCATCGGCTTCCTGGAGTCGACCGGCTTTGAGGTGTTGGGTGCCGAGGAGGAGCCAACTGACGCGGTCGGTGGGGTCGAGGTAAGTGGCTTGAACGAGGGCTTGATATTCCTCCTGATCGAGGGTGATGGCGCCCTTGTCGGCGCTTTTGGCGCGGTTTTGGCCCTGGGCCATTTGGTGCCAATAGAGGCCCGAAGCGGGGTCGAGGGCGACGGAGCGGCGTTGGCAGGAGAGAGCGTCTGGATTGGCTCCGAGGGAGGATGAGGCGAGGCCGAGAAGTGCCCAGCACTCGGCACTGCGGGGGTAGCGTTTGGTGAGTTTGAGGAGGATGCGCGCGGCGCGAGTGGGGTTGTTTTCAGCCAGCAAAGTGAAGGCGGTGGTGAAGTCAGGGTCGTTGACGACATCATTGACCTTAGGGGATTGAGGAAGTTCGGATAAGAGTTTGAGTTTGGGGCGTTTGCGTTGGGTTTCGAAAGCGGCTTGGCTGGCGGGTAGAGCAAAATTCATCCAACTATCGAGGGGCGTCTTCATGGCGACGATGCCGATGACAGAGCCATTTGATGAAAGGACTGGAGAGCCAACACCGCCGGGGGAGTCGTCTCCACGAAGGGTGAGCCAGCCCTGGCCCGCGAGAGTGTCATCGAGTGAGACTTCGGCGTCGGCGATGAGGAGGCCACGTTTGTCTGACAAGGCGACTACCCGGCATGGAAGAGGCTTGCTGAAGTCGACCTCTGTTTTGAGTTCGAGCGCGGCGGCTGGGGGACCATCGCTTTGAAGGAGGGCGACTCCAGAAGTGAGGTCGGCGAGGTAGAATCCGGTGACGCGGTGGTTGGTTCCGTTTGCAGCAGTGGTGGTGATGTAGTCGATACGATCCGCAATTTCGGGGTGAAGCAGATTGGCGTCGGTTAGGATGAGGCCGTCATTGGAGACGAAACAACCGACGCCGGAGGTAAGAAGGCCACCGAATTCATCCCAAACGCGGAGGCTGATGACGGAGCCGGCGACTTTTTGAGCGAGCGCCATGAGTTCCTTCTGAGTGGGGGTGAGTGGAGCGGTGGGAGGTTCTTGGGGAAGCGGTGGCGGTTGTTCGCCTGGCATGAAGGGGGAAAGGGGTTGGAGGTTGGCGTCATCGGAGTCGCTTTTTTGGGCCCGCTTGGCGGCATCGCGGCTTTTGAAGTCGAGAAGGGGGTTGGGCGAGTTATCGAGGCCTGGAGGAAGGCCTGGAGCGTCAGGGAGGGGTAGCTGGACTGGTGGAGCGGGTGTTTGTGCGAAAGCTGGCAGTGGTAAGTTGGTTGGGCAGAGGGTCGCCGAAACGACGAGGAATTGGAGAATCCCCAAGAAGGACGGGGCAAATGGGGGGGTAAGAATGGAGCTGGGACGTGGCACCGGTTGGAGATTCTATTGGATGGAGGAAGGGTGGCAACCGAGACGTCAGCGAGTCCAGGGAGGCAAACACGTGATGATTTGTGACAAAATGTTCACAGCGAACTCTTTTCGAACCGGGACTTGCGAAGTTAACAGAACCGCCTATTCAATCAAGCCGTTCAGCGGCTAAAATGAACTGTCTCCCGCCTATGTTTCCCCGAATTCTACTTGCCTCCATTGTGGCCGGAATCCTTGTGTGTCCGAAAGGGAACGCGGGGGAGATCGAGTTGAAGTCGCTCAAGTCTGTGCAGGAAGACCCCGCTACGAAGCGGAAGTATGGGCCCTATGTGGGCGCGTTTGGGGGGGCTAATAGCACTCAGACAGGTGATGTGTCGATTGGTGGACTCAGTTATCCGATGCAGGGCCGTGACGGTGCTGGCGTTTTTGGGATTGAGGTAGGGAAAAGTTGGCGATCCAAGAAAGCGCCGTTGCAGTTCTCGTTGGAGTTCGAGGGGAGTTTCCTTTCCACTGATATCAAGGGGCAGGCTGATGAGGCGACTTTGGCCGCATTGGCAGGGAATGGACTTGCCACTTACGAGACGGATATGAACGCGGTCTTTTTCATGGTGAATGGGTCTATTAGCTTAGACCTGTGGCGGTATCGGGCGAGGCTCGGAAAGTTTGTTGCGGGTTTGAAGCCGTATCTTGGTGCGGGTGTAGGTGGGGGGCAGGTATGGTTTCGGAATCAGCTGTATCAGTCAAAAGATCAGTTTACGGGAGCAAATCCTGGAACGCTGTCGCTTGAAACTCCTTTTGCGATGGATGAATTCATCAGCTCCTGGCAGTGGTTTGGCGGCATCGAATACACTTGGAACGACAAATACGGTGTCTTTGCCGAGTATCGAGAATTCAATTTTGGCGAGCTGGAAGACGTTGTTGATATGCAGACCAAGGGATACGCCATTGGATTCCGTTACCGCTATTAACCTTTCAGTCCGTTCACACTAGACCCTCTCCTTTATGAAATTGAAGTTACTCGCCGCCGCCTTCCTGCTAGTTGGATACACTTCCTCCGATGCAGCGGAGATCTATTTTGACACGGTCAGCACCGCCAAGGCCAGCCGACTGCATGGATCCTATGTTGGCACTTTCGTGGGTGGAGTGAATGTTGGGGATACTGTGACGACAGGTCGAATCAAAGATGTCCCTGTAGATGGAAGCAAGTTGGGTTGGATTGCTGGGGTTGAGTTTGGATACAAGTGGGTGACCCCCGTTGGGATCAACTTGGCGGCTGAACTTGAGTTCTATTACCTCAATCAGGAAGTTTCAGGCTCGCGTCGTGGAACCAAGTATCGGTCTGATTTGGGGGCTTTCGGAGCCATGACGAATGGCATTATTCAGTTTGATCTTGAGTCGATGCTGGGTCCGGATGCGGGTTGGATTGGGGCGATCAAACCCTACATTGGAGCAGGTGTTGGATTTGGGTACGGATATCAGAATAACGTAGCCTATCAGGAGCGAGGACGGCGTGAGAGGTCCCTGGATGATGGGGGAGAGGCGAGTTTTGCCTATCAGTTGCTGGCCGGTGTTGAGGTGGAATTAGCGGAGAACTTCTCGGTCTACGGCGAGTATCGTTACCTTGACCTGTATGATTTTGGCAATGGAGGCATTGGTGGTGCTGAGTTTTCGGCCTTGGTGCTCGGCGCGCGTTTCCAGTATTGATTGCCGTCAGCCTCTATCTTTTTCTAGTTCATCCTATGAAGCTTACGAGTCGTTTGTTGTCGTTGTCGGTAGTCCTTGTTGTTGGGGCGAGTTGTTTGGTTTCCTGCCAGACTTATCGGACCCGGAAGGTGGTGTTTAAGAATCACCCGATTGCCTTGTATGTCGTTAACGAAGTTGTTGACGAGGAGACGATCGAGTATTCGGCGAAGTTCCGGAATGTGGGTCGTGAGATACTGAGTTTCGATTACACGATTGCCGATGAGGAGGGGGTTCCCCACGTTGATGCTGAGGGTCCGAATTCGGGTTTGGTTGAGAACTTGTATCCAGGGGCTGAAGTGAAGGTGGAGAATCCGGCCAACAATATGACCATTTTTGTCACGCTCGGAAAGGTGACCTACGGCAAACGGCCCAAGGAAGAGTTGAGCACGATTTATGCGCCGGGGCAATTCAGTGGGACGGAGGGGCTTGGGAGCATGCCGATGGACGGAGGATTGCTACCGATGCCGGCGAGTCCTAATCCGGCAGTGCCTGGTACCTGACCTTGTTCCATGACTCCCGCAGCCATTCGGAGAGGGACGATCGTTCCGTGGTGTTTGATGTGGCTGGTCTTAGGGCATTTGCGTGCGGATGGGGCGATCATCACCAAGGAGCAGGATCTGGAGCGCCGGGCGGCCAATCTGTTTGAGAAGGCGCAGAAGGATGCTGTTTCAGGGAGACCTTCTGAGGCATTGGATCGCTATGCGGCGTTGGTGAAAGCGTATCCGAGGACGAGCGTTGCGGCGAGGGCGCACTGGGAGGTCGTGCGACTGAATGAAGCGTTTGGCGACTACATTGCTGCCTTTGATGCGTTGCAGATCCTGATTGATCATTTTGCGGGGCACTTTGAGAAGGCGCTGCGGAAGCAGTTTGAGATCGCTCTTAAGGTGCTGACGCGTTATGATGCTTTGGGCAGGATGCCCGATGGGAGGGCGCCCAAGGACATGCCGAAGCGTGAGCAGGTCTCATCGATGTTGCGGATCGTGGTTGAGAATGGACCGTATGTGGAGTTTGCTGCGGAAGCGAATTATTACCTGGCGGTCGCATTGGAGAAGGAAGGGAAGGCACCTCAGGCGGCGATGCAGCATGAGGATTTTTTGGATCGGTTTCCGAAGCACGCGTTGGCGGATGACTCGGCGTATCAGGTGGCGTATATCTTGTATAAGAATTGGCTGAAGATGAAGGGTGGCGCGCCGACGCATCGTGAGCGTGCGGCCATGGCGATGCAGTGGTTCTTGGCTCGCTATCCAGAGAGTGATAAGGCGGCTCAGGCGAGGCGATGTTTGGATGAGGTGCGCCATGGTGAGAAGGCTGATTTGGTGCAACTGGCGGAATACTATCAGGCGCGGGGGAATGAGCGGGCGGCGGCGGTGTACTACCGGGAACTGGCGTCGCGTTTTCCGGAGTTGGCCACGGAAGGGAGTGGATTGAGGGAGCGGGTGATGGCCCTGATGGAGAAGTATCCTGAATTGAAGGATGCCCCGAAGCAGGGCGATGGTTTACCGGGTCTGGGCTTGCCTGAGGGGTTGATGCCGCTTCCTGAAGAGATGGGGCTTGATGTGTTTGATTTTGAGAATTGGGAGGAGGAGGAGGGGGGAGCTTTGAACGTTGAACGTTGAACTTCGAACGTTGATGGGTGAAGGGTGAAGGGTGAAGGAGGAGGGATTGCGGGCACGCAGAGGCGCGGAGAGGGCGATGAGGCGAATAGAGTTGGAGTCGTGTTGAACTTTGAAGAAGGAAATCTGAAAGGCTCGGGAGAGAAGGGCCAGGGAAGTGATGGAGGTGAATAGATTTGGTTGGTGTTTGAACCACGAATGGCGCGAATTTTACGAATTGAATGAGGGGTGTTAGAATGGCTGAAAAGCGGGGTGAGGGTTGACATGGGATTGACGAGGCCCGCCGGCCTCGCTCTGCGGGCAGCCTATGGCTGTCGGTCTCGCTCTGCTCGGCTGCGGAGTGATGAGGCGCACCGGCCTCGCCCTACGGGCAGCTTGTGGCTGTTTGCCTTCGGCTATCTCCGCTTTGCTGCGGTTGTCTTACTTCGCTCGGCTGCAGATTGTGGAAATGAAAAAGGCCGCCTGGGATGGGCGGCCTTTTGAAGGGGTTGGGAGTGTCAAGTGAGGGAACTGGCACTTGAAACTATTTGGACGACATGGGTGGGGGGGCGGGGAGGGGAGGGACCATGGGTTTGAGGAGTCTGCCCATGAAGCGGACGGTGGTCAGGTCTTTGAAGTAGGCTTTGTTGAAGCCAAAGGGCATGCGGTAGGGGTAGTCGCGCATGGCTGAGCGGAGGTGAAGGGATTCACCGACATCACTAGAAGGAACCCCGAAGAGGAGGTTGCCATCAGGGCCGTATTGGAGGGCTTGGAACTGGACGGCGTTGGGAAGGGCGAGTTCGGAATGGGCGTAGGTGACGCAGGAGAATTCGCCGGTGCCATCGGCATTGAAGCGGATTTCCGCGCCGCGTTTGATGACCCAGCCGTCTCCATTCCAGTCTGATGGAAGCTTGTAGGTCTTCGAGGTGACGGGAGCGTCTGAAGGTTGTGATTTGTCTTTAACCAAGCTGGGATGAGCTTCAAAGAGCGTTGATTGAGGGAGTGTTGTGCACTGGGTGAGGAGTGTCAAGGATAGGGCCAGGGTGGGTAGCAATGTGGTGCGCATGTGGAGAGAGAATGAGAGGCGATTGATTCACGAAGCCTGGGGCTTAGCAACGGCGTGTACTTGACGAAATTGTCACCCAAAGCCCGCTGTGCAGGACGAGGCCATGTGATAATGCGAGCGCTCAATCGTGTCAAGCAGCAGACATGCGACCATTTTCATTCATGTTTCCATCAATCATCCATTTGAATTGGACCCTGCGAAAAAACGCGGAATGCCAGTTCTTAGGCTGGTGATTCGATGAAGTGACGAAAGTGTTCCCTTCGACTGTTTGGCAACCTCCTCCTCGTGGGGCAGGAATGGGCGTCGGTAAGACCTATCGACATGTGCACCAAACCCAGCCAGAAAAGCAAACAACCAAGACCAATACCATCCAAACAACACACATGAAAATCAAAACATCCATCCTCACTTTACTGGCCGCGGCTCTGTCCGCCGGAGCCAGTTGGGGTCAACTGCCTGTTAGTCCCACCAGTGGGATTATCCGGACGAGTTTGACTGCAAGTGCAACGAATCTCGTGGCGGTCCCCTTTCCGAGGAGCGTGCCTTTCGAGGGTACTGTCGCTTCCGTCTCTGGACTTACGATCAACCTTAGCGGTGTGACACTCGTGGCGAACGCGTTGACCAATCACTCGATCTATATTGCAACCGACGTTGATCCTGGTGATGCAACGGGTGCTTATGGTCGCGTGCTGCGGATCACAGGCAACGGCACCAGTTCGGTGGACGTCGAATTGGCGGTCACACCTGAGGCAGGTGATGAGTTTCAAATCTTTGAACAGTTCACGTTGGAGACGTTGATTGGAACAGGTGCACAATCGGCGGTTCAGATTTTGACTTCGTCATCTTCTTCACTTTCCGACACTGTGTATGTTGAAAGTGGTGGGACCTTTACTGGTTACTGGCACCATGTGAACGTTGGTTGGAAAGCTGTTGTTGGAAACGCGCTTACCCCGAATGTCCAAGTTCCATTTGGCAAGGGCCTTCTCATCGTGCGTCGCGGCGGTGCGGCACGGACACTGACAGTTCAGGGTGAGGCGCTTACAGGGAGATTCCTTTCCCGGACAACGGCGAGCCCAGCGAACAACGTTGTGAACAATCCGTTCTTGGTTGAAGTGCCTTTGATTGAGGCTGGTTTGGGGGTTACTTCGAACGCCAGCTTGTCCCTTTCGGACTCAGTCTATCTCGAAAACAGTGGGCTTCTCGTGGGTTACTGGCGCAAGAACAACGGTAACTGGTACCCTGTGACGGACACAAGTGGGACAGGGACGCCGATCACAACTGCCGTGACCATCCGGCCGGGCAAGGCATTGTTGGCTATCGACCGGAACCCAAATGGTATCTCCTTCCCCCAACCTTTCGCCGAATAATGGATCGTCAGCGGCTGCATGCTTCGTGCCGCCAAAAGTTCAAATCTAGAAAATATTCAAATCTAAAAAATCAAAAGACATCTCAAACTCAATACTAAATACCATGAAAAAATCATTACTTCTCTCAGTCCTCCTTGCCTTGCCTTTCGCGTCGAACGCTGCAACTCTGAATCTTGGTTGGGCAGACAACCTTGCTCTGAGCAATGGGACGCTTATGACAAGCGGCACCATCGAGCTAGGTTACTTTGCGCCTTCTACGGACTTCTCACAGTCGCGCCCCGCGCTGTACGGTTCGTTTTTCCAGATCCTCAGCCAGAACATCTCGGCATCGTCATTCGATACCACTCTGACCTATGGTACAACAGGCAATCGGACCACGACGAACGGTTTGACGACCCTCCCGTACGACCTTAGCACCGGAGCATTCAACAATGCCAACGTCGCTGGGGACATCGCTGGTGGAACCATTTATGCTCTAGTGTACAATGGTGCATCGTTCAATCTCTCGACTGAAGTCGGGGTATTCAGTGCCTTTGACTTCGGTTGGTTGTGGAACGACAACGAAGACTTGGTCACGAGCACCGACTTTAACTTTGGTCTGGACTCGGGTTCCGGCATGGTGGCGCACATCGGCACCGCTTCCGCTGATCCAAGCACAAGCGCTCACCGTTTGGCGGCGATTCCTGAGCCTAGCCGTGCATTGCTTGGTCTGATTGGTCTGACGGGTGTGATGTTCCGTCGTCGTCGCGCTGCTAAGGCGTGATTCAACTTCATTCGAAACTGAAACCAACCTTTCAAATTCTTCATTCATGAAAACAACTTTATCTCAAAAACTACTCATGCTGCTGGCTCTGGCCGGTGCTGGGGCGGGGACCGCGCAGGCGGCCTTCGTCAACGTTGGCACGACCAACGGCACCAACCAGACGGCGAACTCCACGAATGCGGCGATCACCGATGGGAACCTTATCACTACCGATCAACGGTGGACTCGCGACAATGTGTATTTGCTGCGTCGTTTGATCCAAGTCTCCAATGGTGCAACGCTGACGATCGAACCTGGAACCATCATTCGTGGTGTGACTACCACTCTGAGTGGAATCACGGCGGAGCCGGGCGCTTTGTTGGTTTCCCGTGGCGGTAAAATCATCGCGAACGGAACGGCAGATGCTCCGATCGTCTTCACCTCGATCGACGATCCGAACGTTTCTGGCGGGTACGCTACGGTTCCAACGACGTTTACAAGCGTCGGGGGAACGGCAACGACTATTTTGTCGGCTGGCGTGCCTCAATTGGCGAATTCCAACTACTTTGCAGACGGTCCTGAGGGAAACAATGGTTTCTCCAAGGCCGGACTTTGGGGTGGAGTGGTCGTTTGCGGACGGGGCTATGTAGCCCAAGGGACGGGAAGCGTCGATACCACTCCTGCGGACGGGATTTGGGATCTTCACAACACGAACTTCTCTGACACATCTCCTACGCAGAATTCAAACATTGGTGCGGATTATCCAGAAGGGATGTCCACCGACCTCGCGGTTCCGATCTATAACGGGTCCGGCTCGCGCTACGGTGGTCTGAATGACAACGACAGCAGTGGTGTGCTGCGGTTTGTAGTCATTCGCTACGGCGGTTTCGTTCTCGGTGACCCCGCAGTTGGCAACGAAATCAACTCGTTGACGCTTTGCGGTGTTGGTCAGGGCACGGTGCTTGAGCACATTGAGTCCTATCAAAACCAGGATGACGGCTTCGAGTGGTTTGGCGGTAAGAACAACTCACGCTATTTGTTCTCGACGGCGAACCAGGATGATTCGTTTGACGGTGACGAAGGTTATCGTGGTGTGAACCAGTTCTGGACGGCGATCCAAGGAACGATGAACACCGCGTCGGTTGGAACCAGCACGTCTTTGAGGTCTGGTTGGGCTGGTAACAACACTCGTGTTGGGCAGGTTCAGACTGGAACGGACTATCGCTATGACAACCTGTTTGAGTGGGATGGTGGCGAGGGCAATGATGCTGATCGCTTGCCAGCAACGGACTTCGCAGTCTACAACAGCACGCTCCTTGCCGGTGACACGCAAAAGCGTGGCTTGCAGATTCGGCTTGAAGCGCAGTGCGACTTCTACAACGGATTGGTGGAGAACATTGGTTCGAACGGTGTTAGCCGGGCGACCCAATCAGCAACTCTGGGCAGCATCACCAGTTTGTTGACCTGGAGCAATGTGCATTCCTTCTCGCCAGCGGTGTCGGGTGCGACTGAGGTAGGCACAGTGACTTCAAACACCGTAACGGTGCTGAGTCAGTTGACGACTCTTGCAGAAGAGACGGCCTCGCAGATTGCCACGCCTTGGTTCGAGACAGCGAACGTTTGTCCGTTGTATCGTTTCCAGGCGTTCAATCCGACCTTGGCCTCGGCTGCGAATGCCCGGACTGATGACGGTGTGGCGACTCCTGCTGGGTTGGTCAACGCGCCGTTTGCCGGAGCGATGCGCGACAACAACCACATGAAGGGCTGGAGCACACTCGAGTCACTCAATGTTTTGCAGACAGCGAATGTCGCCCGTCCGTTCTTGACGATTGGTTTGTCAGGAACGAACCCAACGATCGGCTTCACCGCCGTGACCGGGTTGCGTTATGTTGTTGAGAAGTCGACAGACGGCAAGGTCTGGACACTGGTGCAAAAAGCGCCTGTGACTGGGACGGGTGCAGTGTCGGTGACTGACACAACGACGACGGTTGGAGCAGCGGTGACTTACCGCGTGTTTGCGCTGTAAGTCGTCAGTTGACAGGCTGCTAAAGCAGTGGCTTTTCACGGGGGGTAATGTTTCGGCATTGCCCCCCCTTTTTTCATTCATCAAACAAGATCAAACATCATGAGTATTGGATTCAACACAAGGAGGCTCGCAGTCGGCTTGTTTTGTATGCTAACGGTGGATTGGGAGGTGGAGGGGCAGGAGATAGCGGGCGGAGTGGACTTGAAGGGATTGCCGGCAGAGGTGGCGGATGGCATTCGAGTAGGCAATGCGGTAGGGGAGAAGGAAAGGGTAGTGGATGGCAAGGACCCGGTTGGAAGCGGGTTATATTTTTTGGAATTGATTGGTGGGGATCGTGATTTGGAGAGTCGGTTAAGGTTGCGGTATATGGAGGTGCTTTTGGGGAACGGGCAGACCAGTGCGGCCGACGAAATGGCCGGCACCATTAAGGATTATCGTTCTGAGGTTGGGAGGCTGATGGTTCTGGAGAGGAAGCTGATCCTTGGGAATGCGCCGGAAGCGCGCGAGGTATTGGAAAAAATTGGGAGAGAGTTGGGACAGTGGAAGGATTGGCAGCGGACCGTATTACGAGTGCGGCTGGCGGGTGTGGGGGCGCTAGCTGGGATGAGTGACAGTGAGATGGCGGCTTGGTTGGCGGGTTATGAATTGATTGGAGATCGTATGGCAGCGGTGGTTTTAGCGCATGTGCAACGCATTCGGCGGGGTGCCGAGTTTACAAAGGAGGGATTGAAGCGGGTCATGTCTGATGGTTTTGCGGAAGCTCCGAAGGTGCCAGTGCCTGAAATGGTGGAGGCTGCAGGAAAGTTACTCGAAGTGGTAACAGGTGGAGTTGGGGGGAAACGAAATGAAGAGGAGGAAAAGGCGATCTTCGAGGGAATAGGAGTTTTGTTGGAGAAGTCGAACGCGTACCATGCGGATGTGTTATTGGACTTGGCCAAATACTTCGCAGAGCAGAAGAGGGAGGCAGAAGCGAAGGTAGCGTTTGAAAAGGCGTTTGGGCAGATGGGCTTTCATCTAGAAGGAGGGGGAGAGCGGTACTTCAAGATGGCTGAGATCTGGAAGATCCGAGGGAAAGAAAAGGCGTTGGAGGGTTATTTTGAAAAGCTGGAGGATCTTGCGAGGTCACAGCAGCCCATGGATCAGCCGGATGGGTTGGCGTGGACGGGTGCCTGCTTCATGATGCTGGGCGCGGAAGACAAGGGGGAGAGACTGTTCTTGGAAGCGGTGCGGATCGCGGCGGGGAATCCGAATCCGCGGATGAAGTATCGGGGGTGTTTGGAGGTGTGCCTGTGTCGTGCGCGGTTGGGGCGGCCGATGGGTTCTGAATTGCAAGATGCGCTAAATGCGGTATTGCGGGGCGAGGTTATCGGGGTGGCGCAATGAGTGGAATGAGAGACAGCGAAAAGACAAGTTTGAAACGGGGAGCCATTTGGTGCCTGCGATGGGCAGTGCTGGCCTTTGCCTGGATGGCGACGGATGTTTGTGCGCAGCAGGGGGGGATTCGCGGAATGGTGAAGGACGCGGATTTCTTTGTTCCGGTGTCTGGAGCGTCGGTAGCGTTGGAGCCCGGGGGGAAGGCGCTGGTGACCGATTCGGAGGGGCGGTTCTTTGCGAATGAGTTGGAGGCTGGAGTTTACCGGATTGTTGCCTCTAAGGAGGGGTACATTCGGGGAGCGGTATCGGGTGTGGTCGTGTCTGCTGGTGCCGTGCAAGAGACGGAGATTCAATTGACGGCGGAGGTGGTGGAGTTGGATGAGTTTGTGGTGTCGACGATCGAGGAGGAAGAGTTGACGGTGGGGCCGGTTGAGATTGGGGCGCCGGTGCAGTCGTTTGCCCAGGCGGTGGCGCCGAGTTTGTTAAAGGCATCAGGATCGGGGGGAGATATTGGATCGGCGGCGAAACGATTGACGAGCACGGCGGTGGTGGACAGTCGGTATGTGGTGGTGCGGGGGTTGAGTGACCGGTATAATGTGGTGCTACTGAACGGGGCGCGGATTCCGAGTTCTGACCCCGACCGTCGGGCGGTGAACATCGACATTTTCCCGACTGGACTGGTGGAGACGCTGGTGAGTTCGAAGACATTTGTGCCGTGGATGCCTGGGGAGGCGACGGGGGGCTCGTTAAATGTGGTCACCAAAAGGCTACCTGATGAGCCATTTTTCAATTTTTCAGTCTCCAATGCTTTCAATACGCGAACCACGGGGAGCGAAAAATTTCTTTCGTATCGTGGAGCTGGAACAGGGATGCTGGGAACATCCAGGGAGAGGAGTTTGCCAAATGAGCTGAAGCAATTTGACGCAGCCGATCTTCCATTTGATCCCAGCACCTTCTCCTACACCGACCCATCGGTGAACCCACAGGATGACGTGAACCGGGTTTCGTCTGGGAATCGTCTGAGGGCCGCCGAGTTGTTGTTTGGCCGGGGTACAGGGGTTACGACGAGGAAGGCACCGGAGAATTTTTCGGTGACTGCGCTGGGAGGGACCCGGGTGCCCGATTTTCTTGGAGGTGAGTTAGGGATTGTGGGCGGCATCACGTATGCGAAGCGGTATACCCTGGAGGAAGGAACGAGAGGCCGGGCGCAGGTGAGTCCGGTGGACTTGTCGATTGGGTCGACTTATTTTGAGGATTACAGCCGGGGACAGGAGGGGCTTTTGGCGGGTGGTTTGATCAGTGCCTCGATTGAATGGGATGACGACACTATCGGTTTGACCTATTTCACCAATCTTGCCGCGGAGGATGAGGCGGTATTTGCGTTGGGCGAAAATGACAACCTGAACACTCTGAACAATGGAATCCCGGTGCAACAGGAGCAGCGGATCATCTTTCGGGAAGCACTTGGCTACACGCAGCGGTATTTGCAAACCTGGCAACTGGCGGGAGAGCATCGGTTTCCCGAATTGGGCGACATCAAGACGAACTGGGTTGCGGCTTTTAGCACTTCTTACCAGGACCAGCCGGATTTGAGGAAGACCTTCAATGCTTATGACTTCGACTTGGGGAATGTTATTGCCGCAGGTGATCCGGCACCTCCGGACAATGAGAGGGTCTGGCGACGCTCCGATGATAAGAGCTACTACCTTGCGTTAGATGTGGAACTGCCGATTGGAGGCGGGCCTGATGATGAAGATAGGACGAAGATCAAGTTTGGGGCGGCGTTTGACAGGACAGATCGTGAGTATTTGAGCGAAAACTTTGAGTATTTGCTGAATTCGACCGGGTCTTTGCAAGCTCCGGTGGGGGTGAGTCCAAATGACAGGGAGAATCTCACGATCGCGGATCAGATCGGGAGCGGGGATCTTTCTGATCAGACCTCTGTGTTTCAGCCGGGAGTGCCACCCTCGCCGCCGTTTCCGGCGTTACCGGATCGATTCTTGAGAATTGACAACATCTTTTTGACGCGGGGCCGGGTACTGCCTGTCAGGGAAGAGTATACGGCTTCACAAACGATTCCTGCAGCGCATGCGGCGGCGGTGTTTAATTTGTCTGATGATTTGGAAGTGGTTGCTGGGGGGCGAGTGGAGCACACGGATATTCGATTTGCCGTTCCGGGAATCAACTTGCTAGATCCGAGCCAAGGGGCTGGGCTTTTGCTTTTGAATGATCCGATCACTGGAGAGCCTTACCCTCCTGAACAACTTGCCAATCCTTCCATTGTGAGGACGGACTTGCTGCCGGCGCTGGGAGTCAAATGGACTCTAGCAGACGACATGTACCTGCGAACTGCCATCACCCGAACGGTCGCCCGGCCGAACTTCAAGGAGATTGCGCCAGTGTTTTCCCGCGAGCCCTCTAGCGGCGACATTTTCATCGGGAACGTGCTTCTGAACATGTCAGATGTGGTCAACTACGATGTAAGATGGGAATGGAATCTGGGAGGTGGGGATTTGGTGGCGGCGAATCTCTTTGCGAAGACGATAGCGAACCCCATCGAGCAGGTGAACTTGGGTTTGTTCAACACGGCACGGAATGAGGTGGGGGCGTCTTTGTTTGGCTTTGAAGTGGAGACGTTCAAAAACCTCGGAGAGATTGTTCCGGTCTTGAGTGACTGGACGTTTGGCATGAACTATGGCTATGTTGCCTCCAAGGTTGATCTGATCCCGTTCAACGAGCAGTTGAGGCGGGAAGCTGGATTGTCGACAGACCGGCCGCTGCAAGGACAGCCTGAATACACTTTCAATGCTAGTGTCACCTATGACAATAAGGACTTGGGCACCAGTGCTGGGATTTTGCTAAACGTGACGGGGAGTCTTCTGTATGCGGGGGGCGGGCGGGTCAATGCGCAGACGATTCCTGATATTTTCCAACTGCCGTTTACCTCGGTGGACGCTTATCTTTCCAAGAAAGTCTTTGAGAACTGGGAGATTGGAGTGCGGGTGAGCAACTTGCTGGATGAGCCGAGGAGGCGGGAGTTTGCCAGTGGGGTGCCCTTTGCGGTGACGCAGGCGGGAACGATTTACAGTGTGAGCATTACCGGGAAGTGGTAGAGGAACGGTGGGGATGCTGTTGGTTCAACGTGGAGCCCGCCTGGCCGATGTGGGTCGTCATGGCGTCGGGCGGCGAGTTTTTAGACCAGCACTTCGAAGTTAGAGGGGCCTGATTTGCTGCCAGGAGTGGCCGGACAAGCCGCCGGGAGATCTGGGTCAACTTCCGGTTGGTTACAGCGGCTGTGATCCCAGCGGTTTTGTGCAGCGGCTTTAGGTAAGGGCTGTGGGGCCTTGAACTTGGGAAGCCTGAATGAGAGAAGAGGCGCGATGGAATTGGGCGCTTCAGGTGAGGGAAGATCTGGGGACTAGTGAAACTTTACAAACGAACTGCTGGACGTTGCGGCGAGGTGGTTAGAGTCCCTTGGTTTTTTGGAGGGCTTTTTCGAGGTCGGCTAGGTATTTGCCGACGCTTTCGCGCTTTTTGAGGTCTTGGGAGCGTTTGAGGAGGTCGACGGCGCGTTGGAGGGATTCGATTTTCTTGGCTTTGTCGAGGTCGGTGGAGGATTTGACGACGAGGGCTTGGGCGAGGCGGACGCCGGCCTCGGCTTCGACGGAGGGGACTTTGATGGCGCGCTCGAGGTAGAAGACCGATTGGACGAGGTCCTCAGGGGAACCTTCGGATTGGTAGTGGTTGGCGAGGAGGAGGAGGGCTTCGCCATCGAGCGGATCGGTTTTGATGACCTCTTTGAGGATGGTGACGGCCTGGTCAGTCGCCTCCAGGGCGGTGGCGATGCGGCTGCGGATTTTGAGGGCCTTGAGGTGATCCCCTTGGGGCATCTCGGTGAAATGTTTTTCGATGGCGTCGAGGAGTTGCTGGGCCTGGGGGTAGGCGGCTCGCTGGGCGAGCATTTCGGCCGAGCGGAGAGGTGCTTCGGCGGTGGCTGGGGCGTTTTTGGCGGTCAGGGAACTGATGTAGGCCTGGCCTGCGAGAGGGTAAATGGATTCGGAGAGGTAGATGTCTGCCAAGGTGGAGTAGTCCTTGGCGGTGGCGGCGTCCATCATCGCGAGAGTCTCGAGATTTTGGGCAGCCTTCATGGGTTGCTGATTGGCGAGGTAGGCGAGGGCCTGCATGGACCAGAAGAGCTCTTTCTCGGGTTGCTGTTTGAGCAATTCATCGAGGAGGGCGATGGCCTCGGTGGCCTTTTGCTGGGCGAAAAGAGCCTGGGCGAGGCCTGTTTTCCAGTCGAGCGTTTTAGGCCCGAGCATGATGGCGTTGCGGTAAGCGGACTCAGCGCTGAGGGCATCGCCATTTTGGAGGTGGCAGTAGGCGAGCATGCCGAAGAGTTGCTCGTTGGTTTGGCCGAGGGCGAGTGCCTTGGTGATGTGGGGGATGGCCTCCTGGGTTTTGTTGAGGCGGGTGTAGAGCATGCCCAGGTTGGTGTGGGCGCGGAGGAAGTTGTCGAATTTGGTGACAGCCTTGAGCATCCAGTCGCGGGCTTCTTCGATTTGGCCTTTTTGGAGATAGATCACACCGAGTTCGTATTCGAAGCGAGCGGTGCTTTCCGGTGTGACTAGCTTTTGGTAGGCGCGGATGCAGGCGTCGGCATCTTCCGAAAGGAAGGGTTCGATTTGGGAGAGGTAGTTTTGCTCCTCATCGCTGATTTTGGGTTCGACATCGGTTTTGACACCGAGAGTGCCGAGGAAAGCGTCCCGAAACTCTTTGGATTTGAAGTAATTGGCGGGGTAGAAAGCGCGCTGATCAGCGGCTGACATGGAGGTCAGGGAGGCGCCAACGAGAGCGATCAGAAAGGGAGTAGAGCGTAGCATGATCGAGGGGAGGTTATCTCGCTAGGCGGCACCGATGACGATAGGAAGGCGCACTTTGCAGGAGACCTTCTTGCCGCCACGAGTGGCGGGTTCGAAGCGCATGGAGAGGATGCCATCCAAGACGGCTTGGTTGAGGGCAGAGTTGGTGGAGGTTTCGACTTGGGGTTTTTGGATCTTGCCTTTTTCGTCGACGACCAAACGGACGATGACTTTGCCGGAGGCGCCCTTCAATTCCCTGGGCAGCTTGATATTGGGAGCTCCCATGGCGCGGGGGCGTTCGTCGACATCCATGCTATCCATGGCGCCTGCGCCCATGGCGCTGCCGAGGGTGCCGGTGCCGGTGCCGCCGATGACACCGCCGGAGGTAATGCCGCCTGCGCCGCCGAAATCACTCATGGCACCACTCATGGCACCAGCGAGGTCGGAAAGGCTCATGGCGGAGAGGGCGGCAGGCGCTTCGGGTGCGCTGGCGGGTTCTTCGAACATTTTGGCATCGACCATTTGTTCGGGAGGCGCCTCGACTTGCTCGTCCACTTTCTCTTTTTCTTCGACTTTGTCTTCTTCTTTGACGTTTTCGCTGAGGTCGACCTCGGTGACTTTCAATTCCTCGTGTTTTTCGCTATGGGGAAGCAGAGCCTTGCCGAAGAGCAGGAAGGCTGCGTGTACGAGCAGAGCGATGAAGAACCAGAAAAGAGCCTTTAACATAGGGGTCTATTTGGTAGCGAACCCGACTTTCATGATGCCAGCCGCTTTGACTTCATCGATGACATTGATGACATTGCGCATTTCGGCGTCTTCATCCGAATTGACGATGACTTTGGGTTCTTTGTGTTGGGCCTTGAAGGACTGGAGGCGGAAGGGGAGCTGTTGGATAGTGATTTTGTCCTTGTTGAAAAAGAGCTCGCCTTTTTTCAGGACGGAAATGGTCAGGGCATCCTCGGTACTGGCTTGTTTGGAAGAGGTGCTGGAACCTGGGAGTTGGACGTTGACGCCCATGTTTTTGGACATGGACAAAGTGTACATGATGAAGGTGGCCAACAGGAAGAAGACCACATCGATCAGAGGAACGATCTGGATGTTGGCCTTTTTCCTGCCGCCTGCTGTTCTGCCGCCGCCGCCGCCTGCCATAGTGGATAGTGTGAGTTAGAGTTTGGGTAAGAAAGGGTTTAGAGACGTGAGGCTCAGGCTGGCAAAGGCTGGCCGAGAGGGGGATCTTTGTCTGGAGAGGCGTTGGGCACAGTGGAGGCCGAAGGGGAATGGGAGTGGCTGGGGGAAGGGGGTGTGGAACCGCCTGATGGGGGTGGGGCTTCCTTCAGTCTTCGGACCTGTTCGGACACTTGGACGAGCAATTCGAGACGAGCAGTGGCTGTTTCGAGGTCTTTCTGGGCCTCTTCGATTTTGGCGTTGAGGTAGTTGTAGGGGAGGAGACAGATCAGCGCGATGCCGAGACCGGCGGCGGTGGCGATCAAAGCTTCGGAAATCCCGCCCATGACGGCGGTGGGGTTGCCATTGTCACCACTGATGGATTGGAATGAACCCATCATCCCGGTGACGGTTCCGAGGAGGCCGAGCATGGGGGCCAGGGTGATGACGGTATCCAGGACGACGAGACCGCGATTGAAGCGTTTGGTCGCGGTTTGGGAGGAATAGATCAGAGCGCTGTGGAGGGAGGTATCGCGGTGTTCGAGGGCGTAGCCAAGGGCGCGCACGACGAAATCTTTGGTCGTTTTGCTGACGGCCACGGCACCGTCCATGTCGTTGGCTTCACAGAGAGCGAAGAATTTCTCGAGTTTCTTGCTGCTGCGTTTGCGCGACTCGTTGAAGATGAAGAAGACGCGTTCGAGGACGACGGTGAAGGCAGCGATGGAGGAAGCGAGGATGGGCCACATGATCCAGCCACCATGGATAAAGGTCTCGATGATGTTGAATTTTTCGACCATGTCCCTGAGAGCAGCGCCTTTTGAAGGGTCGATTGGAAGCCAACCTGGGGTGGCAGCGACGACCTCTTTGAGGCCGGCGCGGGATTCCTCTTGGTGGGAACCGAATTTGGACTCGAACCAGTGCATGACTTTTTCATGGGGTTCGCCGATGGAGCCTGGGTCAGGGAAGGCTCGGACGATGGGATTTGGCGAGGAAAGCTGGGGGATGGCCAAGCCGAAAACGTCGCCAAACTTCGCGGCGAAGTAGCTGGCGGGTCCGACTAGGACGAAGGTGCCGTCGATGAGGTTGCCTTTGGAGTCGACAGCCTTGCCGGGGAAGCGTGAGCCACCGACGATGTCTTGAAGGCGGGCGAGTGCGGCTTTGACTGCGGCGATTTGACGGGCGAATTTGTCGTTGGAACTCATTTCCTGGTTGGTCATGACCAATTTGGCTTCTTCGAGAATGGGTTTGTAGCGGGGCAGTTCGCCGCTGAACAAACGCGTTTCGAAGCCCCGGACGAATTCGTCCATGATGCTGGCGAGGTAGGCGTTTTCTTCGGTTTTGAGTTTGACAGAGGACTGGAGGTTGGTGTTTTCGAGTTGTTTGCCGGAGAGCACGCGGTCGACGCCTTGGACATCGTTGCGGGTGGTGCCGAGTTTCTGCTCCACTTCTTGGAGCTTGTTGGCGAGGGGGAGGGTATCGGCTTCGATTTTGGAGCGCAGGGCAGCCAACTCTTGTTTGGCTTTTTCGAGGCGGTCCTGGGACGCCTGGACGGCTGATTGGAGTTTGGAGGTCTGGGCAGCGGGTGGCGGGGTGACTGCTGCGGGTGCCTGCGCATGGGAGTGCGTTGACAGCGTCACTGCGACGAGTGAGGCTGCGAACAGGCTGAGTTGAAGGAGAGGATTTCGGTTCATCGAATTAGTCAATCTGAATGGGCAGGTGCACGAACTTAGGTTTTCCTTTCGCGCTGATAACGCTGAGCATTTCGGCGACATCGGTGCTGATTTCGTCGAGTCGTTCCCACTGCCATTTGCCGTTTACGGGGCGACCTGTGCCTGCGAAGTTTCGGTCAGCGTTGACAAAATAAGCCTGAGCGAGGCCGACATAGATGGTCTCGACCTCGGTGGGAGAAGCACCGGCAATTTCCCGAACTTCGGAGAGGACCATGAGTTCGTTGTTGGCTTTGTCAGCCTCGTTGAGAATGCCGAGGATGTTTTGGTAGCGCTCGGCGAGTGAGACTTTGGTGCTGTTGGGATCTTCCGGGATACGTTCGTAGAGAGCTTGGACCTTCTTGAGGATGGGGTCTGGCAGGATGGTTTTGAGCTTCATGATTTCAGCCTCCATTAGGCCGGCAGCTTCGATTAGAGACTGAGTGGATGATTTGGCGGCGTCGAGTTCGCGTTGGAGGTTGGATTTGCGTGTTTCTTCCTCGGCGATGGTCTTGTTGGATTGAGAGACCTTATTGTTGAGGTCATCCAATTCCTGCTGGACGAGGGCGACTCTGCCTTCGAGAGCGAGTTTGGTGGTTTGCCAGGAAGATTCTTCACTGGAAATGATGCGCTGCGTTTCGATCCACTGAGCGAGAGTGTCGCGACTGGATTGAATTGAGGCAGCATTGCCCTGGGTCTCTCCAGCTGGGAGCTGGGAGAATGCCGACGTGGCTGTGAACGATAGCCACAGCAAGAGGAAATTGGAGGTGTAAAAAGCCATGAGTAAAGCCCATGTGAGCTTGGCAAAGCCTCAACGACGGGCAAATGGCCGACTGTGACAAATACGTCACATTGGGCGCAGGGAGGGCGGCCCGTGGGTGCCACCGACTCCCTTGGGGAGTGCGTTAGTCCGGGAGCATATCCCGGTAAAAATGGGCAGTAAAAGAAGCTGAAAGAGGGGGGTCGATCTGACGTTTCAGGGGTGAATCAAAGCCTTTGGGTCAGCGTCCAAGGGAATTGCACCGTGAAAAATATGAAGAATCCTTGCTTCACTCCCCTCCTTAGAAATCGCCAAGTTTGGACTGTTGGAGTCCTGGGACTGTTGGCTTGGGCATGTGCCCAGGCTGAGTCTTTGGATGCTTTGGGCCGTGCCAAGGAGATTGATGCGCTGGTGCTGACCAAGCTGGAGCAGCAGAAGTTGCAGCCGAATGCGCGGGCGACGGACGAGGTGTTTTTGCGGCGGGTGTATTTGGATACGGTGGGCAGGATTCCTTCTTTGAAGGAGACGCAGGCGTTTTTGGCGGATACAGCGGCGGATAAGCGGGCCAAATTGATTGATCAGTTGCTGGCATCGCCTGGGTATCAGCAACATTACTTCAATTTTTGGGCTGACGTTTTGCGGTTGAAGAGCACCTCGATTGGCGGGGGGCAGAGTCTGCCTGCGGGG
>JAIYDW010000023.1 GCA_027487315.1 Verrucomicrobiaceae bacterium | reverse complement strand
GCGGGCGGTGGTGGTGAGGAGGGGGGCGATTTGTTTGGGGTCGAGTTTGGTGCGGTGGGTGAGGAGTTTTTCGGCGACTGTGGCGCGGGAGGTTTCGTGGGTGAGGAGGGCGGTGAGGGCTTCGGCGACGCCGGGTTCGGTGGGGAATTGGGCGAGGCGGAGGAGTTCTTCGTCGTTGGGGGCGCGGTCGAGTTGGGGGAGGAGCTTTGCGACGCGGGAGGCGCTGGTTTTGGGGTCGAGGGCGAGGGAGGCGAGGACGCGGGCTTCGACGGGGAGTTTGGCGGCGGCTTCGGAGTCGAGGAAGGAGGCGGTGAGGTCGGGGTGGCGTTCTAGGAACATGCGGACGAGGAAGCGTTCGAACTCGCGGTCGTAGGCTTCGCGGGTGGGGATTTGTTTGTTGCCGCGGGAGGATTGGATGGTGGGGCCGTTGGGGAGGGAGGGTTTGGCGAAGGCGAGGAGGCTTTCAACAGCCCATGCATTTGGCAGATGTTGAGCTAAGCCCTTGATCAAATCCTGGCGGACTTCAGGATCACGATTTCTCTGATTCGTGGTCAATAGGCTGGTATGGTCCGTCATCCACCCTATCGCTGCTCGCCTCAAGTTTTGATTTTCCACCAGAAGCAGCGAGTCGATCGTCTCAGTGTTTGTCGGGACTTGGGACTCTGATGCGATCCAAACAGATTGAATTCTCTTAGCCAAGCTTTGCTCTGGATCGGTGATGACCGATTGAATGCCTGTGAGTTTGTCCTTGTTCCAGCGGTCAACCGCTGTCTGCCACGCAAGATGCGCCTTTGCGACAGGCGCTTGGCCTAGCATGGCGATAAGTTCCTTGGTGCTGAGTTGGGTGAAGTCGGGGATTTCTTGTTTTGGAGTCGCGCCTTGCGGCGGCGGGGAACCGGCTAAAGCCGGAACTGCAGAACGGATGCGCCAGATGCGACCGCGGGTTTTGTCGCGGTCGGGGTGGGCGCGGGGGACTTCGTTGTGGGAGATGATTTTGTTGTACCAATCGACGATATAGATGCAGCCGTCGGGGCCGTTGGTGAGGGCGACAGGGCGGAAGAAGGGGTCGTCGCAGGTGACGAGGTCGGGGAGTTGTTCGAGCTTCCAGTAGGGGCCGTCGCGGTGCATGGCGAGGGTTTGGATTTTGGAGGTGATGGGGTTGGCGACGGCCATGGAGTAAGTCGGTGCGGCTTTTGCCGCAGTTTCGGAAGATTCGGCTAAAGCCGAAGCCACTTTGGTGGGAGTGAGCGAGCCGCTCTCAATGAGGGCGAGGCCGCTGAGGCCGGTGCCGCCCATGCGGAATTCGGCTTGGGGGGGGAAGTCGGGTTGGTAGCTTTTTTTGAGGGCTTCCATGCCGCCGGGGTAGTAGGCGTATTCGTGGAAGGGCATGATGGGGTAGCCGTAGTCGTTGGCTTCCTGGATGAAGGTTTCGCCCTCGCCGGTGATGACGAGGCCCCAGATGTTGTTGGGGCCGGTGGAGATGACTTCGAACTCGCTGCCGTCGGGTCGCATGCGGGCCATGCTGCATTTGGGCCAATCGACAAAGGTGTCGCTGCCGGGTTTGCGGACTTGGCTGTTGTTGAAGAGGCCCTGGGCCATCCAGATCCAGCCGCCAGGGGCGCGGGTGAATTGGTGGGGGAAGAGGTGGGAGTCCTGGACGCCGAAGCCGGTGAGGACGACGTCGTGGGTGTCGGCTTTGCCGTCGGCGTTGGTGTCTTTGTAGAGCTTGAGGTCGTGACCGTGCTGGACGTAGCAGGTGTCGCCATTGCCCCAGGGAAGGATGCCGAGGGGGATGGCGAGGCCTTCGGCGAAGACGGTGGGGTTGGTGAGGCCTGTGGGTGGGAGCGGGGCGTTGAGGGACTCGCGGGGATAGACGAGGACTTTGTCTTTGCCGTGGGCTTTGTAGGCGGCTTCGGCGGCGGCGGGGTTTTCGTTGGCGTCGATGGGGTATTCGAGGGCGGTTTGGGTCCAGAGGCGGCCGCGCTGGTCGAAGTAGACGGAGACGAATTTGCCTAGGCCTTCGCTTTCCTGGACGACGAGTTCGATTTCGTAGCCTTCGGGGAGGTGGAATTTCTTGAGCTGTTCCTGGGCGGAGAGGGCGGTGCCTTCGATGTTGTTGTAGGAGATGTCGCGTTTGGGTTTGTTGGGGGCGTTGGCTTGCGGTTTCGGTGGGAGTTTGGCTTTCATGCCTTCGAGGCCGCCGATGGATTTCCAGGTGGGGGCGTCGGGGGTGGGGGGGAGTTCTTCGATGGTGACGTCTTTGACTTGGACGAGGCAGATGCCGCCGCTGTGGACCTGGGGGGCGATGTGGCCGTCGAGGGCGATGTTGGGATCGGTCTCGGTGTAGTCGATGCAGTGGACGCCGTTGATCCAGGTCTGGATGCGGGGGCCTTCGGCGCGGATGGTGTATTCGTTCCAGCCGAAGACGTCGATGGCTTTGTCGAGGGCGGCTTGTTGTTCGGGGGAGGGGGACCAGATGACTTTGTTGCGGCGGTGTTCGTCGTAGATTTTGCCGAACCAGCCGGCGCCGCAGTCGATCTGGTAGCCGCTCATGGCGGCGCCGTCACGGAGGGAGCGGATTTGGATGCCGGAGTTGAGCATGCCGGTTTTGGGATCGCCGGAGACTTTGATTTTGAGTTTGAGCTCGAAGTTGGAGTAGGATTTCCGGGTGGAGATGAAGTCGTTTTTCTTGATTTTATCGGTGGTGGAGCCGCCGGTGATGAGGCCGTCTTGGACGCTCCACATTTCGGGGTTGAAGTCCCAGCCGGTGAGGGTTTTGCCATCGAACAGGGAAATGGGCTCGGCGAAGCAGAGAGGGGAAAGCAGTGAGCTGAGAGCTAAGAGGACGAGGGGACGCATGATGGAGAGAATACGGAGGCTGGAGAGCAGACTAACAGAAGGTGATCCACCGTGTCATGACTGAAATGCACATGGCATCGATGCGGGACATGGGGTAGGGAAAAGGGATGAACGACGAGATGGAGATGCGGGAGACGACGGTAGACGGGTCGCAGACGCGGCGTTGGGTGGTGGAGGCGGGGGAGTGTGCGGCGCTGGTGGTGCAGCGGGTGGCGCGGTTGGGGATCGATGAGGCGGTGGCGCCGTATCGGCGGGTGCGGATGAGTCCGGCGGGGAGTTTTGTTTTGGCGTGTGTGAAGGGTCAGGGGCGGGTGCTGCTGGAGGGGAAGTGGCAGCGGGTGAAGGCGGGGATGGTGTGTTTGGCGCCGCCGAGGGTGCCGAATGCGTTTTATGCGGAGGGGAAGGAGCCCTGGGTGTTTGCATGGGTGCGGTATGAGGAGCCAGTTTTTTTGTCGCCGATGGTGGGTGCGGCGTCGCCGGTGTTGCCGGTGGCGGAGGGGAGGGCGCTAGTGCGGGTGATGGAGGGTTTTCGGGAGGAGTGGGAGGGGCAAAGGGATGCGGCGATGGTGCATCACTGGCTGGAGCTGATGCAGGGGATGGTGAGGCGATGGAGTCGGCCGTGGTGGCGTGGGGAGCCGAGGGTGGCGGCGCTGTGGGCGGCGGTGCAGGAGGATTTGAAGCGGGACTGGACGCTGGAGGAGCTGGCGCATCGGTGCCACTGCAGTGCAGAGCATTTGAGGAGGTTGTGCATGAAGGAGCTGGGGAGGAGCCCGATGCAGCATTTGACGAGCTTGAGGATGGATCTGGCGAGGCGGCTTCTGGCGACGACGGAGGACAAGCTGGAGGTGATCGCAGGGGAGGTGGGGTATGCGAATGCGGCGGTGTTTTGCCGGGTTTTTAAGCGGTGGGTGGGGGTGGTGCCTGGGGAGTGGCGGGGTGGGGGGAGTAGGGAGTAGAGAGTAGAGAGTAGAGAGTGGGGAGTGGGGAGTGGGGAGTGGGGAGTGGGGAGTGGGGAGTGGGGAGTGGAGGGTATGAAAAAGGCCGGACGCTGGGGGCGTCCGGCCTTGAAGAGGTGCTGTTGGAGAAGTTAGCTGAGGATGCGGATGGTGCCGACTTGGGCGGCGGCCATGGCGGCGTGTTGTTCGTCGGAGCAGGCGCGGTCGATGGGGGCGTCCGGGGCGGCGTCGCTTTTTTGGAGGAGGTTGTTGGCGGTCATCCAGGCTTCGACTTCTTCACCGGAGATGTCGGCGAGCATGTGGCCGTTGATTTCGACGCAGGGGGAGAGGGGTTGGCCGCTTTTTTGTTCCATTTCCCAGCGGAAGGCGGGGTTTTTGATGATGTCCTTCTCCTCGTAGGGGAGGTTGTATTTGCGGAAGATGGCGCGGACGCCTTCGCTCCAGCCGCAGAAGGTTTTCACGTAAGCGGTGATTTGGGGGGATTCGGTGGGTGTGCTCATAGTCGCGTTTGGTTACGTGCGGAGGATAGCTTTGGAAGCGGGAAGTGCAAGCGGGGAGGGGATTGGGGGATCCGAGGTCATTTTTGACGTTTTTGAGGTCAGGAATGGTGTGCCATTGGGATGAAATGGCGTGCCTTTTTGGAGAAATGGCATGCCTTTGCGATGGAATGGTGTGCCTTTTTGGAGAAATGGCATGCCTTTGCGATGGAATGGTGTGCCTTTTTGGAGAAATGGCGTGCCTTTGGGATAGAATGGCGTGCCTTTTGGAGGAAATGGCGTGCCTTTTCGCGGAAATGGGGTGCCTTTGGGAAGCAAAGGTGTCTCTGAATCCGGGGCTGGGGGACTAGGGTTTGGTGAGGTAGGGGAGGAAGCGGGATTCGAAGCGTTTGGGGAGGACGCATTGGAGGTCGGCGACGCCGCGGTCGTAGGATTCGGAGAGGACTTTGCCTTCGTTGTGGGCGATGGACACGAGGTCCATGCGGTCGAGGGGGATGGAGAGTTCCATGCGGACGACGCGGTCGATGAGGAGGGTGTGGAGGGCGTGGTAGAGGGCGTCGATGCCCTGGCCAGTGAGGATGGATACGGGGACGGCGTCGGGGAAGAGGCGCTGGAGTTCGCTGAGGCGGTCGGAGTCGATGAGGTCGATTTTGTTGAGGACGAGGAGGGTGCGTTTGTCGGCGGCGCCGAGTTCGCCGAGGACTTTGGTGGTGGTTTGATAGAACTCCTGGGCGTGGGGGGAACTGGCGTCGATGACGTGGATGAGGAAGTCGGCGAGGATGGATTCTTCAAGGGTGGCGCGGAAGGACTGGACGAGGTCGTGGGGGAGATTGCGGATGAAGCCGACGGTGTCGGTGAGGAGGAGGGGCTGGCCGTCTGGGAGTTCGAGGCGGCGGGTGGTGGTGTCGAGGGTGGCGAAGAGTTTGTCTTCGGCGAGGACTTCGGATTCGGTGAGGCGGTTGAGGAGGGAGGATTTGCCGACGTTGGTGTAGCCGACGATGGCGGCGTGGGGGATGGGGATGCGGCTGCGCTCTTTGCGCATGGTGTCGCGTTGTTTTTTGACTTCTTCGAGTTCGGCTTTGACGCGGTCGAGGCGTTTGTTGGCGAGTCGGCGGTCGGTTTCGAGCTGGGTTTCGCCTTCGCCCCGAGCGGCGGACATGCCGCCGCCGCCGGAGCCGCCTGAGGCGCCGCCCTGGCGGTCGAGGTGGGCCCACATGCGGGTGAGGCGGGGGATGGAGTATTCGAGGCGGGCGAGTTCGACCTGGAGGCGGGCTTCTTTGGTGCGGGCGCGCATGTTGAAGATGTCGAGGATGACTTCGTGGCGGTCGATGACGCAGAGGTTGGCGTCGGTTTCCCAAGCGCGCTGTTGGGCGGGGGTGAGTTCGTTGTCGATGATGATGCAGTCGGCGTCGAGTTGTTTGGCCTGTTCGATGAGTTCGGCGGCTTTGCCTGAGCCGAGGAGGTAGCGGGGGGTGGTTTCGCGGACGTGGGCGAGTTCGGAGCCGACGATGCCGATGCCGAGGGTGGTGACGAGTTCTTTGAGCTCGTCCATGAGGTCGATGCAGGGCTGGATCTCGCGCCTGTCGAAGTAGGCGCCGATGAGGAAGGCTCTTTGGACGACGTTGGGTCTTTCCCGGATATCAAACATGAGGTACAGGGCAGGAGAGGGAGGTTGGGGGCAAGGGTTTTTTGAGGGGGGCTGGATTCCGTGTGAGGGGGAGAGGATGGGTCTGGGAGTTGAAGTGGGGCTGGATTGGTGCGAGGGACGTAAATGACTTTGATGAGACGACTGCTGATGGGATTGGGAGCGGGCCTGGCGATGCTGGGCGGGGTGGGGTGTGATTCGTCGGATTCGGAGGGCATGCCTCTGGCGATGTACGAGAACGAGGTGGGGGAGGCGATGGTGAGGCATTTGATGGCGACCGTGCCGGATCCGAGTCCGGGGGTGCCTAAGAGCTGGTCGATTGTGCTGGGGGAGATTGCACGCAATGGGGTTTTTGAGTCGGCGAGCGTGCCGTTTTTGGAGAAGTTTCAGGATGGAGGGCGGCGGGTGATCAGTGCGAGTGTGCTGAGTCATGCGGAGCCGGACCATATGATCATTGATCCGGAGTTGCGGGTGGCGGTGTATGTTTTGCAGTTGAAGCTGATGAAGCAGCGGGCGGTGGACGTTTGGGATGTGGAGGCGGCGTGGTCGTACAAGAAGTTTTTTCAGAGGAAGAAGTATGAGGTGAGCAAGCGTGGGGATGGGAAGTGGGTGGTGAAGGAGGGGGAACTGGTGGAGGGAAACTGGGGGAAGGAAGAGGGGGGTTCTTAGTCGGGAGGGTGCGTTGGTGGAGGAATGGAGTTTTTTGGGGATTGATGATTGATTGGGGTGGGTGGGGGCGTTTTGTGGGGCTGATTATGACTAAGATGACGATTTCTCGAGTGCTGATGTTGGGTTTGTTGGTGGGGTCGAGTGTGAGGGCCGAGGTGGCGTATGAGTTTGCGCCGGACTTTTTGTCAATGCCTCCAGGCAAGGAGACGATCGGGAATGGGCACGGGGAGATCGCGGTGGATTCGACGGGGAAATTTTATGTGAGTGTGCAGGAGGAAGGGAAGGGCGTGCAGGTCTATGGGGCGGATGGGAAGTTCATCAAGGCGCTGCCGCTGCCAGGGAGTTTGCACGGGTTTGTGGTGCGGAAGGATGAGGGTGAGGAGTTTTTGTTTGGGGCCGTTTTGGGGCAGCAGAAGGTGATCAAGACGACGCTGGATGGGGAGGTGGTGATGGAGATTCCGACATCGGCTTTTCCTGCGGGGAAGGCGGGCGCGAAAGGGCTGAAACTGACGAACTGTGATGTGGCTCCGAATGGGGATATTTATGTGGTGGACGGTTACGGGCAGAGTTGGATTTTTGTGTTTGATCGTTCGGGGAAGTTTAAGACGGTGTTTGGGGGTCCTGCGGAGCCGCTGAAGCTGGCGAATGCGCACAAGGTTTTTGTGGACCGGCGTTTTGAGCCGGCGCGGTTGCTGATTTGTGATCGGGGGAATAACCGGATGCTGCACACGGACCTGGATGGGAAGTTGATTGGCGTGGTGGCGAGCGAGGGGTTGCGCCGGCCGAGTTCGGCATCGTTTCACGGGGAGCTGATGTGTGTGGCGGAGATTGCCGGGCGGGTGTCGGTTTGGGATAAGGCGGGCAAGCTGGTGGCGGATTTGGGGGCGAATGACACGAAGGGGCAGACGAACACGCCTAAGGTGGAGCCGAAGGATTGGCGGCAGGGGGTGGTGACGTCGCCGCACGGGATCACGTTTGACAATGACGGGAACATTTTGGAGACGGAGTGGAATCAGTTTGGCCGGGTGCTGCGCTGGAATGTGAAGAAGTGAGGGGCTGGCGACGGGCTGTTTTAGTAGGCGGGGGAGTCGTGATGGCTCCCCTGCTTGCGTCGGGGCATGGGGTGGAGTTTTTGCTGGCGAGGCTGGAGTTGCTGCCGGGGAAGGTGCGGGTGGAGGTGACGGCGGATTGCGAGGGGAACTTCATGTTGCCGGATCGAGCGGCGGCGTTTGAGGCGATGGGGCGGTTGTTTGAGGTGGGTCGCGAAGGGGAGGGGACGCGGGTGCGGTGGGATGCGTTGGCGCCGTTGCGGTTTGAGGAGCGGACGAAGCTGGATGAGACGGCGCCGCTGCCGCCGGACCCGACGTGGGCGGGGCGGGAACATGCGCTCGTGACGGGGGTTTGGGAGTGGGTGCCCGCGGCTGGGGAGCGGTTTCAGCTGGCGGTGCCGAAGGGGGAGTCGGTGGATACGCTGATGTGGCGGGTGGAGGCTGGTGCGGCGGAGGGGGTTCCGGTGAAGTGGAAGATGCTGATTAGTGGGGATGAGACGGAGTGGATGGGGCCGGTGGTGGTGGGGGGATTGGGATGGGGGTGGTTGCTGGGAAGCGTGGTGGCTTTAGTTGGGATGTGGTGGGTTAGGTCTCGAGTTGGGTTTAGATAGCTGTCATGTATCCCAACGGTGAACGCGTTTGATGGAGAAGAGGGGGGAGTGGTATTGAGTGACGGGGCGGGCGCCTTGCTGGCGTTTGGGGCCGAATTTGTGGCGTTGGGTTTGGAAGACTTCGTCGACGAAGTCTTTGGAGCCTAGGGCGATGGCTTCGCTGAAGAGGCGGATGCGATGGCGGAGGAGGTCGGGGAGGGTCAGTTTTTCGCCGGCGTCGAGGCGGGTTTGGAGTG
>JAIYDW010000204.1 GCA_027487315.1 Verrucomicrobiaceae bacterium | reverse complement strand
TGAGTGAGCGATTCGAGTTCCGGGCTCATGATGATGCCTCCTGTGCGAGTGCGCGGCGAATGCAATCCAGCAGCATCCGCCTCATCCGATGCAGCCATTGATAAAATCCCGGCACCGAGCGGCCACTGCCCTGAGCCACTTCCTGAATGCGCGCTTCTGGTTGATACGCCTGCATCAGCAGTTCGCGCTGGTCGGCAGGCACTCTCGCCATACAAAGTTCGAGCGCCTCCCGCTGACGCTGGAGCTTTGGCTCATCTTGCTCCGACTCTTCCGCGATTTTCAGCACCACGTCCTCGTTCAACACGAGTCGGTCACGTCCTTTGTCGCGGAGCCATCCCAGAGCCTCGAACCGCGCCACGCCGAAGGCCCATGCCCGGAAATCTGCGCCCTCGCGAAACGAATCAAATTTTTCCCAAAGCACCACGCTCACGTCCTGCATCACATCATCCGCATCCGCTCTCGTCGGCAGCAGTCGCCGCACAAACGAACGCACCGCTGCTTCATGCGCCGTGAAGAGACGCAGGAAACGACGGTGACGTTCGATTTCGGATGGAGACATGAAGAGTGACAACACGAGTTATCTCCACGAATCCGCCGCGTTTAACACCTTTTCGTATCGGTGGGCTCATTTTGACGTCCCACGGGCAGGTCAGGGTGGGAGGGGGGTATTGCTGATGCCGGCGGTGCCGGGGTGGAGGAGGTTGTTGGAGAAGTGCATGCCTTGCGGGCCTTTGGGACCGCCGGCAATGATGACGGCGAGTTTGTAGCGCGGCTGGCCGATGCTTTGGAGGAGGTTGCCGGTGACGATGACATCTGTGAGCGGTGGGTCGTCGTCTTGCTGGCCGTTGTCGAATTTGAAAGGTGAGCGTTCGGTGCCCCAGATCCAATGGGCGTCGCCATGGCCGAAGTCGGAGATGATGTTGTTGGCGATGATGGAACCGCCGTCGGCGTTGTCGGCGTTGGCTCCGGCGCCGGGCATGAGGCCGATGGCCCAGAGGCTGTTGCGGTGGAATTGATTGCCGGTGATGAGCACGTTGCGGCTGCCGTGCATGGCTTTCATGCCCATGAAGGCGTTGGTGATGAGGTTGTTGCTGACGATGACGTGGTCGCAGTGGATGTCGATGCCTTGAGCGGCGTTTTCGATGTGGTTGCCGAGGATGCGGGTGAGGTTGCTGACGGCGGGCGCGGTGACGATGAGGCCGCTGCCTTGTTGCCAGTTGTCGGTGTAGCCCGCGTCCCAGGTTTGTTGATTGAGGAAGGTGCCTTTGACGGGATTCTTTTTGACCCAGTCGCCGAGCTTGTGTTGGGCTTTGATTTCGGGAGTGGGGATGAGGCGCTCTTCGATGATGCGATTGCCTTCGATGAGGGTGCCGGTGCTGTAGCTGATGTTGATGCCTGTGCCGTCGGTGCAATTGAAGGCGTAGCCCCATTCGAGACTTTTGGTGCGGTCATCAATGGTGACGCGCATGTAGTTTCGCACAAGGCAGCGGCTGATGCGGCTGTTTTGGCACTCGCGAAGGGTGATGGCGCCGGAGCGGGTGTGGTTGTCGATCACGCGGACGTTATCGATGACGAGGTCACGGCATTGGATGGCGAGGATGCCTTCGTTGTTGGTTTCGTAATGGCCTTCGGGGCGGGTGAGGGTGAGGTCACGAAGCTCGGCTGCGATGGCGTTTTCGATTTCGATGATGGGTTGGTCTGCCTTTTGTTGGATGATGCGGCCCGGGCCGAAGAGGCCGCTGCGTTCACCACGAATGCGGATTTTTTCCTGAATCAGGTAATCGCCCGCTGGGACGTACAGCATGTGGTTGGGATGGGCATCCAATGCGGCTTGGATGGAGTCGTGGTCTGTGACTGCAAGGTCGGCGGACGGGGCTGAGAGCGTGCCCAAGACGAACAGGAAGAGGAGGAGGCGAGCCATAGATTGAGGGAGGTGGGAGCGGCGTGTGGGTTACGACGCGCGGCTTTGAAAGGTGGGGAGGCGCCAGTGCCAGCGCATGGCGGCGAGGCGCATGAGCAGGATGACGGTCATGCCAATGTAGCGATGGCTTTCGGAAGGAGGCAACGACTGGCGAAGGAGGACGAAGACGAGGGATCCAGCGAAAACGGCGGTGGCGTAGAAGTTGACTTCGGCTTTGAAGACCCAGGGGATTTCACCGCGCAGGACGTCCCGCAGGATGCTTCCGGCGACACCGGTGACGATGCCGAGCAGGATGGCGACGATGCCTGGAGTGCCGAGGGCGAGGGCTTTTTCGGTGCCGACGATGCCAAACAACGCGAGGCCGAAGGCATCGGCCAGGGCGAGGAGGCGGTGGGGCAGGTGAGCGAAGCGAACGAGTGCAAAGGTGACGACGGCGGCGATGAGGGCGGTCCAGACGTGCATGGGTTCGGCGATCCAGAACAGAGGGTGCACGCCGAGGCAAAGGTCGCGGATGGTGCCGCCTCCGACGGCGGTGACGAGGGCGAGGACCATGACGCCAAAGAGGTCCATGCCTTTGCCCTCAGCGGCGAGAACTGCTGAGATGGCGCAAACAGCGACGGCGAAGTATTCGATCCAGGCAGGCATCACGAACGTGTACGTCCCTGTATCACGGCTTTTTTGGCAGCGCACCTTGTTTGAACTTCGTCATAAGCTCCTGAAACTGCTTGTTGAGGGCCTGGTATTCGGGACTCTTTTTATCGTGTTTGGCGCGTTCGGCAGCGAGGGCGCGGATTTCGACTCCAAGAGCGCGACGTTCTTCGGCGGCCTTGGTGGCGGTGGTGTCGACTTTGATTTCAACATCGTCCCAATCATCGGTGCGGAAGACGGAGGTGGGGAGGTCTTCGCTGTTGACGAGGTTGGCGCCTTCGGGATTGGCGGCCCAGGCGTAGCGAACGGCGGCGGGTTGTGGGACTTGGGGGCTGCTGACGAGGACGCTGTCGGTGCCGTCGATTTTGGCGTCGGCCCAGTGCCAGGTTTTGTCGGGGCCGGCGATTTCGAAGCGTTTGAGGGGGCCACCATCGCGGGATTTGAGGCCGGTGCCGCATTGATCGAAGGTCACGCGGATGGCTTTGTCCCGGGTCTGGCTGGTTTTGAAAAGTGGACCGGAGTAGGTGAGGTTTTGGCCGTAGTCTTTGGCGAGCGCCCAGCGGGCGAGGCGTTCGCCGGGGTCTTTCTTGTTCTTGGGATGGATGTCGTTGGCTTCACCGACGTCGTTGGTGATCGCCATGCCGGTCTTGGGTGTGGTGTTGAGCACGAGACGCATGCGGTCTTGGGTCAGGGCCCAGGAGTCGGGTGTTCCGGGGGCGGTGGAAGGGGCGTGGTAGCTGGCGAGCTGGACGTAGTAAAAGGAGAATTCATCGTTCCAGCGTTTGCGCCAGTCGTTGATCATGAGAGGCAGGGTTTGATCGTAGGGTACGGCGCCGGCTTTGGCGTTGCCTTCGCCTTGATACCAGATCGCGCCGCGCATGGTGTAACCGGTGAAGGGATGGATCATGGAGGCGAAGAGCACGCCGGGTTTGCCTTCAGTGAGCAAGGGGGGCTTGGGGGCGTCGGGCTTTTTGGGGAGGCGTTTGCGTTCCTCGGGGGATTTGCCTTTGACGGCAGCCATGGTGGTCTTCCACTGCTCCAGCTTCGTGGCGTAAGCGGTGTCTGCTTTGGCTTGGTCATAGCTAGCGGCGTCTTTCAGGGTGGCGTCGACGAGGGCTTTGGTGGCGGGCAGGGTGTTGAGGGCCTCGCGGCTGGTGAAGGTTTCGACGGGCTTGCCACCCCAGGCGGACTTGATGACGCCGACGGGGATGCCGAGTTCGAGGTGCAGTTTGCGGGCGAAGAAGAAGGCGACGGCGGAGAAGCCGGGGGTGGTTTCAGGGTTGGTGGTTTGCCAGGTGCCTTCGATGTCGTCCTGATTCTCGGCGGCGGTGACGAGAGGGGCGTTGAACATGCGGAGCGCGGGGTGCTTCGACTCGGCGATGAGGCCGGCGTACTCGGGCGAGCGATTCATGGTGTAGAACATGTTGGACTGGCCGGAGGCGAACCAGACTTCACCGACGAGGACATCGGCGATTTGGATTTTGTCGGGGCCGGTGGTGATGGTGAGTGTGGCGCCGGTGGCATCGGCGGGGCCGGTTTGAATTTGGGTGCGCCATTTCCCATCGGCTCCGGTTTGGGTGGTGGCTGACTGGTCTTTGAAAGTGATTTTGATTTCGGTTCCCGGGGTTGCTTTGCCCCAGATGGCGGCGGGGCGTTCGCGTTGGAGGACCATGTGGTCGCTGAAGAAGTGCGGCACGCTCAATTCGGCGAGGAGCAGGCTGGGAGTGAGAAGGAGGAGGCTGAGGAAGGCTTTCATGGGGAGAGGGTTCGAAACGATGGGAAGGTGGGGGATGTTGCTTTTCAGTTCACTTCACGGGACCGCCGTGTTTTGGTCGAGGTGGTAACTTTTGAGCCACCAGGCGAGTTTTTCGGGGTTGGTGGGTTCGGGGTTGTTGAGGCGTTTTTTCCAGTTGCGTTGGTAGTCGGCGCGTTTGGCTTTTTGGATTTCGGTGATGGGTGGTTCGGTGGCGGGATCGCCTGAGGTGCCTTGGTCCTGGGTTTCGATGATCCAGGTGTTGAGACGGGCGGTGAAGTCGGCGGTGGCTTGGAGATCGGTGATGGCGTGGAGGCCTTGGGGATCGGTTTTGAGGTTGAAGAGTTCGGTGGCGGGCCGGGTGGGGGCGAGCCACTGGGCGGGGAAGGCGGCGAGTTTGCCTTCGCGTTGGAGTTCGCGCAGCAGGGGCATGCCTGGGTATTGATCTTCTTTGTAGCTGGACCAGTTGAGGCGCGACTGCCCGGGATGAAAATGGCGGACGAACCAGTGGTCCGGGGTTATGACGGCGCGGATGCGGTCCATGGCATCGCCGCAGCGATCGCGTGCGGCGAAGAGTTCATTGCGGGTGGGGAAGTCGCCGGAGAGGATGGGTTTGCCCTGCATCCAGTCGGGGATGGGGAGTCCGGCGAGTTGGAGAGCGGAGGGGGCGAGGTCGATGAGGCTGACGAGGCGGTCTTCGACGTGATTGGGGTCGATTTTGGGTCCGCGGATGATCAGGGGGACTTGGAGGCCTTCGACGCTGAGCCATTGCTTGCCCCAGGGCATGGGTCGGCCGTGATCGGCGAAGAAGATGACGAGGGTGTTGTCGAGTACGCCTTCGGCTTGGAGTTGATCGAGGATGGCACCGACACGTTGGTCGACGACTTCGACGCTGCGCTGATAGGCGTACCAGTCGCGGCGGATGAGGGGGTGATCGGGGTAGTTTGCGGGCAGCTGGATGGCGGCGAGTGCGGATTCGTCGAAGGAGTCGGGGATGGGGAAGGGGCGATGGGGTTCGGTGATTTGGAACTGCGCGAAGAAGGGTTGGTTTGGGTTGCGCTTGCGCCAGTCGTCGCCGTCGAAGAGTTGCTTGGGGTCGTGGATGAAGTTGTAGTGGGTTTTGCCCTTGGTGATTTTTTTGCCGCTGCGAATGGTGCCCGGAGCGGCGGCGTTGGTGACGAACCAGCCGGCTTCGCGGAGGAGGGTGGGAAGGGGTTTGTAGGGGGCGGGCAGGGGCTGTGGGTTTTCGGTGTCGTGCGGATGCAGGCCGGTGGTGGTTTGGTAGCAGCCGAGGATGAAGGCCGAGCGGGAGGAACTGCAAACGGGGGCGGTGGAGTAGGCGCGGGTGTAGCGGCGGCCCTCGGCGGCGAGGCGGTCGAGGTGCGGGGTTTTGACTTGAGCGAGGCCGTAGGCGGCGGTGTCTGGCGACATGTCATCGGCGATGATCCAGACGATGTTTGGCGGCGCGGCGTGGCACGTCACGGCGAGAAGAAGGCAGCAAAGGAGGCGAAGCATTTGCCTTGAACGAGGTTTGCCTCGGCATGTTGCGATGGATTCGGCAGGCTTTTGATTCCGGTGCCTTAGTTGGTAGTCGAAGCTACGCCATGATTCCGTTCACTACTTCGCCATAGACATCGGTGAGGCGGAAATCGCGACCGGCGTAGCGGTATGTGAGGCGGAGGTGGTCGATGCCGAGGAGGTGGAGGATGGTGGCGTGGAGGTCGTGCATGTGGACCTTATCCTTGACGGCGTAGTAGCCGAATTCGTCAGTTTCGCCGTAGGCGAAGCCTGGCTTCACGCCGCCACCGGCGAGCCACATGGTGAAGCCCTGAGGGTTGTGGTCGCGACCGTTGGCGCCTTGAACGATGGGAGTGCGGCCGAACTCGCCGCCCCAGACGACGAGGGTGTCCTCGAGCAGGCCGCGTTGTTTCAGGTCGGCGAGCAGGCCGGCGATGGGGCGGTCGACGGCGGCGGCATTGGCGGTGTGGGCTTTGACGAGATTGGAGTGCTGGTCCCAGACGTTGGGTGTGCTGACCTGGATGAAGCGGACGCCGGATTCGGCGAAGCGACGGGCGAGCAGGCACTGGCGGCCGTAGTTGTCGGTGACGGAATCACCGATGCCGTAGAGGGCCTTGATGTGGGCGGGCTCGTTTTCGATGTCCATGACGCCGGGGGCCTCGCGCTGCATGCGGAAGGCGAGTTCCATGCTTTGGATCATGCCTTCGATGGGGGCGTGGCGGGTGCGGTCGAAGTGCTCGCGGTTCATCGCCTGGAGGAGATCGAGTTTGCGGAGCTGGCTTTGGGAGTCGCCGCTGGCGTCGAGGAAGCGGAAGGTGGCGTCCTTGCCGAGTTTGCCGGCGCGGCCGACGGTGGTGCCCTGGTGGGCGGCGGGGAGGAAGGCGGAGCCGTAGTTGCGGGGGCCGCCGTGGGTGGCGGGCGGGCTGATGCTGACGAAGGCGGGCAGGTCGGCGTTTTCGGTGCCGAGGCCGTAGCTGATCCAGGAGCCGATAGAGGGTCGGACGAAGTTGTCGGCGCCGGTGTGGATCATGCAGACGGCTTGGCCATGGGACTGGCCTTTGCTTTGCATGGAGCGGATGACGCAGAGGTCGTCGAGGTGTTTGGAGACTTCGGGGAAGAGGTCGCTGCCCCAGAGGCCGGACTGGCCGTATTGGTGGAACTTCCAGGGGGAGCCAAAGAGTTTGGCCTGGCTGGTGGAGGAGGGATCGAGGTTTTTGGCGGGGGCGAAGGGCAGCTTTTGGCCGTCCATCTGCTGGAGCTTCGGTTTGAAGTCGAAGGTGTCCACCTGGGAGGGGCCGCCGTGCATGAAGAGGAAGATGACGCGCTTCGCCCGGGGTGCGTGATGCAGTCCGCGCGGCAAGCTCGCTGCGGTGGCGATGCTATTGAGCGCCAGGGAGCCGAAGCCGCAGGCGGCGGTTTGCAGGGCGTGTCTGCGGGTGTAGCATCCGACCTGCTCTACGAAGCGAGCCTGCAGCTTGGTCGAAGCGGACGATCGGCGAGAGGAAGAGGGCGATTTCATGGTTTGGTAGCGGTGCGGCTCTTCTCGCGGAGCGAGATGGATACTATTGCAAAGGAAAGGCGACCCCAGGTAAGGATTTGGACATAAAACGTCCAGTGAGGATGTTTTTCGCAGGTTTTCTTCACGCTCAAAATCACCTTGAACAAGGCGTCTCGGAACGGCTAACTGTGCCTTATGGTATCCATGACCGACATCAATCGCTACTGCGACGCCATCGCTGCCACTTTCAAGCCGCTGAAGATCATCCTTTTCGGATCTTACGCTTATGGCAAACCCAATGAGGATTCAGATGTGGACGTGCTTGTGGTGATGCCGAGGTCAAAACGTGCATATCGTGGCATTGGCACCAAAATGCGCCTCGCAGTTGATGCTGATTTTCCAGTCGATATTCTTGTGCGTGGCGAGTCTGAGGTGGAGCGGCGAGTTCGGCAGAAGGACCTGTTTATGACGCACATCACCCAGAACGGAAAAGTTATGTATGAAGCCGTCCACGCGTGAGTGGGTCAAAAAGGCCGAGACAGATTACCAATTGGCGGTTGTCCTTTCTCGCCGTCGCAAAGTGACCTTCCACGATCATGGTTGCTTTGCGTGTCAGCAATCAGCGGAAAAATATTTGAAAGCCAAATTGGAGGAGGTCGGCATCTTGCCTCCCAAAACGCACGATCTGGCAAAACTGCTGAAGTTACTGCTGCCCGTGGAGCCATTGTGGACTGCCATGCTGCCGACGGTCACGCTGCTTAGTGATCACGCGGTCGAGTTCCGATATCCAGGCCACGAAGCCACCGCGCATGATTTTAAGAAGGCACTCAAAGCCGCCCAGATGGTCCGTAAGGAAGCGCGGGCAAGCCTCGGGCTTCGAGTTTGAGGCATTATCCTAAAAACGGAAATGGCCGAGGGCGAATCTGCCGTCGTCATTGGCCCCACAAGGCTTCCCGCTTCTCGGGTGGCATCACTTTATCGATGCAACCGCTGCGAACCGGGAAGCCTTGCGGAACCAAGCACGACGCCATCTTCATCCCTTTCCATTTCCGTTTCTAGGATTATTACTCCAAGAAGAGGAACTCGGTGGAGGCGAGGAGGACGTGGGCGAGGTCGGCGAGGGCTTTTTCGCGATCGTCGGGGGAGGAGGTGATGAAGGCGTTGGCGCGTTGGGCGGCGGTGGGACTGGGGGACTGGCCGAGGATGGTTTGGTGCAGCCAAGTGACGGCGTCAGGTCGGGCGTAGGCTTGCTGGGCGAGGGTGGCGGCGTGTTTTTGCAGGGAGGTGCTGTTGAGCAGGTAGAGGGCCTGGGTGGGGACGGTGGTGAGGGGGCGGTCGCCGGAGACCATCTCGGGGTTGGCGGCGTCGAAGATTTCGAGTTCGGGGGCGAGGTTGTTGCGGGCGACGGGGAGGTAGATGCTGCGGCGCGATTCGGTGTCGAAGGACATGGGTTTGTCGAGGTCTTCGCCGTAGGTGAGCGCGGTGGCGGAGGCTTGTTCGAGTTTGAGGTCGCCGGTGAGGAACAGGAGGCTATCGCGGATTTCCTCGGCGGTGAGGCGGCGATAGGAGCGGCGGCTGAAGAGGCGGTTTTCGGGGTCGGCGAGGGTTCGGGGGGAGGTGGCTTCGGCGGCGAGTTGGTAGGTGCGGCTGAGGACGATCTCGCGGATGAGGGCTTTGATCGAGCCACCGCTGGCGCGGAATTTTGCGGCGAGGTGGTCGAGCAGAGCGGGATGGGTGGGTTTCTCACCCTGAGCGCCGAAGTTGTCGACGGTGCTGACGAGGCCGCGGCCGAAGAGTTGGGCCCAGAGGCGGTTGACGATGACGCGGTCGAGTAGGGCGTTGTTTGGGCTGGTGATCCAGTCGGCGAGTTGGAGGCGGCCGCTGGAGCCGGCGGGGATGGCGGGCGCGGGGCCGGTGTGGAGGACGCTGGGGAAGCTGCGCGGGACTTTGGGGCCGAGTTGGTTCACCTCGCCACGGACGCGGAGGTGGATGTCGCCGGCGTCGCGGGCATCGCGGGGGGCCATGGCGAGTTCGGCGTCTTTGAGGGCGTTGATTTGTTTGTTGAGTTCCTTTTCGAGGTCCTCGCTTTGCATGGTGAGCAGCGGGTCGCCACTGCGAGTGCCGTTGGCCATGGCGAGGGCGGTGGCTTCGCGTTCGATGTCGCGTTCTGAGATGAACTGGACGGCGTCGACAATGATGTAGTCGCTGGTGCCGGCGGTGCGGATGATGATGTTGGCGCGGCCGCCTTTTTCGAAGTGGAAGCGGCCGATGGGTTCGAACAAGCCGCCGATGGCGGGCTTCCGGGTCTGGTCAAAGAGGACTTCGTGGGTGCCATCGAAGGCTTCGACGGTGATGGGAACTTGTTTGTCGCAATTGGCTTTGGCGGGATAGGCGAGGCGTACTTCGTAGATGCCGGTTTCGGGGAGGCTGCCGCGGAAGATGGCTTGTTTCTCGCCCTTTTGGCGTCTGTCGTCGTGGATGTAGTGATCGCCGAAGCGGTTTTTGGAGAGGTTGGATTGTTTCCAGTCGCCGATGAGCTCGGCGTCGGCTTCGTCGTAGATGACGCCGGCGAGGGGCAGCTTTTCGAGGGACATTTTGCCGCCGACTTTTTTCATGAAGTCGCGTTCGACTTTGAGGCGCATGGCGAGTTCGAGGCGCTGGACTTTGCTGGTGAGTTCGCTCATGGCAGGCTCTGGCTGAGGCAGAGCCTGCTCGACCCAACTGGCGACGTTGACGCAGCCGTTGCGGGTGCCCATGACGACTTCGGTGGAGCGGAAGAAGCCGGCCATGGCGTAGTAGTCCTGTTGGCTGAAGGGATCGAATTTGTGATCGTGGCAGCGGGCGCAGCCGATGGTGAGGCCGAGGAAGGCGCGGCCGATGGTGTCAATCTGCTCGTCGACGGTGTCGAGATGGAGTTTTTCTTTGTCACGCTCGGTGAGCATTTTGGGGCCGAGGGCGAGGAAGGTGGAGGCGATCATTTGGTCGCGCCGCTGGTGGGGAGTGGAGGCGGGTAGGAGGTCGCCGGCGAGCTGCTCGCGAATGAAGTCGTAGTAGGGTTTGTCGCGGTTGAAGGCGTCGATGACGTAATTCCGGTAACGCCAGGCTTGGTAGAAGGTGTAGTTGCGGTCGCCGCCGTTGGAGTCGGCGTAGCGGGCGAGGTCGAGCCAGTAGCGGCCCCATTTTTCGCCGAACTGGGGGCTGCTGAGGAGATGGTCCACATAGGCGGACGGGTCGGAGGTTTCGGACAGGTCAGGCGAGGGTGGCAGGCCGGTGAGATCGTAGCTGAGGCGGCGCAGGAGGGTGATGCGGTCGGCGTCGGGCGCGGGTTTGAGGTTCTCCGCTTCGAGTTCGGCGAGGATGAAGGCGTCGAGATCGTTGCGCGGCCAGTCTGACTGTTTGATGGCGGGCGGAGTGGCTTTTTGCAGGGGGCGGAAGGCCCAGCTTTGGCGGGCAGCGGTGAAATCGATGGTCTTCTTTGAGATGGCGGAGGCGAGGGACTCGATGCGGGGGTCTGGGGCGCCCATGGCGATCCATTGTTCGAGGATTTGGATGGCTTCGGGGGGGAGCTTGGACTTGGGGGGCATTTGCAGGTCCTCGTCCTCGTAGCGGATGCTGTGGATGAGCAGGCTTTTTGCGGGCTGACCTGGAACCAGGGCGGGGCCTGCGTCACCGCCTTTGGTCCAGCCTTCTTTGCGGTCCAGGAGGAGGCCACCTTTTTGTTTGCCGGATTCCTGGGAGTGGCATTCGTAGCAGTGTTTGACCAGCAGGGGGCGCACCTTGGTCTCAAAAAACGCCAGATCGTCGGCGGCTGGAGAAGCCGCTGATGAGAGGGCGATGAGTGAGATGGTGAAAGTGCGGCGCACGGTAACAGAAGGCGGAATGGGAGGGCTCTTGGACAAGGAAAGAGCGGTCGGAAAGCGGTGTGTTTCTGAGAGCTGGGGAACGGGGCTTCGATCTTACGCGAAGAGGCCGTTGAGGGTGCCGGTGCTGACGTTGTTGAAGGACTCGATTTCGGCGCCGAATTGCTGGGCGAGGGTGAGGTGGAGGTTGGCCAGGGGGGTGCCGGGAGCGAAGGCGAGGTGTTGACCGGTTTTGGCGTGGCCCTGGGATTTGCCGATGAGGACGAGGGGGAGGTCTTCTTTGATGTGGCCGTTGCCGTCTTTCATTTCGCTGCCGTAGAGGACGAGGCTGTTGTCGAGGAGGGAGCCGTTGCCTTCTTCGATGCGGCGCATTTGGGTGAGGAGATATTCGACCTGCTGGGCATACCAGCGGCTGACGGTGGTGTATTCTTTGACTAGGGCTTCCTGATTTTTGTGATGGCTCATGCCATGGTGGTCGTTTTTGACGCCGTCGAGGAAGGTGAAGTTTTGGCGGCTGAAGCCGTGGGCGCTCATGAAGGTGGCGACGCGGGTGGTGTCGGTTTGGAGGGCGAGGACGATGAGGTCGAGCATGAGGCGCATGTGCTCGTCTTTGCTGAGGGGGAGGCCTGCGGGGGGGCGGCGCATGTCCGGGGGAGACAACGGGGTCCACTCGGGGGTGGGGGGATTGAGGGTGCGCTCGATCTGCTGTTCGACGCCGCGGACGCCGGCGAGGTATTCGTCGATTTTTTGTTTGTCGCGGCCGCTGGCGATGCGTTGGAGGTTTTTGGCGTCTTCGAGGACGAGGTCGACGACGCTGCGGCGGTTTTCGGCGGCGCGGCGGGCTTCGGGGGAGGAGGGGTCGCGGAAGAGGCGGTCGAAAGCGGCGCGGGGGCTGATTTCGGGGGAGATGCGCTGGGTGGGACTGCTCCAGGAGACGGTGTTGGCGAGGGCGATGGGGTCGTCGCCGGCCATGCCTTGGCGGGGAGGTTCGGTGCCGAGTTCGATGCTGGCGAAGCGGGTGGTTTGGCCGATTTGACGGGCGATGATTTGATCGACGGAGATGCCGTTGACGTTGTTTTCGATGGCGGTGCCGGTCAGGAAGGCGCCGGTGAGTTTGACGTGGCCTTTGCCGCAACTGTCGAGGCCACTGAGGACGAGCATGTCGCTTTTGAAGGCGGCGAGGGGCTCAAGGATGGGAGAGAGGGAGAAGTCTTTGCCGACGCCGGTGACATCCCAGGCTTTGGGGAAGACGCCGTTGGGCTGGAAGAAGGTGACGAAGCGGCGCGGGGGTAGTTGCCTTTGCGCGGCGCGGGCGGCGGGGGTCATGATTTCGAGCCAGGGGAGAGCGAGGGTGGCTCCGACTCCACGGAGGAAGGTGCGGCGTTCGATGCGGGTATTCATGACGTGGGGGATAACGTGGGAAACGGGGGCGGGTTTGCAGGGAAGATTGGGGCGGAGGGCTGAAAGCGGGCGGAGGGTGTTTTTGGGTGGGGTGGTTGAAGAGTCATCGGTGCTCCCAAATCTTCACCCCAGGTTCTTCGAGACGATCTGATAATGCGCTAAATCCCTGTCATTTTTCTTCCGGTGGGCCATCTGTCTGAGCTAGCCTGACCTTTTCATGAAACTCTACTACGACTGGCTGCAAGCCCGCATTGGCGGCGTTGGGCTTGCTTTGAAAGGCATCGAGCATTTACAAATGCACTCAGCCTTTCAAAACTGCGCCCGCCTAGCCACTGCGGGCTTTCGCCGCGTCTCGCCACGACTTTCATGAATAGGTCAGGCTAGGGAAACAAGACTTTGAAACATCTCATCACACTCGCAACCTTCTTCCTCGTTCCGCTCGCCTCATTGAGCGCAGACGATGTCTTCCGCCCCGAGTTCATCGCCATCCACTCGCAGGAGCCGGTTGCCATCGCTCCGGTGAAGTGGAAGGAGCCGATTTACAATCTTGTTGGCTGGAAGCGCGGCAATGGGACGATGGAACGGGACATTTTCAAAGTGGGCGAGGTCATCAGGTTGACGCAGCCGAGCATCGAACAACACGGGGAGGTGACGCGCTGGAAATTCATGCATGAGGCGATCGAACTTGAGGCAGAGCGCACCAAAGGGAAATTGCGCTACACGTTCACGGCGAAGAAGCCGGGCATGTGGTCGGTCGCCTTTGCCGGGGCACCCGCTGCGTCGATGGTGGACGTAATCGAGTTGTTTCAACCGATGGTGTGGAATGGGCGGCGCTTGCCTGAGGAGAGTTTTCTTATTCCCGATGACATCTGTTCGATTCCGGGATGTCTCGTGCAGACCCGAGGTGGCACGCTCGGTGTGTTCGCTCAGCCGCAGCAATTTCCGTACGCGATGCCCACTGCGCAAACGCGGCGCTTCGGTGTCACCTTGCGCAATGCGCAGGGCGATGCGCAGCCGATGGTCTTCGCGCCCTTTCTTGGCTCGAAGGAATCGCGGTTTGAGGCAGGGATGAAGCACCGTTTTGAGCTGGCGCTCGTCGCAGAATCGAAACCGCTGAGTGAGACCTTTGAGCAGGTCGCAGGGGACGTCTGTGGCTTCCGGGACAGGCGTGAGAATACGCTCACATCGCTCAATACTGCGCTGGAGAACATGCTTGATTTGGTGCTTGGCCCCTGGGGCAACTTCGATCCGCCGAACAAAGCTTTTTTTTATCCCGATTCCCATGGTTCGGTGAAAAACGTCAGTGCGCTGCATCCGCTTGGCCTGGCCTTTGTCATGGACAATGAGCGACTGTTCCGCGAGCAGGGTGTGCCGATTCTTGAGTATCTGCTTTCCCGCGAGAAGTTCCTCTTTGCGCTGAATGAAGAAGGTTTGAAGGGTAGCCAGACTCCCTCACGACGGATGGCTGGACCGGCGATGCCACTTTCTGAACTGGCGGCGCTGCATCGCCTGAGCGGCGGAGTAGCCCCGGTTTTCCTTCAGGCCATGCAGCGTCTGCAAACGACGGACCGCACCTTGAACATGACTTGGGTCAGCCGCGGCGATGCCTGGCAAAATGACCTTTGGCGCTACCGTGCGACCGGTGAGCGGAAGTGGCTTGATACCGCTATCGCCAAAGCTGAACCGGAACTTACGAAAGTGCCCACCGACTTTACTGAGGCTGCTGATGGCACCTTCTTCGAATACATGCTGCCTGCATGGAAAGATTTTTATGAGTTGTATCGCGACACGCATGAGCCGCGTCATCTTGCTGCCGCGCATCGCGGAGCGCGGCTGTATGCGCAGCTCATCTTCTTTTATCCCGCGGTGCCTGACGCTGATATCACAGTGAATGAGAGCGGGTTTGCGCCAAGTCGCGGTTCGCTCGACAAACCCGGCCTGATTCGTGCCGCCAAGGAAACGGTGCCCGCGTGGCGCGTCTCTGAGCAGGGACTCACCTGCGAAGGCAACGGTACCGTGCAGCGCATCGCCCTCTATTTTGCCACGCATGCGCCGGTCTTCCTCCGCATTGCCGAAGACACAGGTGACGCCTTCCTCCGCGACATCGCCCGCAGCGCGATGATTGGCCGCTTTGCCAACTTTCCTGGTTATCACTTCAACACGCTCTACTCGACGGCGCAGGAGAAAGCGGATTTTCCGCTGCATCCGCATGATGAGCTGAAGCCGACCACGTCTTTCCACTACAACCACGTCCTGCCGATGGCGAACCTTGTGCTGGACTACCTCATGGCGGAGGTGCGCGACCGTTCGCAGTGTGCCATCGATTTCCCGCATGAGTATGCTGAGTGTTATGCCTTCCTGCAAAGCGGCGTGCATGGAGCACCGGGGAAGTTCTATGATCAAAGCGACGTGACTCCCTGGATGCCCAAAGGCCTCGTCACCACTGACAATGTGCAGGTCAATCACATCGCTGCCCGTGGCGAAGACACGCTTTGCATCGCCTTCATGAACGAATGTGACCGTGAATTGCGCGATGTTGGCGTGAAGCTTGCCATCCCTGCAGGCACCTACAACGCGAGCGTGTGGCGTGACAACCAACGCGAGGCTGCGAAGCTCAGCGTGATCGATGGTGCCGCCAGAATCTCACTCAGCCCGAAAGGCATCACCGCGCTGGTCATCGAAGGCGTTCGGATCCAGGCCCGTTTCCAGCCCAAGTTCACTGCAGGACTTGTTGATGCCGAGTCGATCTCGCATCAGCGCATCGAGACTCCGTTTGGTGAAGCCCAGGCCATGATCCTCTCCTTTGGTCCCGAGCTCAGCTGGCTCTATGCTTATCTGACTGCCGACGAACAGACGGTGGAGACTGCCCGGCTTGGCGTCACGCTTCCGGGTCGCGATGAAACGCTGGCCGACGATTCTTTTCCTTTCGAGTTCAGCCTGCCGCTGAAGGCTGGAGAGAAAGGAGTGAGCCTCTCGTTTGAAGCCATCTCGGCGAGTGGTGAATCCAAGCAGTCTGAGCGGGTGAACTTGCGATGATTTGGAACGTGAGATGCATCCTTCACGTGGCGCATCGGGTTAGACCGACTCTCGAAATGCTTGTCACCTTGCTGGTCGGCGGAGTGGCCTCATTGGCGGCGTCAGCCGCTTGCCCGCTATTGATCTAATAGCGGGCTGCGCAACTTCCTTGCCACTGAGGTCGCTGCGCTTGCCGGATCAAAATGACAATCTTTTCGAGAACCGGTTTAGGAATGGAGGCGTTTCGAGGAGCTGGAGGGGCTGCTGCGAATGGGAACGGGGTTGGGGGATTTTTTGGGAAGCGTTGTGGGGCGGGTGATTTTTTTCCAGCGGGCGATGAGGGTTTGGTAGGCTTGTTCGGCGGTGAGGGTGCCGGAGGCGAGGTGACGGTGGAGGTAGCGGACGGTGGCGATGTCGATGTCGTAGCACCAGAGTTCGCCGCGCATGCCGGTTTGGTCGGTGAGGCAGACGTGATGGACAGGGAAGGGGATGGTCTCGATGTATTTGCCGGTGGCGAGGATGGCGCAGACGATCCAGCCTTTGAGGGGATCTTCGTCGGGGTTGGTGGCGAGGGTGTTGAAGGGGATGGAAGGGGCGAGGAAGATGCCGGTGCGGCCGAGTTCGTCACGGATGGCGTGGGGCCAGACGGTGGATTCGAAGGGGAGGATGGCGTCCATCATTGAGGCGATGCGCCGGGAGGCTTGACTGAGGGCTTCGAGCTCGGAGTGGGGGACGACCTCGTAGTGGTGGTGGTTTGGAGGGTGAGAAACGAGGGGAGGGGGTGGGGAGGGGTCGGCGTGGAGGGAGCCGTCCGTGGAGAAGGAGAGCAGGATTAACGTGATGCCTGCGAGGTGGCGCAAGGGGGGCATGGTTGGTTGGGTGTGGTGGGGAGGGGAGGCTGAGGGATCAACCTCGGAACTGAGGTTTGACGCCTTTGGGGGCGTCGGTGTTGCGGCGGTTGTTTTTGGCGCGCTGGGTGAGGGAGCGGCAGATGGAGGCGTTCAGTTTGGAGAGGGCCTCGTCGAAGGTTTGACCCTTGGCTTGGGCAGCGAGGTCTGGTCCGGGGATGCTGAGGAGCATGCTGATGTGGAAGCGGTGTCCTGACTCGATGTTTTCTTCGACGCGGATACCGGCATGGGAGACGGGTTTGAGAGCGGCGAAGTGTTCGAGGGATTGGTGGATTTGAGTCTCCCATTTTTTGCGAGGGGAGCAGCGGAACCAGTCGAGTTTGATGATCATAGAGAAGGGATGGGAAAGGGGTGGCCGCGGAGAGGGTTTGTTTTATACCGACTCCGCGGGTGGAGTGATTAGCTGTTGTGAGGTAGGGGGTTCCAGGTGCTGTAGCAGGGGTGTTCGGCGCCTTGGTTGGAGGCGATTTGGTAGGTGCTGCACGAGGAAAGGGCCGCTGCGAGGAGGCCGAGGAGGGCGAGGCGTAGGATCATGGTATGTTTTGGTTAGAGGGTTGATCTGAGTTGGCGCTGTGGCCGCTGGTGGCGGCGAAGAGCGCACATGAATAAGAACGCCGGGAGGGCGCAGGCGTTCGTGAGGCAAGTTCCGCGATGAATCTCAGGAAATGGCTGAGAGGGTCTCAGGCGGCGGAAGGGATGAGAATCAGGCCTGGGTGCCGATCCATTGAATGGCGCGGTGGATGAGTTCGGTGTTGGATTTGAGACCGAGCTTGCGGCGGATGGTGGCGCGATGGGTGTCGACGGTTTTGATGCTGAGGTGGAGGGAGGCGGCGATTTGCTGGGCGTCGTGGCCCTGGCCGATGAGGTGGAAGACTTCGAACTCGCGATCTGAGAGGGAAGAGATGGAGGTGGCGGAGGGAGAGCGTGAGAGGCTGTCAAGGATGCGAGCGGACATGGCATCGCTGACGAAAACGGAGCCCGAGAGGACGCGGCGGATGGCGGCGATGATGTTGTCCGGGCCGGCTTGTTTCATGATGTAACCGCGACCGCCTGCGCGGATGACGCGTTCGGCGTAAACGGTTTCGTCGTGCATGGAGATGACGAGAATGGGGAGGGAGGGGAGGAGGGAGCGCGCGTCTTTGAGGAGTTCGAGGCCACTGCGGCCGGGGAGGCTCATGTCGATGAGGAGGAGGTCCGGGGAGTGGTGTTCGATGAGGGTGAGGGCGTGGGCGGCGTCGCCGGCTTCGGCGCACACTTCGAGATCTTCTTCAAGGCGGATGAGGCTGGCGAGGCCGGCGCGGAAGACCGGGTGATCGTCGACGATGAGGAGACGGTGGCGGGCAGGGGAGGGGGATTTTTTGGTGGAAGATGGGGATTTAGGCATGGGGTTTGGGGTCGATGAGGGGGAGCGAGCAGGAGAGGCGGGTGCCGTGGGGTGAGCGGGGGAGGATCTCGAGGGCAGCGTGAATGAGGTCGGCGCGGTAGCGCATGATGCGGAGGCCGATGCCTGGGTGAGAGGGTGGGGGAGGGGAGAAGCCGGAGCCGTTGTCGTCGATGAGGAGGCGGAGGGAGCGGCGGGTGGTGTGGAGGGAGATGCGGATGCGAGAGGCGTGGCCGTGTTTGACGGCATTGCTGAGGGCCTCCTGGGCGATGCGGTAGAGGTGGGTGGTTATGGCGGGGTCATCGAGGGAGGTGGAGCCGCGGGAGGAGAAGTGGCAGGAGATGCCGAAGAGGGTTTGGCCATGTTCGGCGAGCTGGCGGAGGGCGGCTTGGAGACCGCCTTCTTCGGGGGCGACGGGGTGGAGTCCGCGTGCGAGGGAGCGGGTGCGGTTGAGGGCTTGTTCGAGGAGGGAGGAGATGCGAGCGGCGGAGTCCGACTCGGGGTCGTTGCGGCGGGAGAGGGTGCGCTGGAGTACGCTGCTCATCATCCAGGCACCTGCGATTTGCTGACCGAGGTCGTCATGGAGATCCTGTCCGATGCGGCGTTGTTCGAGTTCGCTGATGTTGAGGACTTCCCTTTCGAGTTGGCGGCGAGTCTCGACGAGGCTTTGAAGTTCGTCGTAGGCGCGGCTGAGGGCGGCGGTCCGTTCCTGGACTCTGGATTCGAGCTCGGCATTGAGGCGGTGGAGCATGCGTTCGGCGCGGAGGCGGCGGGTGATGTCACGGGAGATTTTGGAGAAGCCGATGAGGCGGCCTGAATGGTCGCGAAGGGGGGAGATGGAGAGGGAAATGTCGATGATGGAGCCGTCTTTGCGGAGGCGACGGGTTTCGTAGTGGTGGATGCGGAGGCCCTGGCGGATGCGTTCTTTGAAGATGGCCTCGTCATCAGCGGCTTCTGGAGGCCGGAGGAGTGCGACGGGCTGGCCGATGGCTTCGGCAGCGGAGTAGCCAAAGGTGGCTTCAGCGCCTGCGTTCCAGGTTTGGATGAGGCCGTTGAGGTCCAGGGTCATGATGGCGTCCTCTGAGGATTCGACGACTGCGGCGAGGCGGCTGCGGGTCAGGTGGTCTTGCTGGTGGTCGGTGATGTCACGGGCGATACCGGCGATTTGAAAGGGGCGTCCGTCGCGGAGGCTGAGGATGATGCCGCGATCCGCGAGCCAGCGGGTTTGGCCAAGGCGGTTGAGAATGCGGTATTCGGCCTGGTATTCCGGGGTGTGGCCAGTGAACCAAAGGTGGAGGGCGTGAACGACGGCGGGGCGGTCGTCAGGGTGGATGGCGTTTTCCCAGAGGTCGGGGTCGGCGTAGGCGTCCTCGACAGGATGGAGCCAGAGGGATTCGAAGGCTGGGCTGAGATAGGTGAAAGCGGGAGGGGAGAGTTGTTTGAACCAGAGGACATCGCCGATGTTTTCAACCAAGAGGCGGAAGAGCGGGTCTGAGGGGCGACGTGTTTTGCGCGGGGGGGGCATGGGGGCGGGTTAGCGGCTGGAATGGGGAACCAATCGAAGGGTGGCTTGTCGCGCAATGACTGGCGCACATTTAGTTTAACGAACGGTTGGCGGCATTCGGATTGGTAGGGTACATACGCAATCGGTGTTAATGCGATGCTCTGCTGACCCGACCTGAATTTATTGTGACAGGCCGTAAATGAACCTGTTCATAAAAATACCAAGCTTACGCGCCACCAGAATGGAGGGTTTGGGAGTTGAGCGGAGGCTGGCTTTTCGTGATGCAATCACTGTAGGATCAGGGAAGTGGAATGGTCGAGAGCCCTATGATGAGATCTGATGACTTGAAAGATGCCTGGTGTTTTTCTTTTGGGTCTCTTTAGGCCGAAGCTGTGATTGAGAGCAGTAGACAACCTGTGGATTTTGGTTACTCGTGCTGCGTGTGCTCCAAGTTGAGATGAGAGGATCGCGCGATGGGAAAAGTCACTTAATGTGGGTGATGGACAGCCCAAAGCATGGGACCTCTTCAAGTTATTCCCTAAACTCTAGAACCGAATGAAGATCTTTCTCCTAGCCGCCGCCGTCATGGGACTTGCCAGTGTGAGCTCAGCTCTTTCACCTGTGGTTCACAAACTCGAGATCGTACGCTCTACGAGCGTTCAAGGTGCCAACTTTGGTACTGCTTTGGCGTTGAATGAGCGATACCTAGTCGTCGGTGCAAACAGAGATTCCCTTTTTGGCATTGATGCAGGTGTGGGGGTGGGTTCAGTCTTTGTGTATGATGCTGCCAGCCGTAAGCTTTTGCGAACGCTGAAGCCAGATGTGGTGACAGGTTCCGCTCCGGTTCTCGGCATGTATTTTGGCTATGCGGTGGCTGTTAGTGGCACCCGGGTGATCGTGGGTGCTCCTGGGTATGGCAATGGTGCGGGTGCGGTTTTTGTTTATGACATGGCCGCCTCTCCAAACGCCGCAGCCGTGAAACTGCAGGCTACCGGGGGAGCCGCAGGCGACTACTTTGGCACGAGCGTTGCCTTGGAGGGTACCACTGCCTTGGTCGGTGCGCCTGGCCGGACCAATGAACGCGGCGCGGCCTATTTGTTTAACATTGTGTCTGGATTTCAGAGCTGGACGCTTACAGATACGACGCAGGCTAACAGCGACCAAATGGGACACGCAGTAGCGCTTTCTGGTAGCTTGGCCTTTGTCTCTGCTTCATTCACGACAGGTGGGACTGTGCGTGTTTACAATGTTCAAACGGGGGAGTTTATCATTGAGAACACTCCTACAAACCCGAACGCAGGTCATCGCTTCGGCAGTGATCTGGCGGTGGATGGGCTAAAAGTGGTGGTTGGAGACAATCTTAATAGCATAGGAGGTACCGACCGTGGGGCCGTTCATATCGGAGATACACTGCGGGGTTCGTACAATCGATACCAAATCACCAATCCAATCAATTTCGATGAGATTGGGCGTTCGGTAGCCGTTTCCGGCCAACTGGTGCTAGCGGGAGGGCCAGGGAGGTTTTCTGACGAGGGGCAAGCCGTGCTCTTTTCGGCTCGGGGCCAGCAGTTGCTCCGACTTGATATCGTAGACACCGTCACTCAAGATTTTTACGGCTACGATGTCGCTTTGGACGGTTCCCGAGCCGTCGTGAGCGCTCCAGGAAGAACCAATGCACGTGGTGAAGCGGGAGCTGGGGCGGTCTATGTTTTTGAAGGCCTAGCGGCACCCCTGAATGGTGATTTTCTGGCTAACCGTGGCAGTGCGGCGGCTGAGACTCTGGCTACCGTGTATGATTCGCTGGGCTTGCCCACAGTGAATCAAGTCAATCGGGCTGCTTTCACGTCCAGTTTGAAGAGCAGCATCAGTGGTGGGCCGACATTGGGGTGCTTTCACGATCTGGGCAGCTTTGATTTAGGCCCGATGCGGGCTGCAGTGCTTAACAATGTCGATCTAACTGGCAAGTTAGGGGTGAGCTTTTCCGGCACACGCATCGCCACGTTGGGGCAGCCATTGATGACCAATGATTTCGGCACGCAGTTTCTTGCCACTCTGAAGGGGACAGGTGTCACCTCGGCCAACAATTCGGTGCTGATCTCTGCCTCGAGCACGCCAAGTGTGACAGCCATTTTGCGAACCGGGGATGCGATCGGGTCTTTGGGCGGCAGCAGGCTCGCAGCCATTGCGTCGGTGGTGGGGATGGAGGGAAGCACAGGACTTCGTTTCACGCTCAAAACAGGGACAGGAGACGCCACCAGCGACAGCGACACAGGTTATTACAGCCCATCCGGACCGAACTTCAGTCGGGAGGGCAGTCCGACACCTGCTGGTGGCGGTGAAAGGTTCGGACAGTTTGACCCATTGATCAGCGGCGACCTTAACCGACGGACTTTCTCGTCGAAGGTGATTGCATCGGATGGTTCCATCACCCTGGGTGCGTTTTACAAAGACCCCAGTGTGGCGCCTGTGCGATTTGCGAATTCCTCCACTGTTCCTGGAGTGCCAGGGGCGAGCTTTACGCAACTTGTCGGGGTTCATGCCCCTTACTACCGCGGGGTCATCACAGGTGGAGGAAGTACCACCAGCAACAATGAAGGAATTTGGGCTTCGCCGACCGGTTTGATGTTGCGCAAGGGGGAGTTGATCGAGCCTCGAGTGAGCGTAGCGAAGATCCTCGCCTTCTGGCAAGTTCCGGATTCGACTCTGATGTTTCAGGCCCAGCTAAGCGGTTCCGGTGTCACTGGCGGCGACAATATCGGTCTGTATATTCGGGAGGCAAATGGCACCTTCCGCCGTTTGCTTCGCACCGGTTTTCCGGTGGCTGGACTTCATGGGGCGACCATCGCGAGCCTGCAGAGGGTGGACATGAACCCCCGGAGCGGTGGATACAATGTACTCGTAGGCCTCAAGGGTTCGCCATCAAGCAGTAACCAGGTTTTGTTGGCCGGCAGGCTGAGTTTAGGGGGCAATGATAGTTCAAGTGTGTTGAGGGAGCCCCGAGTGCTGTTGCGCAAGGGTGGACTTTACACGACTGCTCAAGGGACGCCGGTGAGAGTCTCCAGCATCAGTCTTTACAGTGCGGTGCGTTCCGATGGCGTCGGCAATCCGGGAGTCGGCTGTTCGACATTCGACTACAACGCCGCGGTAAGGATCGACTTCAGCAACAAGACGCAGGAGCTTTGGAAGCTTTCGTGGTGAGTTTGACAGATTGAAGCTGGGGAGAATTGGGACGCGAAGCTTCGCGAAACGAGCAGCAGGTTGTTGGTGTTATGTATCGCTGATTTTTGGCTGGGTCAGCCGTTTGACTGCAATTGGGTTAAAAGTGGGCGGCGCGATTTCCCTGTCTCTAAAGCCGTTACGTTCACCGGATCAAATTGACCGTCTATTCGAGAACTGGTCCAGCGGCTAGCGTGTTTTGGGACGAATTCGATCGTGTTTTGTCACTGCCCATTCGTGCAGATGGTTGACCAGTTCCATGACTTCCCGGCCCCAGTCGGTGAGGGCGTATTCCACCACTTTGACTTTGCCCTCCAGAAAGCTACTGCGATGAACAATCCCCGCGGACTCCAACTCCCTTAATCGTTGGGTTAGAATCTTTTTGCTGATGCCTTCCAGGGAACGCAGGAGCTGGCCATGGCGGCAAATGCCTTCAGAGATTCGCCAGATGATGAGTACCTTCCAGCGGCCTCCGAGCAGAATCAGAAGGTCTTCGACTTCGCAGTGAATCTGTTTGGGCTTCATGAGGACGAACATCAATCCCTAAAGTGGCGTCAAGGCAAGTGGGCACTTTTTTGTGCCTCATTGCGATCCTTGGGAACTGGATTCATTTTCAAATGAAGCCGCTCAATTCGGGCCTTGATTCTGAGTGAACTCTTAACATGACAATACAAAATGAAACGATTCTCCAACAAAACTGCCATCGTGACTGGTGCTTCTCGAGGCATTGGTCGGGCCATTGCCACACGCCTCGGAATTGAGGGGGCATCCGTTGTGGTCAATTATGCGGGCAATCCCGACAAAGCTGCTGAAGTGGTGAAAGAGATCGCTGATGCGGGAGGCATGGCGGTGGCGGTGCAAGGCGACATGTCCAAGGTGGATGACATTGTCCGGCTTTTTGACACTGCGGAAAAAGCTTTTGGGCAACCGCACGTTATCGTCAGTGCGGCGGCGACTTCGATCTTTAAGCTGCATGCGGAGCTGACGACGGAGGACTGTGAGCGCGTCTTTGGCCTGAACACCCTTGGCGTCATGTATGTGCTTCAGCAGGCGGCGAAACGGGTGGCGGATGGCGGCCGGATCATCCAATTTTCCACGGGGGCCACGAAGATGGCCATGCCTGGTGCGGGGCTTTACGCGGCTAGCAAGGCTGCGGGTGAGCAGTTCGCCCTTTGTCTGTCGAAAGAGCTCGGCAGCCGAGGTGTTACGGTGAATCTGGTGTCTCCGGGAGTGACGCGGACTGATGGACTCATCATGCCGGAGCCGGCCATCCAGCAACTCATTGCTCAGACGCCGCTTGGTCGGCTTGGGGAGGCTGCCGACATCGCCGATGCCGTGTTGTTTCTTGCGAGTGAGGAAGGCCGATGGATCAACGGACAGAACCTCCAGGTGAATGGGGGCATCTTTTGAGTCTTGAGTGCCCAGGTCTAGCGGGCGGCTGGCGCGTTAGGATGAAACGGCGTGGATTTCGGCCTTTTGGGGTGAAGTTATGGAGGGTAATAGGCCCGACCATTTCATCGTTATGCCCTGCCAGCGTAAACTTCGCCGTGTTTGATTTACTCGAGCTCTAGCTTTCTGCTTTGTAGTCGCGGATGGCGCGCTCGACTTCGCGGAAGGCCTTACGGGCGTCGTCTTTGACTGATTCGTAGGTCACGGTGCCGAGAGTGTTGGTCAAGGTTGGGTCGAAGACGGCGATTTTTGGGATGAATTTGCCGGGGCGCAAGGCGTCTTTGACGGTGGCGGGCAGCTCACCTGTGGATCTCACGTAGACCATGATGGTCTTGCTGCCCAGTTCCTTGATCATGGTGTTGGCGGCATTGTTGCAGAGGGGGCAGGTGGAGTCTTTGTCGGTGTAGAGGATGGAGAGGGGTTTGCCTTTGGTGACGGCCTCAGCTTTTGCCTTTTCGAGATCGGCCTGAGTGTAGACTTTGGAGGGAAGGTCGATTCCTGAGAATGCGAGCGAAGGGGCGGCGATGAGAACAGCGACTAGGAATTGGCGAATCTTCATACAAGAAATAGGGTGCATGGTTTTGCGGGAGACGCAAACTTCAAAGCGAGTGCCTTATGAAGGATTGGGAGGCGTGTGATGTGAGGTGCTTATGGGGTGGAGAATGAGGTCGTGGGGGTGGGGATAGCGAAGGGTTTTTGAGGGACTGTGAAGTCAAATGCGCCGACAGGGTGTGGTGGATTGGAGAACGGGGGGACGGATTATTGGTTGATGCAAAAAGCTGATGATGAGGGCGTTAGGGTGGTGGAGGCGATGAAACGGGAATTGATGCGGGTAAAAATGCTTGGCGTTTTAAATGGGTAACCGAAAGCGAGACAGGCGGGGACACTGGGGATGAGAAATGCAACGAAGGCCATCTGACTCCATGCGTCTGGAGGTCTTCTGAAGGGGAAACGGTGGCCAGAATCAGGGGCGGGGGACACGATTTGGGGGAGTGACATGAGCTGTGCTGAATGCCTGGCCTTTTCGCATTTCCGGTGGAACGCGCCGCCGGAATGCAGGCGTAATCCAGGGAATGAAGGCCACGTTTTGTTGGCTCAATCGCCTGAGGTTCAGGGAATTGGACTGGACGAAGGTCCTTCGATAGGATCTGACGACGTGCTAAGTGCCTGGCAACTTTTCTTTCTCATGAATGCGTTCCTTAAAAGAGGCCGTAGGCTTCGCGGAGCCTTTTCAAAACGGCGGTTGTTTCTTCGTGCTCTGGACTATCAACAACTAAGGTCTTAAGTTTAGATTCGAGATCTTGAACTAGAACGACAATTTCGGCTTGTTTCGTCAAGGATTGAAACTTGTTTTCCGAACCCAAAAGTGAATGGAAAACACGTGACTTCCGCTGGCGGTCGACGTTAGCCAACCACTTTGAAGCTAGATCTTTTTCAATTAATGTCTGGTTTTGGAGTAGGCCCAGAATCTCACCCTGAGTGTTGACGACATGGGCTAGCATCTTCTCCACCGAGGAACCCGTTGTTGACATTGAAATTACTGCCAAAGCTGTCGCGAAAGGCGAATCGACAGCGTTATCACCGTCTTTCAGCGTCTGAGCTACTTGCTCAGCAAGGACTTTTTTCGAGTCTTCAAAGGCCCGAACGTTAGTGGAGTCGACAGGGATGGCTCTTGATCCTGCTAGGTCGAATGGAATCTTTTGTCCGGGCAAAAAGAGGTGAATCGAAGGTTTTCGGGCAGCATGGCGAATCGCTAATTCGTAGAATACATTGGCGTTGGAGCCTTCCAGATCTGCTACGACCAAGTCACAAGACAGGAGTTGCTGAATGATCTGGTTAGTGATCATTCCAGGTTCTGGCATTTGGTCAGCACGCAGAATGGGGGCAAATCCGAGGGGATCAAGCACTGGCGTCAGAAGGCAGTCGAGGATCAAGTCTGACCTCTCTCGTTCGGGTGATGAGTTTTCGCCAATCGGGCAGATGAAGAAGCATGTTCGTTTGGAAGGCTCGGGAGTACTCATGGGGGCACTATAATCTTGGGCTTGCGAAGGGTGAGAAGAAAATTCGATACCTAGGTGGATGGACGTCTACGGGAAGCCGTTAGACTGCGAATCCAGCCAAGGGCTTTAAAGGATTCGAACAAGGGGCGAGAGTGTGACAGGATGTTTCTGAGTGCAAGGTAGAATCGGGCTTAGAACGGCTATTTTGGTGGGAATAAGCTTTGGCGGTAACCTCCATTTGCCATAGCTTTAGGTCCATCCCCAGCAATCCATGCAAGAAACAAGAGAACTTCCAAAAGAGGCGGCTGACTTTCAGGTGAAAGAAAAGGTTGTGCCGACTACTTCTTCTGAGCTGAGTGAGCTTGGCGACCAGAAAAGTAGGTCACAAGGCGTCAACTTAGACCGGATGGCGATTGAGGGCATCCCGGTTGTAGTTGTCAATAGCACCTTGGAAAAAAGGCAGTCATCGGATTCGTTCAACTGGATCGAACTAATTGGAGTTTTGGTCCCGGCGTTGTGGCCTCTGTTGATTGCTGCCCTTCTGTACTTTTTACGAGAAAAGTTGCTTGAAATGGCTGACGTTTTCATTGGAGCCGCCAGAAAGGCGAAAAGCGTCAAGCTTGGCGGGTTTGGGCTCGAAGACATTCTACAGAGCCAAACGGTGGAGGAGCAAAAGGAACGAATCCAATTGGAATTAAATTCGGATACTCCAACGCCATCGCCAACGCCATCGCCAACGCCATCGCCAACGATTTTTTCATCGCATCGGGTGATGTTGCTTGAGGACCTCGCCTTGAGAAAACTCCAGGCCATTCGAAATGCTAGGGTTATGCGCCAAGTGAAGCTTTTGTCAGGCTTCGAAATGGACGGTGCCTATTCTTTAGATGGCAAACTCTGCGCAATTGAAGTCCGCCACCTTCCTTTAGGAAATAGACTTCAAATCCTCGCAATTAGACGCCAGATTTATGCTGAACTGATTGTAGAGTTGAAGAATTCTGAACTCCATAACGCTACCATTGAGATTGTGTTCGTCATCGACAATGAGATTACTCCCGACGAAAAAGCCAGCCTTGAAGATGTGATTATTTTGGGTGGCATGCGAATTCAAACAAGCATCTTCCGAGCCCAAGATTTGTCGAATGAATTTGGGGTGCCGATTGACTACTAAGCCTGTTCTACATGGCTGCCATTTCCTTCCACACTTGCAATGACCAGATGAAGCCGAAGTGAGGGGCGTTGGCGAGTCCGGAGCTGATTCGGAGGGCGACATTGGGGGCAGGGACGGTATTGGCGAGCTTGGCGCAACGGGCGTTTGATGAGCCGGGGTTGCGACCGACGCGGAAGAGTGGCTGGGGAGGGTGTGACGGCTGGAAGGTGTGATTCCTTGGGTGGACTTGGCAAGTCCCTCTCCTTGTGGAGGCTCAGGCGGGCCAGAGGTCGGTGCCGTAGGACCAGCCTTCGCGGGTGGGTTCTTTGATCCAGGGGTCGAATTCGGGGGCGTCTTTGACTTTCATGTTGGGGGCGTCCCATTCGAGGGTTTTGCCGGAGCGGATGGCGAGGACGCCGACATTGACGAGTTCGGTGAGGGGGCAGGCGTAGTCGAAGTGGGAGCCGGCGTGGGGGATGGTGCCGCGGATGGCGGCGAAGAGCTCGCCGATGGGGTCGCCAGCGACGGAGCGGGGGAGGGGGCGTTTTTTGAGGAGGTCGACGAGCGGGGTCATGCGTTCGCGGGGCCAGAGTTGGGGGCTTTGGACGCGCATGCCGTCGGAGAAGAGGGTTTCTTTGCTGCCGACCATGATCATGCCGTTGTCGGGCAGGCCTTTGGTCATGCCGGGGAGGGGTGCGGGGAGGAGGCCGCCTTCGTACCAGTGGAGTTTGACGGGGGGGAGGGGGCCGCGGGCGGGGAAGTGGAAGATGATGTGGGACTGGGGGGCGGTGTAGGCTTTGAGGGGGCCGGGTTTTTGTTCGACGACTTCGACTTTTTCGGGCATGCCGAGTTGGAGGGTCCAGAAGGGGGCGTCGAGGCAGTGGCAGCCGATGTCGCCAAGGCCGCCGCAGCCGTAGTCCCACCAGCCGCGCCAGGCTTGGGGCATGAATTTGGAGCTGTAGTCGCGGGTGGCGACGGGGCCCTGCCAGAGGTCCCAGGAGACGCCTTCGGGGATGGGTTCCGGGGTAGGGGCGCTGGAGGGGGGTGGGTTTAAGAATCCGACATGGCCGAGTGGGCGGTCGGTCCAACAGTGGACTTCTTTGACATCGCCAAGGATGCCGGCTTCGAACCATTCTTTGACGAGGCGGATGCCTTCCCAGCAGTGGCCCTGGTTGCCCATGACGGTTTGGACGCCGTATTTGTGGGCGGCTTTTTGGAGGGTGCGGACCTGCCAGATGCTGTGGGCGAGGGGTTTTTGGACGAAGACGTGTTTGCCGGCCTGCATGGCGGCCATGGCGGCGGGGAAGTGGGTGTGGTCGGGGGTGGAGATGAGGACGGCGTCGATTTGGGAGCCGAGTTTGTCGAGCATTTCCCGGAAGTCGGTGAACTGGGGAACTTTGGGGTGTTTTTGGGCGATTTCGTGGGCGCTGCGCTTGCCGAGGGGTCGCCAGTCGACGTCACAGAAGGCGACGATTTCTTCATCGAGGGAGGCTTGGACGGCGCCGTTGCCCATTTGGCCGATGCCGACACAGGCGACGCGGATTTTTTGCGGGGTGTTTTGGGCGCGGAGGAGGTTGGGGGCGCTGAGGGTGGCGAGGGCGGCGGTTTTGAGGAAGTGGCGGCGGGGGGGCATGGGGATTGCGGATTGCGGATTGCGGATTGCGGATTGCGGATTGCGGATTGCGGATTGCGGATTGCGGATTGCGGATTGCGGATTGCGGATTTGCGGATTTGCGGGCGGAGTGGTGAGGGGGATAACGATGGGGAAGGGGGGACCTTGCGGGGAAGGAGGGTGGGATCAGTGGTCAGTAATCAGTGAGTGGTGAGTGGTGCGAGGACGAAGGGTGGATTAGGGTGGGGAGAGGAGGGCGCGGCAGGGGGCGCCGTCGGCGCCGGGGATGAGGAGGGGGAGGCAGGTGAGGTGGTAGGGGCCGGGGGTGACGTGGGCGAGGTTGAGGCCTTCGATGACCCAGATTTCGGCGCCGAGCATGATTTGATGGGTTTCGATGACGTCTTTGCCATAGCCGCCGATGCTGAGGTAGTCGACGCCGACGGTGCGGATGCCGTGGTCGACGAGGTAGCGGGCGGCGTCCTGGCGGATGGAGATGAAGTCGGGGTCGAAGTGGTTGAGGGACCAGCTGTGGGTGGAGTTGGTGGTTTTGAAGAGGAGGCGTTCGTCGGGCTGGAGGTGGTGAGGGGCGAGGTCGGCGGGGGTGATTTGGCCGGTGACGTGGGTGAGGTCGAGGATCCGACAGGGGCCGATGACGGCATCGAGCGGGAGTTGGTCCATGGTTTTGCCGTCCGCGATGAAGTGGCGGGGGGCGTCCATGTGGGTGGCGGTGTGGGCGGAGAGGTTGAGGTGGGTGAGGTTGCAGACGGCGCCCTGGTCCATGCGGACGGACTGGTGGATGAGGCAGGCGGGATCGCCAGGCCAGGTGGGCATGTTGTGGCGGAGGGGGGTGGTGATGTCGATCCAGGGCATGGGGATTTGGGATTGCGGATTGCGGATTGCGGATTGCGGATTGCGGATTGCGGATTGCGGATTGCGGATTGTGGAGAGTGGACGGGGGAGTTTGGACAGGATTTACGGGATTTTTTGAGGTAGAGATGGGGGGATTGGGGATTGGGGATTGGGGGGGTGGGAAAGGTTTGGACTTTTTGGGTGGTTGGGGGAGTTTGGGAGGAGATACTTACGTTATGCCGAGTCCCCAGAAAGCTGCTGAAGAAGAGAAATTGCGTGAGGAGGCTTGGTTGGGGGATGCTGTTTTGGAGTTGTATGTGCGGGCGTGGGTGTTGAAGCGGGAGGGGAGGATGGATGCGGAGATGAAGCGGCGGTTCACGTGCAATGGGTTTTTGACGTGCTTTGGGGCGCCGACGAAGGTGGAGGCGCGGATTGGGGTGATTTACCGGGAGGAGGGGCTGGAGGCGGCGTTTGCGTTTGTGGAGCGGGAGTTGGAGCCGTTGTTTTTGAAGCAGGAGGCGAAGCGGCGGCGGTGATTATTGATAAAGCTTGGTCGAGGGGGGCGTTTGCTTTTTCCCTTTGATCACTGCGGGAAATCGCGGCACGAAGAGGGGACGTATTGTTTTTATGATTCAGCACGCCATTCAGGTCACGCACACGCACCGCATTTTGTTTACGCGGGGTGTGTTTGCGCCTGGGAATGTGACGCTGCGGGAGCTGCTGCTGGTGGATGCGGGGGTGAAGGTGCCGCGGGTGCTGGTGTTTGTGGATGATCGGGTGGTGGCGGCGAATGCGGGGCTGCTGGCGTCGATTCCGGCGTATGCGAGGGCGCATGCGGAGGTGATGGAGCTGGCGGGGGAGCCGGTGGTGGTGCCGGGTGGGGAGGGGTGCAAGAATGACTTTGGGCGGGTGGAACAGTGCTGGCGGGCGATCGAGGAGGCGATGCTGGATCGGCATTCTTATGTACTGGTGATCGGGGGTGGGGCGGTGCTGGATTTGGTTTGTTTTGCGGCGTCGACGGCGCACCGGGGGATCCGGCATGTGCGGCTGCCGACGACGACTTTGTCCCAAGGGGACGGGGGTGTGGGGGTGAAGAATGGGGTGAATTTCTTTGGCAAGAAGAACTGGGTGGGGAGTTTTGCGGTGCCGTTTGCGGTGGTGAATGATTTTACCTTTCTGGAGACGCTGCCGGAGCGGGAGCGGCGCAACGGGTTGATCGAGGCGATCAAGGTGGCGATGATCCGGGATGCGGCGTTTTTTGAGCGGATGGAGGGGATGGCGGGGGCGCTGGCGCGGCTGGAGCAGGGGGCGATCGAGCAGGTGGTGGAGCGGAGTGCGGAGCTGCATGTGGAGCACATTGCGACGGGGGGCGATCCGTTTGAGCTGGGGTCGGCGCGGCCGTTGGATTTCGGGCACTGGGCGGCGCACAAGCTGGAGCAGATCTCCGGGTTTGCGGTGACGCACGGGGAGGCTGTGGCGATCGGGATGGCGCTGGACATCACCTATTCGGTGAAGAAGGGGCTGATGCGGCGGGCGGAGGCGGAGCGGGCGTTGGCGCTGATTGAGCGGATCGGGTTTGAGATTTTCTCGCCGTTTTTGATGGAGGAAGGGAAGAGCGGGGAGTCGGTGATTTTAGAGGGGTTGGAGGAGTTTCGGGAGCACCTGGGCGGGGAGTTGACGGTGACGCTGGTGCCGGAGATTGGGACGAAGCTGGAGGTGCATGAGATGGAGCGGGTGTTGATTTTGGAGGCGATGGAGGAGTTGCGGGAGCGGGCGGCGGTGAGGTCTTGAGGGCGGCGTTGCCGCCGGAGATGGGAGATAGAAGATGGGAGATGGGGGGTGAGTCACTGCCTGGAAGTAAGGGGGCAGACGAAAGGGGAATGAGATGGGAGTTAGGGATGGTTGATTTCGGGGTCGCCGGGGCGGTGGAAGGCGCGGAAGTGGGCGACGTTGAGGGTGTAGAGGGTGCGGGCTTTGGCTTTGCGGGCGGCGACGAGGTGGAGGTAGTCGAAGATGGCGCCGCCGCGAACGCCGCGGGCTTCGGCATCGCGCATGGCGCGGAGGGTTTCGGTGGGGGTGAGGCTGGTGATGGAGAGTCGGGGGATGAAGTGGTCTTCGAGGAGTTCGGAGGCGAGTTGGGGTTTGATGCGGAAGGCTTTGCGGCCGCCGGTCAGGGTGCTGAAGGTTTCGGTGATCCCGTGAGCGTACATGACGCAGGTTTGGGAGGTGATGAGGGTGCGAGAGGAGGCGTGGCCGAACTCAGAATCGACCATGGCGGCGACCAGCACCGAGGTGTCGATGGAGGCGGTCATGGATGAGCGGGAGGGGTGAGTCGGGCGACTTGGTCTTCGCGCATGTCCCGGACGGCTTTGGCGGCGTCAAAGCCTTCCCAACCGATGATGACTGGGAGGCCGTCTTTTTTGCGAATGACTTGGGCGGAGGAGGCTTCCTCGGCGAGTTCGATTTTGTCGCCGACGATTTCGGCGCGGAGGATGGAGCCTGCGTGGAGGTGGAGGTGGTCGCGGAGGCGTTTGGGGAGGACTACGCGGCCGGCTTTGTCGAGGGTGAGGGTGGCGGTCATGGGTGGAAGAATGGCAGGAAAAATGGCATTTTCAATGGCATTTTGGGTGGGCACGCAGAGGCGCGGAGGAGGAAGCGGAGGCGCGGAGATGGGAGATGGGAGATGGGAGATGGGAGATGGGAGATGGGAGATGGGAGATGGG
>JAIYDW010000008.1 GCA_027487315.1 Verrucomicrobiaceae bacterium | reverse complement strand
TCCAGCGTGCACACCACCTTCACCTTGCGCGCCTGATCCTCCAACGTCCCCGCATCCAACGGCTTGATCCACCTCGGATTGATCAACGCCACCGATAGACCCTGCTTCTCCAGTTCCACCTTCGCCTTCTGCGCGATCTCAAACATCGCCCCCAGCCCCACCAGCGCCACATCAGATCCCTCAGCCAACACCTCCGCCTTCCCAATCTCCAAAAGCACCGGCTTCTCTTTCGGCGTCACTCCGGGACCATTCCCGCGCGGATACCGAATCGCGATCGGACCCTTCTCATAGTTCGCCATCGTCCACAGCATGTCCACAAACTCATCCTCATCCTTCGGCTGCATGTGCACCAGGCCGGGCACCGGCCGCAAATACGCAATGTCAAACAACCCATGGTGCGTCGGACCATCGTCACCCGACAAACCACCCCGGTCCATGCACAACCTCACCGGCAGATCCTGAATCGCCATGTCGTGAATGATCATGTCATACGCCCGTTGCATGAACGTCGAGTAAATCGTCAAAAACGGCTTCATCCCCTGTGTCGCCATCCCGCAGGCAAACAACGCCGCATGCTCCTCCGCAATCCCCACATCGTAATACCGCTCCGGAATCTCCTTCTTGAACACCGAAAGCCCCGTCCCACCCGGCATCGCCGCCGTGATCGCCACCACCTTCTTGTCCACCTTCGCAAAATCCGTCACCGTCCGCGCAAAAATCTGCGAATACGTCGGCAGCGCCGTGCTCGCCACCTCACCCGTCTCAATGTTGTATTTGCCCAGCCCGTGGAACTTGCCCGGATCATCAAGCGCAGGCTTGTACCCACGCCCCTTCTCCGTCAAAATATGCAGAATCACCGGCTCATTCTGCGTCTTCAAAAACTCAAACGTCTGAGTTAAGAGCCCCACATCATGCCCGTCAATCGGCCCGTAATACCGGAACCCGAACTCCTCAAAAAACACACTCCGCGTCGGCGCCGTGCCACCCTGAGGCAGCAGCAATCCCTTCGCACTCTCCTCCACCTTCCCCGCAAACCGCCGCGCTTCCTTGCCCAGCACAAACTCCACAAAATGCGCCGCCTTCTGATGCAGGTCCGCATAACCTGAATGCGTCGCGATCGAAGTGAAAATCTTCGCAATCGCCCCCACGTTCCGGTCGATCGACCACTCATTGTCGTTCAACACCACGATCAATTTCTTCGTGTGCGTCGCCACATTGTTCAACGCCTCAAACACCGGCCCGCACGTGAACGCCGCATCACCCGCCACACACACCACATGCTCATCCGTCCCCTTCAAATCCCGCGCCGCCGCCATCCCCAACGCCGCCGAAAGCGACGTCCCCGCATGACCTGCCCCATAGCAGTCATGCTCGCTCTCCGTCCGCAGCAAAAACCCGTTCAACCCCTCATACTGCCGAATCGTGTGAATCCGGTCCCACCGTCCCGTCAGCATCTTGTGCACATAACCCTGGTGCGCCACATCAAACACAAACTTGTCCTTCGGCGTGTCAAACACCCGGTGCATCGCCAGCGTCAACTCCACCACCCCCAGGTTCGGCCCAAGATGTCCCCCGGTCTCGCTCAGCGTCTCGATCAACGTCCGCCGAATCTTTTCCGCAAGTTCCGGCAATTGCTCCATCGGGAGCGCCTTAACGTCCGCCGGGGTTCGAATGTCTAATGAGTCAGTGTCCACAATCTAAAAAATCAAAGAATCAAAAAAGCCTAATCTCGTCCTCTCCCTCCACCGCCGCGCTCGCCTTCGTCCCGCGCCGCACCCCTGCCTTCCCAGCCACCGGCGCTCCACCCTCTTCCTCACCCTCAGCAGGCACATCAAAATCCGCCAGCGTCGCCTTCCCGGATCCATCCAAAAGCGTGTTGATCCGCTCCACCCGCATCCGCGCATGCTCAATCCGCTGCCGGCAAAGCGTCAGCAACTTCACCCCCTCCTCATACCGCCCCACCATCTCGTCCAAATCCAAACGCTCCCCCTCCATCGACTCCACAATTTCATCAAGCCGTTCCATCGCCTCTTCGAAGCTGGGATCAGGGTTGGATGATTGGGACATAAAAACAAAAGCGACTCGCGGCGGACCGAATCCGCACAATGGCGAACCCCTCCAATCCCGCAAGCAGGAATATCCCCATCTCACCCCCCGTTTTTCGGCTTCCTCACCCGGTCCGTGTAAAACGCCATCAGCAAACCCAGCCCCTCCGTCTCGCCGATGCTGAACCCCACCAGCGGCACCGCCACCGGATACGGAAAATCCGGCCACGCCCTCATCTCCCGGTCAAACGCCATCATCGGCCCCCGAAAAATCAAATCCGGCCAGTCCGCCCACGGCCCCACCAGCATCTGCGCCATCGAGTCCGCCTTCGCACTCACCGGCGTGATCACCACCCCCGCCACCGAACGCCCCCCCGCCACCGCCGCCTCCCGCATCAACGCCAAATCCGCCCGCCGCGCAGGCATCCACACCGCCGGCACATCCACATACCACCCCACAAACCACGGCGCATCCGCCATCAAAACCTCGTTCTCCTCCAGCAACGCCCCCACCTTCGCCACTCGATCCGCCGCATACGGCGGCCACTGCGAAAGCCGCCCCCGCAACGCCATCCCCGCCCGAATCGTGTCCGGCAGCGCCACCAGCAGCGGCAACGCACTCAGCCCCACCAAGATCACCCCATGCCCCCATTCCGGCCAAAACCCCCGCGCCCTCGGATTGAAACGCGACCACGCCATCGTCACCATCGCCACCCCAAACACACTCAAAATCGGCGCCAACGAAATGAACACGTTGTGCTCATCCATCAACTCCGTCACCTGCCCCACCAACCCCATCGCCAGCATGCTCAGCAACAGCAACACCAGCACCACCCTCGATAT
>JAIYDW010000022.1 GCA_027487315.1 Verrucomicrobiaceae bacterium | reverse complement strand
GGAGTTGGCGATGATTTGGTCGGCGAAGGGGCTGAGGAGGCAGTTGAGGCGGAAGCTGGCTTTGCCGAGCAGACCCCATTGGTGGGCGTCGCTTTCGGAGTCGCGGATGCCCCAGATGATTTTGGGGAAACCGCAAAGGGGCTTCATGAGGAGCGCCATGAGGTTGGACTCGGCGAGGAAGCTGTGGATGAAGTCGGGTTTGAGGGAACGGAGGGTGCGGGCGAGTCGGGCGATGAAGCCGAGCAGATCCCAGCGGTGTTTTTTGCCGATGGAGAGGTGGGGGATGCCGGCGGAATCCAGATCGGAGGCGAGGGGGCCGCCGTAGAAGGAGACGACGGTGATTTGGAAGTGGGTGAGGTGGAGGCCTTTGGCGAGGGTGACGAGTTGGCGTTGAGCGCCGCCGAAGCCGAGGTCGCGGATGAGCAGGATCAGCGATGGAAGTGGGGTGCTCATGAGCGAGCGGAGGCTTGGGGTGAGGGGAGGGGGCGGGTGAGGGCCTCGCGGAGGCTGCCGAGGCGGAGGGCGAAGCGGGCGGGGATGAGGACACAGGCGGCGACGGCGAGGCAGAACCAGAATTGTTGGGCATCCAGGAGGATTTGGGAGCAAGGGATGAAGAGCCAGACGGGGATGAGGCAGAAGAGGCCCTGGAAGCGGTTGATGGCGCAGAGGATGGTGAGGCCGAGGAGAGGTCCTGCGAAGAGGAGGAGGCCGGGGAGGCCGATGTCGAGCCAGACGGCGACGAATTGGTTATGGGGCTGCCACCAGGCGGTGCCGGAGCCGGTGCCGTGGCCCCAGATGGGTTTTTGGCCAACGGCCTCCCAGCCGTCGGCGAGGTCTTTGGCGCGTTCGGGGGATTTGATTTTTTCGAAGTCGAGTTCGTAGATGGCCTGGAGGCGAGCTTTGGTGTTTTCGTCTTTGATGAGGCCACCGCCGGTGCGTTGGGCGAGGAGGGCGACGCCGCCGATAGCAAGGGGGATGCAGGCGAGGGCGATGAGGACGAGGCCGGTGAAGTGGCGGCGGGCGTTGAGGAGGACGTAGAGGCCGACCATGAAGGCGAAGATGGCCATGCCGGAGCGGCTCATGGTGAGGGCGATGGCGGGGGTGGCGAAAGCGACGAGGGCGAGGTTTTTCCAGAAGGCGGGCTGGAGGGTGAAGCAGATGCCGAGCATGAGGCACGTGGTGATGGGGCCGTCGTTGGGGTCGACGGGGAAGCCGGAGAGTCGGCCGGGGATGCGGGTGTATTGGGCGAAGCCGGCGGCTTCGTAGTAGATGGAAGCGTTGACGAAGAGGACGGTAGCGAGAGCGGTCCAGTAGGCGATCTTGCGCCAGTGGTAGGAGGAGAGGAGGGCGACGCTTGCGAAGGAGACGAGCCAGGCGGAGAGGAGGTTCATGACGAAGACGGAGTGTTCGCCGAGGAGGTTCACATCGAAGCGGCGGAGGAAGGCGGCGTCGAGTACGCGAAGGAGGGGAGGGGTGAGGATGATGAAGCTGGGGAGGCAGAGTTTGGGACGGTTGAGCAGGAGGAGGCCGAACATGGCGACCAGCAGGACGAGGGTGTAGTCGCGGGGTTTGATGGGGAGTTTGCCTTGTTCGTAGAGCCAGGGGAGGGCGCGGGCCATGGTGGGCACGAGGAGGGCGAGGGCGACGATGAGGAGGAACTTGCCGACGCGGTCGAGGGGCTCGGGAGGGAGCGGGTGGGCTTGAGCGAGGGTGGTGCTCATGAGGCGGCCTCCCTTTTGCGGATTTGAGCGAGGACGTAGAGCGTGACGAGCGTGGAGCTGGCGATGATGACGAGAACGGTGGCGAGAGCGATGCCGGGGGCACCCATCGTGCGCATGAAGAGCGCATTGAGCAGGGCGTTGGAGACCATGGACAAGACGCTCATGATGAGGATGAAGCGGGTGGCCTGGAGGGAGACGACGACGCGTGAGCAGAGGGTGCCGAGGATGTAGAAGGGGACTTGGAAGATGGCAATGCGGAGGACGGCGGAGACGCGGGCGGTGTCCTCTGCGGTGAAGGCGCCGCGTTCAAAAAGGGTCCCGACGAGTAGGGGGGCGAGGACGAAGAGGAGAAGCGTGGCGGGGATGGAGAAGCCGCCGACCATGAAGACGGCGCGTTTGAGCTGGTTGCGGAGGCCGGGCCAGTCCTGGCGGGCGACGGTGTCGGCGAAGTAGGGGAAGAGGACTTCGCCAGCGGGCATGGCGGTGAGGGCGAGGAGGATGCCGACGAGTTTGTCCGAGTAGCTGAGGACGGAGACGGCTCCGGAGGGGAGGCCAGCGGCGGCCATGGCTTGATCGATGACGGAGGCGCTGGAGTAGACCATGCCGGCGAGGAGGTAGGGGAGGGCGTCTTTAGCGGCTTTGATGAGTTTTGGCTCCCAAACGGTGAAGACACGAGCGCGCCAGCGGGGTTCGGTGGGCAGGGTGCGAAACACGGCGTAGCCGAGGATCAGGAGTTGGAGGAGGCTGCCCCAGAGGGTGCCGAGAACGAGGTGTTGGATGGATGCGCCTGCGAACATGGCCACCAGAATGGTGACGGGAATGATCATGGGGGCTGCGGCAGGGAGGGCGAAGGATTTGTCTGAACGCAGCCAGATGCTGAGCTGGAAGCTCATGCCGTAGCAGATGAGGAAGGGAATCAATTGACGCAGAAGGCTGGCGGCGGTGGCCTTTTTTTCCGGGGAGAAGCTGCGGGCCGTGATGGCGATGATGGCATCTGCAAACAGCCACAGGATGAGGGCGAAAAAGGCGAGGGCGAGGGCCTGGCCGAAGACGGCCTGCACAGCGAGTCGGGAGGCGCGGGCGGGGCCGCGGCGCTGTTTGAGTTCGGCGTAATGGGGGAGGAAGGCTTCGGGGAGGCCTCCGCCGAGGACGGAGGCGAGGAAACCGAGGAAGCCAAAGGCGAGGACAAAGGCGTCCATGGTATCGCTGGTGCCGAACCAGCGGGCGAGGGCGGCGTCTTTGACGAAGGAGACGCCTTTGCCGAAGACGGTGAGGAGAGCGACGAGTACGAAGCCTGAGACGAGCCTGGATGCGAACCCACGGGTCATCCAGGCGCGCAATTGAGTCTTGAGAGAGACGGAAGCGGCACGCATCGAAGTATTATTATAGTATCTATAATAATTTGAGCAACTAGTGGATGGTCAATAAGGTTAAAAAATCGATGAATCCGGTGTAAAGGGCAAGGGGAGGGGGATTTTTCTTTGATTGCGGGGGCGGGGGGAAAACGGCAGACTGGGGAATGGAACGATGGATTTTTGGGTTATTGGGATGGGCTGCCTTAGTGGGCGGGTCGGTGAGTGTGCGGGGTGAGGAAAAGGCGGAGGCCACCGAGGTCGGAGGCAAGTGGCGTATGCCGCCGGCTGAGTTGCCGGCGTGGACGCACAAGGGGACGGCGTTGCGGTTTCCCGTGGTATTCAATGCGTATGCGATGCGGGGGGTGATGGATTTTGAGGCGGCGCCGGGGGATCAATTGGTGCGATACGAGAGCGGCGCGGCGCAGGCTCGCGGGGATGTTTTTATTCAGAAGAAGGATCCGGCACCGACGACGAAGGAGGCGATTTCGGGGGCGATTGATGGTGCCTTGATTTCAGCGGTGAACGATTTGGTCAAGATGGCGGAGGCGGGGCGCTATGAGGATCTTCAAATTGAGGAGCCGTTGGAGGGGAAGATTGAGATTTGGAAGGCGGAGGCGATACCGCTGATGGTGCAGCAACTGGCGGCGACCCGGGTGGAGAAGAAAGGGGACAAGGAGGTGAAGGTGGCGCTGAAGATTTGGTATGGAGCGACGGTTTACGATGGGCATGTGATTTTGATTCGGCACATGAGACCGAAGGAGGCGGGGGACAAGGGGCTGGAGGACATGAAGTCGTTTGTGGATTCGATGATGCGGGTGATCAAAGATCCGGCGCTGAGGAAGGAAGTGCTGCCTGCGATGGAGGCGTTTGTGAAGAACCCGCTGACGGAGTCGGGTCAGGAGGCGGCGAAGATAGTGCTGGGGTATTTGGACAAGTCGCCGATGGTGCCGGTGCTGGTGCCTCAGCCTCCGCTGACGGTGTGGGCGGATGAGATGGAGAAGGTGGTGCCGAATTCGGGGGCGCAGATGCTAAGGGCGTATGTGATCAGCGGGGCGTATGCGGCGCTGAATGACAAGGACAGCCGATCCTGTTTGACGCTGGCGTGTCAGCAGGTGGTGCGGGTGTATTTGGAGGTGCAGCGGCTGAAGCCGATCATTGCGCATCCGGCACTGGAAGAGATGACGAAGGCGGTGGAGCGGGGAGAGGTGGCGACGTGGTTTGAGAAGCAGTTGGAGGAAGCGGCGCCTAAGGCTGGGAAGTGAGGTTGTAGCAGATGACGTCGCCGGTGTTGTTTTTGAGGAGGAGGTGATGGTGGGAGAGGACGGGCTGGCACCAGGCTTTGGCGGGGAGGGCCTGGACGCGGGCGAGGATGTCGAGGCCTTCGGCGCTGGGTTTGGCGAGGATGAGCTCGCCGAGGTTGGTGACGAGGAAGGTGTGGCCGTCGTCGGTGATCAGGCCTGTGCCTTTGGGGATGTCTTTGTTCTGCCAGAGGAGTTGACCGTTGGCTAGGTCCATGAGGCGGAAGTCGTTGGCGCCGCGGAGGGCGTCATTGAAGGCGAGGAGGTGATTTTTGCCGACGGGGATGCCGGAGTGGAAGAGGAGGCCGAGCTTGCGGTCGCTCCAGCGTTCGGTGAGGATTTCGTCCTTGAGTTCGAACACGCGGGCGCCGGAGTCGCCGGTGTGGGAGATGAAGATGCCTTCGGCGGTGACGATGGGGGTGGCGCAGTTGCAGTAGTCGCGGGTGGTGGTGGCGTGGGAGGCGATGATTTCGCCAGTTTTGGGATCGCGCAGTTCGAGGGCTTCGCCTTTGAAGAGGACGAGGGTGTCATGGCCGGCGTAGGGGGTGATGAAGGGGGTGGCGTAACCGGCTTCGCCGTCGCCGGTTTGCCAGAGGACCTTGCCGGTGGCGGCGTCGAGACAGGCGGTGGACTTGCCTTTGCCGCCGACATCGAGGTAGAGGCGGTCGGCGATGACAGATGGGCTGGAGGCGTAGCCATAAACGGGGCGTTTGCCGCCGAGGTCATTGATGAGGTGGGTTTTCCAAAGCAGGGAGCCGGAGTCGAGGGTGAGGCAGTGCAAATCGCCTTCGCGGGAGAGGTGATAGACTTTTTCGCTGGCGATGGTGGGGGTGGAGGCGGGGCCGTAGGGGACGATGGGCATCTCGTGGCACTTGGTGGGGACGTCGAGCTGGTGCCGCCAGAGGATCTCGCCGGTGGTGAGGCGGAGACAGAAGACGGTTTCGTGGTCCTTGCCGTCGTTGCCGGTGGCGATGACGCGGTCACCAGCGACGGCGAAGCTGGAGAGGCCGAGGCCGATTTGCTCGCGCCAGGCGACAGGGGGGCCGTCGGCGGGCCAGTCGGTGAGGAAGCCGGACTCGGAGGTGGTGCTGTTGCCACGGGGGCCTTGGTAGCCGGGCCAGTCGCTTTTGGCGGCGGGGAGGCTGGCGGGGAAGCTAGGTGCGGGGCTGCCGGGGAGGGTGGGTTTGGCGGGGGCTTCGGCGGTTTTGAGGGGGGCGGCGTCGGCGGCGGGGAGGGCGATGATTTCGGGTGGGGCTTTTTGGCCTTCGCGGCTTTCACCGCCGAGGGCGATGAGTTTGCCCGCGCCACCGGGGAGGAGTCGGTGGAAGAAGCGGGGGTGGACGAGTTTGGCGATGGGCACCCACTCGCTGCCACGGAGTTCGAGGAGGTCACCCGGGACGCCGGAGGCGAAGAGGCGGCCTTCGTGGGCGATTGCAGAGAAACCGAAGCCGCCGAGTTTGTCAGCGGGCAGGGGTGGGCCAGCGGTCCAGGTGCCGGTGGCGGTGTCGAGAACATCGACGCTGGTGACGGGCTCTTCGGCGGAGTTCATGCCGCCGACGGCGTAGAGTTTTTGGCCGATGGCGTGGACGGCGAGGGCGCGGCGCTCGAAGGGTTGGGGGTGGCTTTGCCATTGGGCGTCGGGTTTGGAGAGGTCGAGGGTGAGGTAGGTGTTGTGCCAGTGGGGCTCGAGGGAGGCGATTTTGCCGCCGCCGAGGGACCAGCCGCCGATGACGTAGAGGGTTTTGCCGATGACGACGCTGTCGTGGGAGGAGCGGCGCTGTTCGAACTTGGGGAGGTCCTTCCAGGTGGCGGAGGCGAGGTCGAAGGCGGTGGTGGTTTCGGAGGACCAGAGGTCTTGTTTTTCGCCCTTCGGGTTCTGCGCGGCCATGCCGCCGATGCGGATGACGCGATCTGAGAGAGCGATGAGGGAGGCGCCTTGGGCGGGCTCGCTGGAGCCGAGTTTTTTCCACTCGGTCATGCCATCTTTCCAGAAATAGAGGTCGCCGTTGACTTCGTCGCGGCTGTATTTGTGGCGGACGCCGGCGTGACCACCATAGATGTAAACGTGACCCTCAGGGGTGGCGGCAGCGCCGAAGGAAGCGACGGGTGCGGGCAGGTCTGGCGGGGGCTGGGGGGCGAGTGCTAAGGCCTGACTGGCGGCGCTAAGCAAGATGAGGAGCACAGGGTGGAGTTTCATTTTTGGGTGGGGTTGGTTTTATTGAGTCGGCCGGGTTTGTGCGAGATGAGAGATCCACTTGCTAGGTGGAACGCCTTTTTCCTGCTGGAAGGCACGACTAAAGTGGGAAAAACTGCGGTAGCCGACTTCGAGGGCGGCTTCGGAGACGTTGCAGCGACCGGTGGCGATGAGGGTGGCGGCGCGGTCGATGCGGGCGCGGCGGATCCAGAGCATGAGGGGGGTGCCGGTGACTTGGGTGAAGGTGCGGCTGAGGTAGTGGGGGCTGCAACCGACGGCGGTGGCGAGGGTCTCAAGCTCGTGGTTCTCGTCGAGGTGCTTGAGGAGATGAGATTTGACCCGCTCCACGCGTTCATGCGCGGCGCGTTCGGCGCGGGAGAGGAGATCGGAGGTTTGTATTTGAGCGTCTGCGCTGGCGGCAAAAAGTTCGCGCAGGAGAAAGTCGGTGAGGCGGGCGTTGTCCATGAGGGCACGGGCGGCGTCGCATAAGGGGGGGCGCAGGAGATTGCGGGTCCAGGCGAGGTCGTCCTCTGTGAGCCGCCTGCCTGGAAGGATGAGGGGGGAATAGGGTTTTGAGACCAACTGGCGCGCAGGCTGCGGCACCTGGGGGAGGAGAGCTTTGAGATTCTCGGTGAGCCAGGGGTCGGGAAAAACGAGGGTCAGGCATTCATGGCGGTCTCGGGTGCTGGTCCGGAGAGCGCTGTGGGCAGACCGGGACCAAGTCAGGGTCTGTGGTGAGAGGGTGGTGAGAGAGCCGGATTTGAGGGAAAGCTGGGCTTCCCCGTGAAAGTTTAGATGGAGGCAGAGAGACCGGGCGTGAAGGGCTTCTGGCCAAGGCTTTGACCCCGGACCTGAGCGCGGGCTGGCGTGCCAGCAGTGGGAAGGCGCAGGAGGGATGGAGGGGGTGGGCGGCACGTTGGTAATGAGAGTCAGTCTCATGTTATGTATCGGTTAGAGCATTCAATGAGCATTTTGCGTGGGACTAGCCTTTGATTGCCGGGGATTGACGGTGGGTTGCGAAATCGCAAGGCAACGACAGTTCACGGCACGCAGGGCGAAGCGGAGGAGGTAAAACTCAGCTAATGAGACGCAGGTTCAACAAAAGACCATCGCTTAATTCATTTTTTATGTTCACCTCTCTTTTTCAACGCGTCGTTGCCCTGGTTGTGGGAATCGGAGCGGTTTTATCTTCTCAGGCGGCGGATTTCACGCTGCGCACCAGTCCCTCGTTGGTGGCACCGTCGACACGGGGGGAGACTACGAGTACGTGGTTTGGCTGGGATAGTTTTGGGGCGATCTCGACGCCGATTGATGACACGACGCCGGACATTGGCACGACATCCAGCGGGGTGCGGTTTCGCAGTTTGATCGCGGCTGATCACACTTCGAGCACGGGGAATTACTATTCTTTCAGCAACACGCCTGACGAGGAGGTGACGGTGGTGACCAACGGCACACCGGGCAGCACGGGCAAGACCACCGTGATCATGCAATTGGTGACTTTGTTTGGCGGGTTTCCCGCGCCTTGGGTGCTGGGAGAAATCAACGGCGTGGCACCGGTCGCGGTGACACAGGGATGGAATCGGGCGGGGCGCGGGCAGATTTGGGTGATGTGGGAACTGCCCGGCAATGAGCCGACCTACACGTTTCGGCTCCGTGGGACGGAGGGGGCGTCGATGTACGGGTTTGACCGGATCGAGATCGATACGTTTTACGATCCTTTGGGGCGCTCGCACCCGGACAGCATGGTGGCCCGCGCGGGTGAGTTTACCTTGAACAGGGAGAGCTCCAACGTGGTTCCCACGACGCGTGGGTTGCCCAAGACCACCCACTTTGGCTGGGATGTGCTTGAGGACCCAGCGACTTACGTGGTGCCGGGCACGCCTTTGAATGACGATACGCCGGACATCACCAGCGCGACCACGCCGTCCGGGGCGCGGTTTGAATCGCTACACAGCAATAAAAACCGTGTCTCCAGCGGGAATTACTACAGCGGGTTTAGTCCGGCGACGGCAGTGGTGAATGAGCGGGTGACGGTGGTGACGCGCGGTGTGGTGGGTGCGACGGGAAGGACGACGATCCTAGCGCAATTGGTGGGCACGGGGCCGTTCCCGAACACGTGGACGTTTAGTCACATCGAGGGGGTAGCGCCGACGGTGGTGGCGGGGGTGAACGGGGCGAATCGCGGTCAGGTATGGGTGCGGTGGGAGTTGCCGGGGAATCAGGCCAGCTATCAGTTCACTCTTGGAAGCACGCCGGGGCAGTCGCACATGTCCTTTGACCGGATCGAGATTGACACTTGGTTCAGCGATGAGGGTGGCGCGCACCCTGACAGCATGATTCTGTCTGAGTCTGCTGCGATCGCGCACATCATGGATCAGGTGAGTGGGCCGGTGATTCCGAGCAGTCGTGGAGGACGGGGAGTCACTCATTTTGGCTGGGACACGTTTGGGAATCCGGGGCCGGCAGCGGTGATTGATGACCGGACACCGGACATTGGAAGCGATCTGTCTGGGTTAGCGCGGTTCCGCACCACGAACAGCCAGGTGCATCAGTTTGCGGGTGGCGGGAACCTGTATTTCACGACTGGCACGCTGGCAGAAGAAGTGACCGTGCCGACAAATGGTCTGCCGGGAACCGCCGGATTCACCACCATCATGCTGCAGATTTCCTCGGCCAGCAGTGGCTTCGGGGGGGCGACATTTCCCGCTCCCATCACGCTTTCGAACGTCAATGGCGTGGTGCCGACCGTGGTGCAGGGGACCAGCAGCGCCTCGGCTCAACTGTGGGCCAAGTGGGTGGTGCCTGGGAATCAGCCGAGCTACACCATCGCGATCTCTGGGCCGCCGAATCAAGCGCACTACAGCTTTGACCGGGTGGTGGTGGACACCAAGTTCAGTCTTTATGAGGGGGTGGCGGATACGATGCGGGCGCAGACGGTGGAAATCATCACCGCAACGACGCTGGGGGAGAGGGTGAAAGGCACGGCGATGTCAGTGCCAATGGAAGCGGAGGGAGGGACGGGGCCTTACACGTGGGCTTTGGCCAGTGGCTCCGCACCGCTGCCTGCGGGCTTGAGCCTGAGCAGCGGTGGCGTGTTGAGTGGCGCGCCGACGGCCATTGGGACCACGAATTTCAACGTGGAAGTGACGGATGCGGGCGGATTTAAGGATCAGCAAATGTTGAGTTTGACGGTGCTGTCCAACCTTCAGCAGATCACAGGGGCGACGTTGCCAACTGCCGTGGTGGGGCTGGGTTATGAAGTGTCCCTGGCGGCGTCCTTGGGCTTGGCTCCGTATGCGTGGTCAGTCAGTGCTGGTGCTCTGCCCGCAGGTTTAAATCTCTCAACGACGGGGGTCATCAGTGGCTCGCCGACGGCGGCGGGGGAGGCGACGGTGACGATCAAGGTAACGGATGCCGAGAGTGCGGAGGTGGAGAGGGTGTTCACCCTGCCGGTGTCTGCGACGCTGTTGGCTCCGGTGATGCAACCGCTGGTGCTGCCGGTCACCCTGGTGGGTGTGGAGATGAGTCATACGCTGACCGCGCTGAATTATCCGGCGGATTATGCGGTCACTGGTTTGCCTGCGGGTTTGCGGTTGCAGACGGCGACTGGGCAGATCACGGGGCGGGTGCTGCTGCCGGGGGTGTATCCCGTGCAGGTGCGTGCTTTCAATGCGGCGGGCAGCAGCGCCTGGGTATTCGGTAGAGTGGTGGTGCAGGCTCTGCCGAGCGGGTTGCACGGTGGCTTTACTGCCTGGAGCACGCGCGCTGCGGTGAATGGCAGCCTGGGCAGTGCCATCACTTTGCGCACGACCCCGGCGGGGGGCTTCACGGTGGCGGTGCGGACGGGGGCGGTGACGCGCTCGGCCCGGGGCTTCCTGAATGGAGTGGCGCCGCAAGTGCAGGTGGAGGTGGCAGGTGGGCTGCTGGCTTTGACCCTTCATCCGCAAACCGGCGCGGTGACTGGCACGCACGGTGGGGCGGTGGTGAGCGGTTGGCGTGGGGTTTGGGATCAAGTGTGGAATCCTGCCAGTGGACGCGAGGGCTATTACAGCGTGGCGCTGGAATTGGACGCGAGCCATGCGGCGGATGCGAGTTTGCCGAAGGGAGTCGGCTTTGCGACCTTCACGGTGCCTGCGAATGGTTTGCTGCGGATCGCTGGTCGGACAGCAGATGGGCAGCCGCTGGTGTCGAGTGGGCCAATGGGGCCGAATGGTGAGATCGCTGTGTATGCGACTCAGCATGCTCACAAGGGCAGCGTGATGGGTCAATGGGTCTTGGCGGAGGATGCTCAGGGCGCGTTCACTGAGAATGAAGTCACCGGCAGCTTGAGCTGGCAAAAACCGGAGACCAAGGGGCGGGTCTATGCAGCGGCGTTTGGGCCGGTGACCGTGCAGGTCAGTGGCAGTTATCTGGCGCAGTCGGCCAAGGGGCAGACGGTGCTGGGTCTGCCGGAGTTGGGCGAGTTTGCACTGGAGTTCAGTGAGGGCGGCATTGGTGCCTCGGCCACGGTGGCAAATGTGACCGGCATCAACTGGACAGACAAGTTCACAGCGGTGATGCCGGCGGCGGGGAATGCTGGGCAGGTGAGTGTGCGGATCCAACGCAACACGGGTGCCATGAGCGGGGCCTTCAGTTTGACGGAGGTGACCCCGCCGTTGGTGCGACGCAACGTGCCGTTTTTGGGGCAGGTGGTGCGCACGGCGGATGCGGAGGTGAAGGCGGTCGGCTACTTCCTGCTGCCGCAAATTCCGACGGCGGGGCAGCGACCGACAGCGACGCCAATGCTCTCGGGGACAGTGTTTGCGGTGCAATCGGTGGATTGAACCTGGGCCGTCTTTTCTCATGATGATCACTCGTTCTTCGCTTCTTCTTCTGCCGTTCCTTGTGGCGGTACTGACTCTGACCGCTCTGGGGGTGTGCCACGCCCAGAGCGGCAGTTTTATCATTCCAACGCTTCGGGCGAATGGCGGCAGTGACTTTGCTTACTGGGATTTGTTCAGGCGTCCGCCTGGGTCGAGTTCCAGCGCGAACTTCAACTTCGCGAATCCACCGGCTTTGGTCGATGGTTTTGGTGAGGATTTGGACGGGAATCGGACGACCGCGTTTGCGCCGCGGGCGGTGCTGACGCAGACGGGCACGCCGACCGCTTTCATCACGTCTTCGGGGGCGATTTACAGCTTCTCCAATCCCACGACCTTTGAAGCCAGCTACAGCGCGCCTACCGCGCGAAATGGGGAAGTTACGAACGTGATGTTTCAAACCATGACGGGCGGGGCGCGGTTGAATGTCAACACGGTGGTGCTGCGCTATGTCAACGGCACGGGAGCCACAGTGGATGTGCCGCCTCTGTATCGGGCGCTGGATGATCCGCAGACGGGGGCGTTTAGCGAGCGCATCATTTGTGCGTTTCAGTGGGATTTGACGGGGCTGGGCGTGCGGAGCTTCAAGATCGTGTTTGGAGGGCTGACGACGATGCCGCTTTGGCAGGCACAGTTGGATGCGGTCATCGCCAGTCCGTTTGTGCAGGAACTGGGTTACCTGCTAGCGACGCGGTCGCGGCCTGTGACGCGGTTTGGGCGGGCGGGTGTGGTCAATACCAACCTTCCTATCACGGCAGACGGGCGTTTCTTTTTAGCGGGTGAGATGCTGAATCTGACGGGAGAACCGACGAGCGGTTGGGAGGCCACAGGGTGGTTTTACAATGGAGTGACCACGACCGGTGCTGCCTTGCCCCTGGTGTTTCCTGCGCAGGACATCACGGTGACGGCGCTGTTTGCTCCGACGAGTTACTTGATCTGGCGTGAGGCGATGTTTGATCGTGCCAACACGCTGCTGGGGACGGCGGATGATTATTTGAATGAGACCATTTCCGGGCCGGCGGTGGATCACGATGGGGATGGGCTGACGAATGCCGGGGAGTATCTGTTTGCAGGTGATCCGTATCTGCGAGATGCAGCGCGGACACGTCCGCAGATGCTGTTGGTGGAGGAGTCGGGAGTGACTTACCCGGCGATCCGATATCGCAGCAACGGGTTGAATGTGGGAGCAGGGGATGGGGTGCAAAAGGCGCGGGTGTCTGCGAATGGGGGGCTTTGGCAGGAGAATGCTTCGGGGCAGCCTGTTGTGACGGTGACGGTAGCGCGGGAGTTGCAAGCGGATGGATCCTTGTTGGTGACGGAGCGCACGGTGCAACCGTTGAGCGCTTTTTCCACGGTGGCCATGCAGGTGGCGTGGAGTGTGGGTGGTGTGGCGGGGGTGCCCCAGGAGCCTGCGGCTTTGTCGGTGGTGACTGAGTCGGTGCTGGCGGCGGGTCAGCAAGGCCGTGGGTATGAGGTGATGCTGGCGGCGGCGGGTGGAGCAGCGCCTTATGCGTGGTCGCTGTTCAGCGGGTCGCTGCCTGGGGGTCTGAATTTGGAAACGGACGGGCGCTTGTCGGGTCTGCCTCAGGCGGGTGGAAGTTTTGCCTTCACACTGCGCCTCGAGGACCCCCTGGGCGGTGTGGCCACGCGTGCGTTCACTTTGGAGATCGCTCCGTATGGGATCGCCGCGGCGGCTGACCTGGGCAGTGTTTCAGTGCAGACACCCTATGAGCAGTCGCTCACCGTCACAGGAGGCACTGGTCCGTTTGCCTGGAGTGTGAGTGGCGGGGCTTTGCCGAATGGGTTGAGTCTGAGTGGGGGGGGTGTTTTGAGCGGTGTGCCAACCACACCCGGCGCGGCGGTATTCACTGTGCAGGTGGTGGATGCCAACCTGCTGACGACCACGCGTACGTTTGAGCTGTTGGTGGTGGATCTGCAAATCGCGACGCCTGCGGTGCTGCCGTTGGCGGTGTTGAATCGCAATTATCAGCTGGCGTTGATGGCGAGCGGAGGTCGCGCGCCTTTCACGTGGTCGCTGCAGAGTGGCGCGCTGCCTTTGGGAGTGACGTTGCAGGCGGGTGTGCTGAGAGGTAAACCCCTGCAGGCTCTGAATGCGAGCTTTGTCCTGCGAGTCGAGGATGCGGAAGGTCATGCGGTGACGCGTCTTTTTCAAATGGAGGTGTCATCGAGTCTGCCAGTGCCGGTGATGCCTGCGCTGGTGTTCCCGGCGCAGACCATCGGGGCTGAGGTCACGCTGCAAGTCACGGCGCTCAACTATCCGGAGCGCTTCGTCATCAGTGGTCTGCCAAGCGGGTTGCGTTGGAATGCCAGGACGGGAGTGATCAGTGGGCGTGCGGCAGTGGCGGGTGTGTTTCGGGTGACGGCGCAGGCGTTCAATGCCACGGGAAGCAGTGCGCCGCAGACAGCGTCGCTGCTGGTGCGTGCGCTGCCGGGATCTTGGGTCGGCAGTTTCACGGGTTGGAGCCGGCGTGCCGCGCTCAATGGCAACCTGGGCAGTTTGATCAGCTTGAGGACGACGGCGAGCGGGGCCTTCACCCTGAGTGTCAAGACCGGCAGCGTCAGTCGATCCGCACGCGGATTTCTGCGAAGCACGGCACCACAGGTGCAGGTGGAAGTGGCGGGGGGGCTGCTCTCGCTGAGCCTTGATGCCCAAACCGGAGCCGTTTCGGGTACGCATGGTTCGGCGGTGATCAGTGGCTGGCGTGCGGTGTGGGATCCGAACTTCAACCCGGCCAGTGGAAGAGAAGGATACTACAGTGTGGCGATCGATCTGAACGCCAGTCATGCGAGTGACAACACGCTGCCAAAGGGCGTGGGTTTTGCGACTTTCACGGTGCCTGCAAACGGCCTGCTGCGGGTGGTGGGCAAGACGGCGGACGGGCAGAACATCGTGTCGAGCGGGCCGATGGGGCCGAACGGTCAGATTGCGATTTATGCGCTGCAACACGGGAACCGAGGCAGTGTGTTAGGTCAGTGGCAATTGACGGAGGCCACGAATGGCGTGTTTTCGGAGAATGAAGTGAGGGGCGAGCTAACGTGGCAGAAGCCGGAGACCAGGGGCCGGGTTTATGCGGGGGCGTTGGGTCCATTGGCGTTGGATGTGACAGGTCGGTATTTGGCACCTTCATCGAAAGCGCAGGTGCTGGTGGGCTTGCCTTCTTTCGGGCTGTTTGACCTTGAGTTTAGGGAGGGCGGCATCGGGCTATCGGCGACGGTGGCGGATGTGGTGGGGGTCGAGTGGACGGAGCGTTTTGCCGCTGTGATACCAGCGGTGGGCAATGCGGCGCGGGTGAGTGTGCGGATCAGCGGAAGCACGGGGGCGATGAGTGGTGCGTTCACACTGACGGAGACGGCACCGCCGATGGTGAGGCCGAATGTGCCGTTCTTCGGCCAAGTGGTGCGCACGGCGGACGCGGAGACGCGCGCGGTCGGCTACTTCCTGCTGCCGCAGATGCCTGTTCCCGGTAGCAATCAAAAACCTAACACCACGCCGATCCTATCCGGTGCGGTCTATGTCCTACAGCCCGGCCTTTGACTTCCCTCTCATGCGCATGAAGACTTCTGCTTTGCCTCCTGAAAAACGCCGCCGCAGTGCATTTGCGCTGGTGCTGGTCATCAGCATGATCGCTTTGATGACGATGCTGGTGGTGGCTACGCTGTCCCTGGCGCGGGATGGCACCAAGGAAGCGGCGATCGATATGGGAAGGATGCGCGCGGAGATGACGGCGCAAAACGCACTCAACGTGGCTTTGGCTCAGTTGCGGGACGCGACGAGCGGTGAGTTTGTGGATGGGACACCGATGCTGTGGACGAGCCAACCGGGAGCCATTCGGGCTCACAATAGGGACGGTAGTTTGAATCGGTTGTTCAAGCTCTACACGGCGGAGATGATGCAGGCGGCGAGTCTGGAGGGGGTGGAGGCGGATGTGCCGGAGGATTGGGCTGAGCGGCTGGATCAGTTTGTCGATCTCAACGAGCCGTACCTATTAGCCACAGGAGAGAAGCGCTTTCCGGTGATCGATCCTAGGGCTTGGTCGCAAGACCCGCTGTTGGCGGTGGAGGGTTTTCAATACGAAGCGGTCAAAGGGGCGGTGGGACCAAGTACGGCGGGCGATGAGGCGCAGCGACTGCCCATGCCGGTGCGTTGGTTGTATCAGTTGCAGGATGGAACGCTGGGCACTCTGGATGCGGGTGGTCGCTTCCAAGGAGCCAATGGGGCACAGGCGACCCAGGACAATCCGATGGTGGGGCGGTTCGCGTTTTGGGTGGATGATGAGACGAGCAAGGTGAACATCAACACGGCGGCGGAGGGGGCGTTTTGGGATACGCCGCGCGCGGATACGAAGCAAGAGCGGGCGCTGGCTGCGACGGTACCGTCGCGCTTGGAGTACATGCGTCATGCCGGGCATCCGGCGGGGGTTTGTCTGAGCAGTGTGCTGCTGCCGCAGCGGCGTCTCACGCCCATGGGTTTCGCGTTGGAAAATCCCATGATGCGGCCGATGGAAGCGGAGGATGCGCGTGATCTTTGGCGGCTGGGACGATTGACGGTGGCGGAGATGGAGGCGGGTACTTCTTTGGGCGGCACGCTGGAGGCGGATTGGGAAACGCTTTGGCCTTTGGAACCGCAGGAGTCGGTCAGGCAGCCGCGCTATGCGTCCGTGGGAGAGTTGAACTTTGACCACGTGAATGCGGCGCGGTTTCCGAATTTTTGGGATGACAGCAGCGCTCCGCCTGCGGGTGAGCGGAGACGCAGTCGCTTTTTCCAACGGCATCCTGAAGTTCGCGAGCGTTTGGCGCAGCGGCGCTTTTTCCTGACGGCCCAGAGCAGTGGTCCAGAGACGACGCTTTTTGGCACGCCGCGTGTGGCGTTGTGGCCGGTGCATGCGCAGACGCTGCTCAACGGCACGAGCTTGGGTGATCGGGAGACCGGACGCGATACGGTGTTCAATCACAAGGCGGCGATGGCGGCGATGGTGAAGGGGCAGCCTTACTTCATTCAGCGCTCGGAGCCGGGCAATGGGACCAATGATTTTCAGGTGCATGCTGCTGGGGCGAACCGGAGATTGTATGAGTACTTGCAGCGGCTGACGGATCGGCCTTTCCCGGGATTTGATCGACCAACGAATGGGGGGGAGGCGACGTTTGCGATGAAGTATGAGGAGGATCGGGATGCGATTTTGCTATCGATGATGGATTACCTGCGTTCGGCCAACTGTGCGGAACCACAGTTGTCAGCGAAGATGCAGTTCTCGGTGCTCTGCCCCGGGGTGGAGCACAATGGTTTTGGTCAGGTGTCGCCACTTCAGCAGCGGGTGCCGGGCAACCAAGCGGCCAGAAGCAATCATGCGCAGGGGATGGGTCGGATGCTGACGATCAGTGAGGTGGCGCTGGTGGTGACGTGCCGTGCCATGCGGGATGAGAATGGGGAGTTGAGGGGGCAGCCGAGTTCCACCGCTGTTAGAGAGCAATTGGTCAATCCGGGGGATCGCGAACTGGAGGTGGCACTGCTGGTGGAGACCTTTTTGCCGAGTCAAGGCTGGGCGGACTATCGGCCGTATGCGACGGCGGCTTTGTTTGGCGGGCAGGCGGGAGAGTTGACCGTGGGGGCCTGGCCGGAGATGCGGCTCAATGACCAAGTTTTGGCGCCGAGGATGGTGCCCAATCGACCCAAGGACCCACCGATGATTCACTCTGGGGAAGGTCATTCCCATGATGTGCGAGCGCCTTCAGGATGGAATGGAGCGGGCGGGCAGATGGGCACTCGGGCCTTGAAGCACGGGTCCTTTTTGTTTAATCCCATCGTCGTGAAGGCGGATGAACGCGGTGAGGTGCCACCTTTGAAATTTGAAGGTGGCAGCGCTGGCGCATCCCAGTTGAAGGTGGCGCTTTACGACAGTCCCCAGAGCACCAGCAGTGCTGATCAAGTGCAAGTGGTGCCGCTGGCACTGCCAGACATCACGACTGCGGTGGGCATCACGCTGCCGGTGGTGGAGAACGGGGTGGAGCCGACTCTTGAGAGACGCTGGCCGGAGTCCGCTCGATCCGGCGGGCGACTGTTTGCTGCCACGGATGTGGTGCAGTCGCTGGCTCCGATGCATGGCGACTACCGTTTGACGGCGATGCAGCGCTGGGTGGAGAGCCGAAAGGACGGGCAGGCGGGTGCTCCGGTTTTTTCACCGCATCCCAAGTGGGGTTTGGAGCGGCAGGCGCATTACCTGCGTGACAGCGTGCTGCCGGTGGATGTGAGCCAGACGCAGGGTTATGTGCATGACGTCGCCTACGCGGCGCCGTTCCGCCCGGATATGCCGGCGACTTTGGCGGATGAGTCCGCGCGCATCTCTGTTTGGCAGTCGGGCGATTGGAAGCAGTACAGTTTGTCCGGGGCGCTGGATGCGTTGCGCTTGGACCATGGTCGCCGTGGACCCTCCGTGCCCGAGTTTACGGGCGATTTTGACAACGGCATGGGCAGCGCGCCTGATGGACCTTTTAGCAATCGCCCGGATGATGGTCACTGGGCCGCCTTGAGGGAGGGCAAGACGGCTTATTTCGACAATGTCTCGCAAACCGGCTCCACTGTGCCGCCGGTGACGCTGACGGCTTTTGCGCCGCAGCGGTTGTTGCCGTCGCCTGTGATGTTTGGCAGTCTGCCGACGGGGAGCCGGATGCATGTGCCCTGGCAGACGCTGCTGTTCCGTCCGCACCCACAGCATTATGGGGCGCAGGTTTTACCGGATCATCTGATGCTGGATTTGTTCTGGATGCCGGTGTTGGAGCCTGAGCCCTTGAGTACGAATCTGGCGACCGAGGGCAAGATCAATTTGAACCATGAGATATTGCCCTTCCGTCACATCCGCCGTGGAACGGCCCTGCATGCGGCGATGAAGGCTGAGACGCTGACGGCCATTCCGGACGGCGCGGCCGCTACCTACAAGAGTGGGGAAGCTCCAGACGACAAGTTCCGCCGCTACATCGATGCCGAACAAACGCTGGCCCTTTGGCAGCAGGAGGTGTTTGATCAGGGCAATGTCTTCCTCACTGCCAGCCAGGTGTGCGAGCAGTATTTGGTGCCGGAGGGGCTGGTGGGGTCTGGGGATGTGGCGAGCCGGGAGCTTATGGAGTCGTTTTGGAGCAGGCACCGCCTGACGGGAGACAACAGCAAGGAGCGGCCGTATGCGCACCTGTACTCGCGCCTGACGACACGCTCGAATACGTATCGGGTGCATGTGATCGCGCAAAGCTTGGTCAAGGCGCGCAGCACCCCGGCGGACCGCTTTGTCGCGAGTCGGGACAAGGTCGTCGGCAGTCGCCGTGGCAGCGCTGTGCTATCCCGCCAGTTGGACCTGAACCATCCCAATCTGCCGGAGTATCAAACCCCGGCGGTTGGCGATCCTCAGCCGTCTCTGGACCGCTTTTACCGCTGGCATATTGGGGTGCTAGAGGCGGAGTGATCTTGGCTTAGCTGAGCAGGGGGCGGAGGTGGTTGAGGATTTTTGGGACTTCGGTGAAGGGGTCGGCTTTGACTTCGTATTCGAGGGTGAACCAGCCTTGGTAGTTGGCTTTGTGGAGGATGTCGAGGAGGCGGGGGATGTCGGCTTCGGAGGGTTCGCCTTTGTCGGGTTTCATTTCCATCTTGAGCTGGACGTTGATGGCGTAGGGGGCGATTTTTTCGAGGTCGGCGTAGGGGTCGGCGGTGTGGAAGTTGCCGCTGTCAAAGTTGATGCCGGCCCAGGGGCTGTTGGCGGATTGGACCATTTTGACGAGGTTCTCGGGTTCGGCGACGATGCCGCCGTGGTTTTCGAGGCCGAGGAAGATGCCTTTCTTGGCTGCGTAGTCGAGGCACTCCTGGTAGGCGGCGGTGCAGTTGGCGACGGCTTCTTCGATGCTGATGTCCTTGGGGGTGGGACCGGCGAAGACGCGGATGTGCGGGGCATTCATGACGGCAGCGTGATCGATCCATTTTTTGACCGAGGCGATTTCGGCGTCGAGTTTTTCGCCCTTGGCGAGAGCGAAGTTGTTGCCGACAGCGGTGCCGGCGAGTTGGACACCGCGGAGGTAGGCGTGGCGTTTGACTTCGAGGAGGAAAGCGGTGTCGACGTCGGGTGGGAAGAAGTAGCTGGTGACTTCGGCACCGGGGACGTTGTGGTCGGCGCACCAGTCGATGAAGTCGAGGATGGACCAGGGTTTGCGGTCGCCCTTGGGTTTTTGTTCTTTGCCACGACTCCACTGGAAGGCGTCGCGGAAGCTGTAGGCGGCGAGGCCGAGTTGCATGCGGCTTTTGCCCGCGCGGTTGATGGGCTCGATGGCGGTGAGGGGGAGCGAGGTGGCGGCGAGGGAGCCGAAGGTGGAGGAGAGGAAGTGGCGGCGGTTCATGGTGGTGAGATGGCAGTATTAGCAGGATTGGCGAGCGGGGTGCAAGGATGGAAGTGGGAAATGGCTTGTGTTCGCGGGATTGGGGATTGGGGTGTCTTGCGGGGGGAATGGGTTCGTTGGTGACAAAATTTGCTTTGTGGTGGAGAGTAGGGATTGCGAATGAACCACCGTCTTTTGATTTTACTGCCTGCCGCGCTGGTTTTGTCTGCGGGTATGACAGGGTGCAATTTGATCGCTCCATTGCTGAATGCGGCGTTACCGTTGGCTGGGGTCAAATTTGCGTTTTCGTGTTTGCCGGAGCATGTGTGTGTGGACACACCGATGGGACCGAAGCGGGTGGGGTCGGTGACGGCGGGGGATGTGGTGACGGGTTATGGAGGGCAGCCGGTGAGGGTGCTGCAGAAGCACACTTATATGGAGAGTGCTGCGACGAGTTTTTATGTGGTGACGTTTTCAGACGGAGCTGAGGTGGAGGTGTGCGGGATGCACCGGATTGGCGGTGTGAGGGCGAGGCAGTTGAAGGTCGGGGCTGAGGTGGCTGGGAGGAAGGTGGTGGGTGTGAGGCAGCACAGCGGGGAGGTGAGGTCGTGTGACTTGCTGACGGAGGATGCGGGATATCGAATTGGAGGGGTGCCGGTGAACAGCATGATTGAGGAGATGCACCGGGCTGCGGTGAAAGGAGTGGATGCGAGCCGTGATTGAGAGGGCTGCGGGGCTTGATCGTTGAGATGTGGAGAAAGAAACTTTGGTGGGCGCCGTCTTTGAACTTCCATGAAATTCGTTATCCTGTTCCTTGCTCTATGTTTTGCCTGCCAGATAGAAGCTGTCGAAACGCCCAATGCGGCGGGGTTGCAGCTCTACAGTTTGCGCAGTCAGTTCAAGCTTAGAGGGGTGGCTTGGACGCTGGACCGAGTGAAAGAGTTTGGGATCAAGGAGGTGGAACTGGCGGGGACTTATGATTTGAGTGCGGAGCAGTTCCGGGTGGAACTGGAGAAGCGTGGTCTGAGGGCGGTCAGTGGACACTTTCCGTATGGAAGGTATCAGAATGATCTTGAGAACGTTGTGAAGGAGGCCAAGGCGCTTGGTTTGAAGTATGCGGGTTGCGCGTGGATCGATCATAAGGATGCCTTTGATGAGGCGGAGTGCCGTGAGTCGGCGGCGGTATTCAACAAGGCGGGCGAGGCTTTAGCGAAGGAGGGCATCACGATGTTTTATCACGCGCATGGGTTTGAGTTTGAGCCGCATGGCGATGGAACGTTGTTTGATCTCTTCATGCAGGAGACGAATCCGGAGTTTGTTTCGATGCAGATGGATGTGCTTTGGATCGTGTTTCCTGGACAGGATCCGGCGAAGCTCCTGGAGAAGTACAGTGGGCGATGGAAGCTCATGCATATGAAGGATTTGAAGAAGGGGGTGGCCACGGGTTCGCTGAGCGGGAAGACGGATGTGGCGAACGATGTGGTGCTGGGGACCGGGCAGATGGATTGGAAGGCGATTTTTGCCGCGGCGCGTCAGCATGGAGTGAAGCATTACTTCATTGAGGATGAGTCGCCGACATCGGTGGATCAGATCCCGGCGAGTTTGAGCTTTCTGCGCTCACACGGGTTTGAGTGAGGTTAGCGTGGCTTGAATGATTGCGATGGTGTAGTGGTGAGACTATGAATCATTCGATATCTTTGGGGGAACTGGTCGGGAAGGTGCCGCTATCGTTGGCGGTTGAGGCGGAGTCGGAGATGCTGGGGGAGTTGCACGCGACGCTGGCGGCGCATTATGAGGAAAAAGCGGGGGAGGTAGTGACGGAACTGGATGCTTATGTGTGTCCGGATGATGCGAATCACATGATGGAGGAGCATTTGCGGCCTGAGTGGTTGCCGGGGAAGCAGGTGGTGCGGGTGGGAGGTGGGGCGAGTGAGACTTCGGACATTGCTCGGGATGTTTTCCACAGCTGGGTGAGGCAGGTGAGGGAGTCGGTGCCAGAGCGTTGAGGTTACCAGGGTTTGAGGATGAAGTGGAAGGCTCCGAGGAGGCAGATGTTTCTTGAGGGAGTCGTGGGCGAAGTTTCAGCTGTGGGAGTGGATTACGCAATCTGGCGGGGTTTGTAACCGGGGTTGTGAAAGGGGGAGAGTGTGATAGGCATGGGTTGTGATGCGTGTGCAAGTTCAAGGCTTTCGAATTTCCGGCTGGAAGGCTGTTTTGGCTGGAGTTGTGGCGTTGGTGGTTGGCGGGGTGGTGGCGGTCTTGAGTTTGGTGGCGTTGGGGGTCGGGGTGATGGTTTCGGTGGTGGCGCGATTGGTGGGTGGGGTGAGGGGTCTGAAGGGGACTCGAAAGACGGTCGAGCCGGTGGTTTTTGAGTCGGTGCCGAGGGAGAGTGGGGCCTTGGAAGTTCGCGAAATTCAGGTGGATGAGGTGTTGGTGGTGCGGGAAGGACAGCGAGAGGGTTTGTGACGAGTTTGACATGTGACGCTCTTGTCACGGGGTTTTGCTGTTCAAACGGGTTGAGTTGAGGGAAGGGCTTGCTCCATGCCTGTCGCCACTTTGCCCGCGCCTGCCCGAACTGCCTCGAAGATTGCCCGAGCTGCGCATGACGCGGTGTTCAAGCGGGTGCATGGATCGAACCTGATTTACAATGCGGCTTGGGAGGATCCGAGGTTGGACAGGCAGGTGATGGAGATTGATTCGGAGAGTGAGATCGTGATGATCACGAGCGCGGGGTGCAACGTGCTGGACTATCTTTTGGATGGTCCGAAGGCGATTCATACGATCGACATGAATCCGCGGCAGAATGCGTTGTTGGAGTTGAAGCGGGTGTTGATCCGGCGGGGTGAGTTTGAGGATTTGTTTGAGATGTTTGGGATTGGGTCGCACGCCAACTACAAGGGGTTGTATGCTGAGTTGAGGGAGGATTTACCGGAGTATGCACGGACGTTTTGGGACAAGCGGATCGGGTTCTTTGATCCGCGCAGTGTGAAGGGGTCGTTTTATTATCATGGGACGTCGGGCGTGGCGGCGTGGGTGATGGGCAAGGCGTTGTTTCAAGCACGGCCGAACATCAAGAATTTTGCGTTGTGTTTGCTGGATGCGAGGTCGCTGGAGGAGCAGAGGCAGGCATATGCACTGCTGGAGCCGGAGATTTGGGGGCGGGTGGCGAGTTGGTTGGTGAGGCAACCAGCGCTGATGGCGCTGTTGGGTGTGCCGCGGCCGCAGATTCGGTTGATTCAGGAGTCGTATCCGGGCGGGTTGACGGCGTATGTGAAGGACAAGCTGAAGCATGTGCTGACGGAGTTGCCGGCGGAGGACAATTATTTTTGGCGGGTGTACATCACAGGTTTCTACACGCTGACGTGTTGTCCCAACTATCTGAGGAAAGAGCATCAGCCGATGTTGCGGGCGATGGAGTCACGGGTGACGGCCCATACGTGCACGGTTTCTGACTTTTTGAGGAAGCATCCAGGCAAGTACAGTCATTATGTGTTGTTGGATCATCAGGATTGGCTGGCGTGGCATGATCCGGTGGCGCTGAAGGAGGAGTGGGATTTGATTTTGGCGAACAGCCGGCCAGGTACGAAGATTCTGATGCGATCAGCGGGATTGGATTTGAGTTTTGTGCCGGAGGAGGTGCAGGCGAGGGTGACTTTTCATCCGGGGGTGACGGAAGGGTTGCATCGGGTGGATCGGGTGGGGACGTATGGGAGCTTTCACTTCGGGGTGGTGAAGGGATGATGAAAGAAGCTGCGATGGAAGAGGCGCCGTTGGCGGTCGAGGGGTATTATCGTTGGCAGTCGGTGATTTATGATGCGACGCGGTGGAGTTTTTTGTTTGGGAGGTCGGCGGTATTGGATCGGGTGGCGAGTCTGGTGGAACCGAAGCGAATTTTGGAGGTTGGGTGTGGGACGGGGCGCAATTTGGAGGAACTGGCACGGCGATTTCCGAAGGCGCAGTTGACGGGACTGGATGTGTCATCCGACATGCTGGCTTTGACCGAAAAGAAGATGGCGGCAGAGGGCGATCGAGTGAAACTGGTGAGGCGGCGCTATGATGCGCCGGTGTGTGAGGGAGGGTTTGATTTGGTGTTGTGCTCGTATGCGTTGTCGATGTTCAATCCGGGGTGGGAAGAGTCGATGGAGTGTGCGATGAGGGATTTGGAGCCGGGGGGGGTGTTTGCTTTGGTGGATTTCCATGATTCGAGATGGGGCTGGTTTCGGCGCTGGATGGGGGTGAATCATGTGCGGATGGAGGGGCATTTGGTGCCTGGGATGGAGGAGCGATTTGAGACGTTGGTGAAGGAGAAGCACCGGGCGTATGGAGGGGTGTGGGAGTGGGTGATCTATGTGGGGAAGAAGATTTAGTTAACCTAACATTATTGTAACATTAAATAAATTCCGGTTTGGGGGTTTGGGGGGCAATATGGGGGCGTCCGAGTCATCCCTGCTGATCTTATGAAGACGATTCTGCTGTTTGATCCCTTGTTGGCGATGTTAGAAGGAGTCCATTTGCCCCGCCTGGAGTGGTTGGCGGTGTGTTTGAGTGTGGCGGGGCTGGTGCACTATGGACGAGTGGTTTGGCGGAAGTTGCCTGTGCGATGGTGGTCGCGCACGAGGGGACGGATTTTGAAAGCGGATCTTAGAAAGTCGCAAAGAAGGCAGACGGATGGCAGCATTGTTTATGAGCCGGTGATTCGGTATGCGTATGAGGTGGGGGACCGGGTGCTGGAGGGGCGTCGAATCCGTGCGGAGGAATCGGTGGGGGCGTTGACTTGTGGATTGAGGATGATGAAGACGTATCGGCCTGGAGCGGAGGTGCCGGTTTTTTATCATCCGGAGCGACCGAATGAGGCGGTGCTACAAGTTGAGAGTGTGCGCAGTCAGGCGCTGTGGATGGCTGTTCTTGGGTTGATGCTGTGCTGGGTTTTGGCGCGCCTGTTTTGGAGCTGAGTTTACTGGGCTGCGGCAGCGCGGATGAATTTGGCGAGATCAGCTTTTTGTTTCCAGAGGTCGGGGAGGTTCAAATACATCATGTGACCGGCGGTGTAGTCGTCCTGGGTGATGTTTTTTTGCAGGTCGGGGTGGAGGCGCATGTGGTTGAAGGTGTGGCGGGCGGCGAAGTAGGGGGTGGCGAGGTCGTAGATGCCGTTGGAGACGTGGACTTTGAGGAAGGGGTTGGAGCTCATGGTTTCGGCGAGGGTGTCGGTGACATTGACGAACTCATTTTCGGCGTCCCAGTTCCATTTGCCGACTCCGCCGAGGATGTTGTAGGGGCGGTCGTCTTCGAACTTGAGGTCGTGGCGGATGTAGTGGTTGAAGGTGGAAGTGAAGGCGCTGAAGACGGCGTCGGCGCTGGGGTCGCGTTCGGCCATGGGGCTGAGGGGATCCTGGGTGAGGCTGGTGTAGCGGGAGTCGAAGCGGCCGATGACTCGGCGTTCGGAACGGAGGAGTTCGGCGTTGAAGCGGGAGAGGGAGACGCGGAGGTTTGAGGCGTCGATAAAGGACTCGCTGAGGCCGGTGAGGCGGGCCATTTGTTTGATGACTTTGGAGCGCTGGGCGGGAGAGAGCGCGCTGCCGAGGAGGAGGGCCTGGTTGTAGTCGCCTGCGGCGAAGGTTTCGGCTTCTTTGAGGAGGTCTTCGACAGGTTTCTTTTGGAGGTCAGGGGCGAGTTTTTTGTGATACCAGGCGGTGGCGGCGTAGCTGGGGAGGTAGAGGACGTGGGGGAGGTCGTTGCCTTCGCCGCCCCAGATGGTTTGGAAATTGAGGACGGTGGAGACGAGCATGATGCCGTTGAGATTGATGCGGTGGGTGTCGAGGAGTTCGCCGCTGAGGGCGGCGGCGCGGGTGGTGCCGTAGCTTTCGCCGATGAGGAATTTGGGGGAGGGCCAGCGGGCGTTTTTGGTGATGTAGAGGCGGATGAATTCGGCGATGGAGCGGGCGTCTTCCTTGAGGCCGTGGAAGTTTTTGTTGTCCTCGGGTTTGGTGGCGCGGCTGTAGCCGGTGCCGACAGGGTCAATGAAGACGAGATCGGTTTCGTCGAGGAAGCAGGACTCGTTGTCGACGAGTTGGTAAGGGGGCGGGAGAGCGAAACCGTTGTCCTGGAGTTTGACGCGTTTGGGGCCGAGGAGGCCGAGGTGGAGCCAGACGGAGGAGGAGCCGGGGCCGCCGTTGAAGGAGAAGGTGAGGGGGCGCTGGGTGGCTTTGGTGGGATCGGTTTCTTTTTTGGTGTAGGCGATGTAGAAGATTTCGGCGGTGGTTTTGCCTTCGGCGTCTTTGAGAGCAATGGGGCCTGCGGTGGCGGTGTAGTCGATTTTCTGGCCGTTGATGGTGATGCTGTGTTCGGTGGAGATGGGGACAGCGGGCTTGGGTTTGTCGTCGGCGGGTTTGTCTTTGGCTTCTTCGGCGGGTTTCTTCTCGGGGCCGTGGGGGGAGTCCTTGGGTTCCTGGGCACTGAGGGTGAGGGAGAGGATCCAAGGGAGGAGAGTGAGGAAGCTGATTCGGAGCATGGGGCTATGGTAGGTGAGAAAGGGTTGGCGTAAAGGACGGTGAGAGCTGGTGGGTACCAGGAAAAGGGCTGTTATTTTTCGGGGAAGGCTTCGTATTAGGGGGATGCGATTGATTTTGATGGTTACGTTTGTTGGGGTGTCGATCTTGGCTCAAGAAGGGGGTGATAAGGTGGTGCAGGGGGAATTGAAGGCACCGGTTGCGGTTGAGAAGCCGAAGGTGGAGCCTTATCCGGGGATTGAGCAGGTGGAGGCGGCGATCAAGAAGGCGGTTTCGTTTGCGCGGACGAGTTTGAGTTTTGCGGGTGGGTATGCGACGAAGTGGACGCGGGATTTGAAGGAGTCGCGGACCTCGGACACGAAGGGAACGTCTTTGATCAGCATTGAGGCACCGGGAACGCCGGTGATGGGGATGCTGTTTGTGAAGGCGTGGCGGGCGACGGGAGACAAGCTGTATTTGCAGGCGGCGCGGGAGGCGGCCTCGGCGTTGCTGTGGACGCAGTTGGCGTCGGGAGGGTGGGGGACGATTCATGACTATGCGCTGCCGGTGGCACGGAAGCAGCATTATCGGCGGGATTCGGAGGCGGGTGATGTGGAGCGTGGGGAGCGGCGGGCGCACACGACGCTGGATGATGACAAGACGCAGCTGGCGCTGTTGTTTTTGTTGGAGCTGGCGCATTTGCCGGAGTCGAAGGGGGATGCTGAGCTGCAAGGTGCGGTGAAGTTTGGACTGGATGCTTTGATAGCGGCGCAGGCGCCGAATGGGGGGTGGCCGCAGGGGTTTAGTGGACCGGCGGATGCGACGGCGGTGGTGAAGAAGCCGGTGATGCCGACGGAATGGCCGCGGGTCTGGCCGAACGTTGATTACACGGGTTACTACACGTTGAATGATGGCAATCTGCAAACGGTGGGTCGGGTGCTGGCGCGGGCGCATGAGTTGACGGGTGAGGCGCGCTACATGGAAGCGTTGAAGAAACTGGGGGATTTTCTTTTGCTGGCCCAGTGCCCGGAGCCGCAGCCGGGGTGGGCGCAGCAGTACAATCTGGCGATGGAGCCGGCATGGGCGCGGAAGTTTGAGCCGCCGTGTGTGAGTTCGGCGGAGACTTTGAGCGCGTTGAACACGTTGCAGGACATTTGGTTGGTGACCGGGGAGGAGAAGTATCGGGCGCCGTATGCGAGTGCGTTGGCGTGGTTGGAGAGGTCGAAGTTGCCGGACGGGCAGTATGCGCGGTTCCAGGAGTTGCATACGAACAAGCCGCTCTATTTTGTGAAAGACACCTATGAACTGACCTATGACGACTCGAACCTGCCGACGCACTACGGGTTCAAGCTGGATGAGTTGCAGGAGGACATTGATGAGTTCAAAGAGAAGCTGGGGATGTCTCATGAGGAGAAGGTGAAAGAGATGGCGGGGCCGAAGACCGAGAAGGAGTGGCTGTCGAAGGCAAAGGGAGCGGCGAAGAAGGTGGTGACGGCGCTGGAGGGGCAGAACAAGGAGGGGGTGTGGACAACGGAGAATGTGATCGAGGGAGCGCTGATCATGAAGCATGTGCAGGCGATGATCTACTATGTGGATGCGGCGAAACAGGCGGGGGCGTTGTTTGAGGCGTTTCGGGAAAAGGAGAATCCGAAAGCAGAGGTGAAGTGATGCGAGATTGAGCCTGGATTTGGTGAAAGGGGGCGGGTGAATTGGCGTTAGAAGCGGTGGCGGTACAGCCTTTTGGAATGACCGCATGAGGTCTGGTTGACGAGTAACTGGACCGGTTTCTTTTGACATGACTTCCTCTTTTTATTTCTGGATCACAGCATTGATGGTTGGCACAGGCGTTTTGTCTGCGGCAGCTCCGAAGAAGCGTGCGGCGCTGGATGCGTCCGAGTTGCCGGAGCCGGTGCAGAGGCCGGTGAAGTATTTTGGGGATATTCATCCGGTGTTGGCTGAGCACTGCGTGTCTTGTCATGGACCTGACAAGCAGAAGGGTGGATTGAGATTGGATTCGCTCGAGGCGGCGCTTGAAGGCGGGGGTTCTTATGGGCCGGCGATTGTGCCGGGGAAGAGCGCGGAGAGTCCGCTGATT
>JAIYDW010000225.1 GCA_027487315.1 Verrucomicrobiaceae bacterium | reverse complement strand
TCCGAAAGCAACATCTGAGCCTGCCCCTCCAGGAGTCACTTTGCGCCCCCCTCCTTCGTCCAGCATCAAAAGCAAGCTGGTGGACTGACCCCGCATACCTTATTGACAGCATTGAACAATGCGTCGGCCATTTGCGTAATTTCATTCTCAGTGGCTACCAAAGGAGGCATCAGGACAAGGGTGTCCAACACAGGTCGGGTCAAGAGACCAAGGTCACGTGCAGCCGCACAAACAGCGGCGCCCATCAGTTGCCGGGGCTCGAACGCTTTCTTGGGATTTTTCTGAGCCACCAAATCGATTCCAGCAATCAGACCGCACTGACGGGTTTCCGCCACCCAAGGCAACGCTTCGAAGCGTCTCAACTCGCTGGCCAATCGATCTATTTTGGCAGGCAGGCGCAGCAAAACCTGCTCTTCCCGGAACACGCGCAAACTGCCCAATGCCGCAGCACAGCCCAGGGCATTTGCCGTGTAGCTATGGCCATAGTAGAAGGTGCGACCGTCTTCGGGTCGACCGAGGAATCCCTCGAAAACCCGCTCTGATGTCAGAGTGGCAGCCAATGGCATGTAGCCACCAGTCAGCCCCTTTGCCAACGCGATGAAGTCGGGCACCACGCCTTCTTGTTGACAGGCAAACATGGTGCCTGTTCGGCCAAAACCCGTCATCACCTCATCAAGAATCAAGAATACATCGTGTTGTTGGCACCAGTCCGACAATGCTCGAAGCAACCCCTGAGGCCAGAGTCGCATCCCGGCGGCACCTTGAATCAAGGGTTCGATCACGACCGCCGCCAACGTGTTTGCATCCAGACCTTCCAAATCCTCGATCCGAGCCAATCGGCGCACCGGATAGCCTACCCGTTCGCTTACCCCACGAAACGCTGCGATCCCGCCCAAGCTGACTGCGCCCAAGGTATCGCCATGATACGCCCCCTCAAACGCTGCGAGTTCCACCCGCTCAGGTCGCCCATTTTGAGCCCAGTATTGCAGGGCCATGCGCACCGCACACTCCACGGCAGTGGAGCCATTGTCGGAAAAAAACACCCGCTGCAGCTTCGATTCTCCAGCCTCAAAAAGCCCCACCAGCTCTGCTGCAAGCTCCGCCGCCAAGGGATGGCTCAATCCCAAAAACGACGTGTGTGCTACCTTGCGTAGTTGCTCATCGATCGCCCCGGTGACTACCGGATGGCCGTGGCCGTGAATGTTGGTCCAGATGGAGCTGTTGCCATCCAGATACTCCCGTCCGACTGAGTCGCGCAGCACACAACCGTTGCCTTCCACCAGCATCACGGGCTCGTGTCCGGGTGCACACCAGTCCGCCATCGCCGTGAAGGGATGCCAAAGATGTTTCTTCTCTAAGGCCGTCAGCGCGGCGGGATCGTGCATTGGGCTACCTTTGGGTCGCCAGCTTGAAATCTCAAATCTCAAATTTCAAATCGCCCTGTTGTGCACTACATCCCGTGATGCCCACCCCGGCCGATACCCTTCTCAACCAACTACCTGGCCTTGAAAGCCGCTTCGTCAAGCAGTTGGAGAAAGAGGGCCTTACTCTGGTTCAAGAGATTTTGTCATGGTATCCCTTTCGACATGAGGATCGGCGGCGGCGGGATAGCTTTGGTTTTGTACCGGGACCAGTTCCGGTATGCCATCATGTGGTGGTCACCAAAGCCTCGACCCGATACTTCGGCGGGCGTGGCAGGGGGGCGTTTGAGGCGCAGGTTCAGCCGATTGGAGGGTCCATCCTGGGTGATCTCTTGACCCTGCGCTGGTGGAACATGCCGTTCATGAATCGCACCATTGTTGAGGGCATGGAGCTTTTTGTCTATGGGCGCATCAAAGATTTCAAGGGCCGACTCTCCATCGATCATCCCGAATATGAAATTCTCAAGGAGGGCGACGAAGAAGCCGCCAGCATTCATACCGGCCGAATCACCCCGGTCTATCGACTGCGAGGAGGTGTGACGCAGAAAGCGGTGCGCACCGCGGTCTGGTGTGCATTGCAGCACTTCTCTGGTCTGCTTGCTGAGGATCTGCTTCCGACACCTTCTTCTCAAGGTGAGTTTGCCGGATGGTCGGCCAGCCGGGCTTTACGTGCCCTGCATTTTCCCGAGGAACAAGCCGAGTTGGATCAAGCCCGGCGCTACCTTGCCCTTGAAGAGTTTTACACCTATCAACTGCGCGTTGTGAATCGACGCCGAAGCGCGCTGAATGCCGGAGGCCAAGTCCATGATTGCCAGGGTGAACTCGCTCTGCAGTTGCAGGCCGCATTGCCATTTGAGCTCACACCCGCCCAGCAGCGATGCCTTGACGAGATCCGTCACGATATGAGCACCACCGCTCCGATGAACCGTCTGCTTCATGGCGATGTCGGCAGCGGCAAAACCATCGTCGCCTTTTTCGCTGTTTTGCAAGCCATCGAAAGCGGTGCCCAGGCTGCGTTCATGGCGCCCACTCAGATTTTGGCTGAGCAGCATTATGAGAATGCCCGCAAGTGGCTCGCGCCTCTCGGAATCGAAATTGCGCTGCTGACTGGCAATCGCAAAGAAGTCCAATCCGGGCCCTTGTTTGGCAAGACACGACCCCAGCTCCTCATCGGAACCCACGCCCTGCTGCATCAGCGTGATTTGATGCCTGACCTCGGCCTTGTCGTTATCGACGAGCAGCACAAGTTCGGTGTCGCCCAGCGGGCGCGCTTGATTCAAAAAGGGCGAACCCCAGACGTCCTCGTCATGACCGCGACGCCCATCCCCCGGACATTGACGCTTACCGTCTATGGTGATCTTGATGTCTCGACGATCGACGAGCGGCCCAAAGAGCGTGGCAAAATCATCACCAAAGTTCGGGTCGCTTCCAAGCACCAGGAAGCCGCCGAGTTCCTGCACGCCCAGCTTGAAGAAGGTCGTCAAGCCTATCTCGTTTACCCGCTTATCGACGAATCGGAGAAGCTCGACGCGGCTGCCGCCAAAAAAGGCCACAGCGAGTGGCAGAAACGACTACCGCATTTCAGCGTCGGCTTATTGCATGGCAAGATGAACGCTTTAGAAAAGGAGCAGGTCATGCGCGACTTCCGCTCGCTCAAGCACGAAGCGCTCGTTTCCACGACGGTGATCGAAGTTGGGGTAGATGTACCGAACGCCACGGTTATGTACCTTCACAACGCTGAACGTTTTGGTCTCGCCCAAATTCACCAGTTGCGTGGACGGGTGGGTCGCGGAAGTCACACCTCTTATTGCGTCTTGTTTGTTGCCGATGACGATGAAGATGCCAAGCAGCGCCTGGCGATTCTGGAGGAAACCAGTGACGGCTTCAAAATCGCCGAGGAAGACCTCAAGCGACGAGGTCCGGGCGACATTCTAGGTCGTGCTCAGAGCGGGCAAGGCAGTCTGCGCTTCCCTGAACTTCTGGCCGATACGCGACTTGTGCGCATCGCCCGGCAGTTGGCCGAGCGCACGCTGGATCAAGATCCGCAACTCAACGCTGCACGATTTGCGGCTGTTCGCGCCTCTCTGCTCGAAATCGATCTCTCCCAAGCCATGATGCAGTAACCTCATCACGGCGGGTGCGCCCGAACAATTAGGGAGTGTTTAAAAACTCGACACGCCTCTGCAGCATTGGAGGCGAGTGACTGGCTTCGTTGCAGGGTTTGCCGTTATTCTATCGAAAATACCCCGGCGTCTTGAGTTGCCGTGAGTAAATCTTATCTCCTGCCGCCACAAACAGCACATCGTGTTTCGACCCAGCGAACTCGACACTGACTACTTTGCCGGTCGGGTCTGGCTTGTCGATCACACCTGACAGGCGACCTGCCGGATCAAAGATCTGAATGCCTGTTTCCGTTGTCACAAAAATGCGTCCCTTGGCCTCGGTCGTCGCCCCGTCACCCTGAGCCGTTTCTTTTCCAGTGCCCACCCGCATGGTCATGAAGGGACCCGCACCTGTGAGTGAGCCATCGTTTTGAATCTGCCAGGCCCACACCTTCGTGCCGCCGTGTTCGGAGACATAAAGCGTCTGCTCATCCGGTGAAATGGTGATGCCGTTCGGTTTCACGACGTTGCCTTGATCCGCCACGCTGTGTTTGCCCTCTGGGGTGATGACATGCACCGAGGAGGTCGGGGTCTCGGTGAAATAGACGAAGCCCTTTTTTGTCACCGCCAGGTCATTGCACTTCACGCCGGTGACCAGAACTTGAACATCGCCATTGGGTTTGATGGCGATCACACGTTGTTCTTTGTTATGACAGGCGTAGAACCGACCGTCGGGTCCGATCTGCAATCCACTGATCCCAGGAAGATGGTCTAGTGCCAGGCTCGTCTTACCCGTTGCGGCCTCCCATTTGTAGATGCCCTTGCCCTCCTTCACATCCGTGTAAAACAGATTCCCCGCCGCATCCACACACAGACCATCCGTGAACACCATGCCCTCGACCGCCACTTTCCAGGGCTCCCCTTCGACCAAGTATTCGCTCAAAGACGTGTCCTGAGCCTGCGTGCAAAGCGCCCAACTCAACAAACCCCAAACCCATGTTTTACTCTTCATAATTCTTTTGTGTTTAGCCTGTCAGATTCCGGCCTCAATTCCCCCAGATCCACCGCAGTGTTTCGGGGAAAATGGATCCCGCATGTTTCGTATTGTGCGTGCCCTTGCCCATGATGAACTGGTAATCGTAGCCAGCAAATTTGAGCGCCGCGGCCATGTCCTGGTTTGCCAGGGGCCAGTTGCCGAATTGGTTGTCCAAATCGTTTTCGCCATCCTCCAGAAACACCTTTAAAGGCTTTTTGTCGGTTTTGCGCAACAGCGCCGGATACACATAACCACCGCGAATGTTGGTGAAGGAACCAATGTGGCTGACCACCTTGCGGAACGCGTCCGGCCGCTCCCAGGCCACCGTGAAAGCGCAAATGCCTCCGCTGCTGTTGCCGCATATCGCGCGATGGTCGGGATTATCGGTCAAATTGTAGTCCTTCTTTACTGCGGGTAAGATTTCCTCAATCAAAAACCGTGCGTGCAATTCCCCAAGCGAGTCATATTCGAAACTGCGATTGCTGCGAGGCTTAGCCTTTGGATCCGCTGCAGGAAAAACGCCCGGGTTGATGAAGATCCCGATGGTGACTGGCATTTGGCCTGAGGCGATGAGGTTATCAAAGACGGTGGGCACCCTGAAATTGCCATCGTCTTTCACGAAGCCGCCGCCGTCGCAGAACACCATCACATGGGCCGGGGTTTCCGCCTTGTATTGAGATGGCACGTAAATCCACCAATCCCGAGTGGTGCCTGGATAAATCTTCGACTCCGTCCATGCCGGCATCTGTTTCACTGTTCCCTTGGGCACGTCCGCTTTGACCATCGAATCGGGTCCGAGTTTGTATTGATCATCCTCGGGCGCAGCTGGGAGGAAAGTGACGGTGAGAAAGACGGCGCCGAAGCAGTAGAGGAGGCGTTTCATGAAGTGTGAGGGTGGAGCGAACGAGCCAAGATGGCGGATTCTTACACCTCGAACGATGTCTCGGCCATTGCCAGCAGCCGATTCTGCGCTACCTCAGCGCATGTCCACCACTGCTTTGAACGACTGCCCTGATGTTTGGTCCTTAGAATCCTGGTTCTCCGCCTACGGGGCTGCTGATTACGCAGCCTTCAAAGAGGCGCTTCCCGGCGCCATGGAAGCATTGTCCGCTCGCGTGAAAGCCGCTGGAACCGATGTGGTAGCTTTGGCCACTGTGATCCCGGATTTTGAGTCTCACAACGAGCGTTTGGGCCATCTCTCTGCCTATCTTGGTTGCTTGTCTGCAGCCGATGCCAATGATGAGGCTGTCAAGGCTGATGAAGCTTGGATGGCGACCATGATTGCCGAGCACGAGAAACTCGGTGCTGCTCTGCGCAGTGCGCTGGCAGCGCTCAATGAAGCTGACTTTACCCGCCTGCTTGGATGCCCAGAGACGCAAGGTGCGGCGCATACGCTGCATCGGTTTCGAATCGAAGGACAGCGTCAAATGCCGGGAGATCTTGAGGCTCTAGCTTCCGACCTCAATGTTGATGGTCTGCACGCTTGGGGGCGTCTTTACGACACTCTCACAGGTAAAATGGCCTTTGAAATGACCTTCCCGGACGGTCACAACGAGACTGTTGAGATGTCCCGCCGCCGCGCCCTCATGTCGGAGCCAGATCGTCGCCTGCGCGAGGCTGCTTTTCATGCGGGTCAAAAGCCCTGGCTCGATCACGCCGACACGCTGGCCGCAGGTCTGAATGGCATCGCTGGCACGCGTCTCAGTTTGTATGCCAAGCGTGGCATTGGGCACTTCCTGGACACCCCGCTCTTTGATGGAGCGATGTCACGCGCTTCTCTCGACGCCATGATGGAGGCGATTCAAACGCACATCGAGTTGCCCCGAAGGGCCTTGCGGGTGGCCGCCAAACTCCAAGGCACATCAGCCCTACATTTCTTCGACCTCGAAGCTCCGCAAGTGGCCGCGCCAGATCAGAAAGCCCTGACCTGGGACGACGCCTGCTCCACGGTGGAGCGAGCCTTTGCTGCCGCCTACCCAGCCTTGGGTGACTACTTCCGCAAGATTCTCGCAGATCGCTGGATTGAAGCCGCGCCACGGTCAGGAAAGCGCCCTGGAGCGTTCTGCACGGGCTCGCGACTGAACCGAGAGGAGCGCATCTACATGACTTATCATGGCACGGTGCATGACATGGTCACACTCGCTCATGAAACCGGACATGCCTGGCACTCGAGCGTGCTGCGTCGTGCTCGCACACTTGCGTCCGACTACCCGATGACACTGGCCGAGACGGCTTCGAACTTCGCCGAGATGATCCTGCTCTCCGGGCTGATGCGCGATCCAGCGCTTACCCCGGAGATGAAGGCTTACCTGCTCGACCAGGAAATGCTGCGCGCCCATGCCTACCTCATCAATATCCCCATGCGTTTCGAGTTCGAAAAGGCCTTCTATACGGAGCGCGCTGCGGGTGAAGTCTCGGTCTCGCGCCTTGGCGAACTCATGAGTTCGGCTCAACACAAGCTCTATGGCGACACCTTGCTGGCTGATGGCACCGACCCGATGTTCTGGGCCTCGAAGATGCACTTTTTCATCACGGGCGTCTCCTTCTACAACTTCCCTTATGTCTTCGGATACCTGCTGAGCCAAGCCTTGTTTGCACGGTTCCAGGAGGAAGGTGCCGCCTTCCTTCCACGCTACGAGGCCTTCCTCGCCCTCACCGGCAGCGCCAACTGCGAAGAGGTGGCCCGGCAGACCCTCGGGGCGGATCTCACCGATCCCGCTTTCTGGTCCACCGCTCTTCGCGCGATGGAGCCCACCCTTGCCCAATACGAAGGCTTAGTCTAAGACCGCCCGGTCATTCCGGTAGCACCGTCTTCAGAGCCTCTGCCCAGACGGCGTAGCCTTTTTGGTTTGGGTGCAGGAAGTCGGGCATGTTTTCTTTGGAAATCGTGCCGTCGGCCGCGAGCCAGTTTTGGGTGATGTCGAGGAAGGTGACGCCGGGCTTGCGGGCGAGCGGGGCGAGCAGGCTGTTGATTTCATTGAGCACAGCGCGCTTTGGGTCTTCTGGCTTTTGGCCACGGGGGAAGATGCCCATCAGGATGATTTTGGCGCCGGGGCACTTGGCGAGAGCTTGGTCGATGATCGCTTCGATTCCTTGGGCGATTTCTGCGGGGGTGTTGGCTCGGCAGTTTTCGGTTTGTGCCAAGTTGTTTGTGCCGATGTGAATCACAATGGCTTTGGGGTTCAAACCATCCAGTTCACCGAGTTCGATCCGCTTCAGCACGTTCTGCGTGCGGTCCCAGCCGAAGCCGAGGTTCAGGACGGGACGCTTGCCAAACAGTTGCTCCCAAGTTTCGGTTCCACGGTTGCCGAGTTTGCCGCCATCGGGTTGGCCTCCCCAGAAATGAGTGATCGAATCGCCAATGAGGACGATCTCGGGGTTGATCTCCGACTTCATCTTCATCACTGCCTCATGCCTGTCCTCCCAGCCGTAGCTGTCGCGCTCCAGTTTGGCCATCGGGATCACGGCGGTGTTGACTGAGGTCACGTGTGGCACCGCTTTGCGAATGGCATCCGCCACTTTGTCGCCAAGGAAGCGATAACCCGGCTCGCCAAAATGCACGTCCTTTGGGTTTTGATATTCGGTGAGGTGGGGCAGCATCGCCGCGTGGAGATCATTAATGCGGACGCCGTGCTTGGCCATCACCTTGGCTGCCGCTGCGTTGCGCGCCACCAAGTCCGCTTCTTTCGCGTCCTTCATGCCGCCCTCGGCCACGGGAGTGGTGCTGGCCCAAATGACTCGGGCACCCGTGGCTTTCAGGCGTGTCGTGATTTCCTCAAGTCGCTGTTCGTAGTCCGCCAGGGGTGTTTTGCGGTCGTGGATGCCGAAGTTGAAATGGATGATGTCCCAGCGCCCTTCGCTCAGCCAAATGGCGAGTTTTTTCAGACCATTTGCGGTGGGTCCGCAGTTCTCTGGCGCGCGATGTACATTCGCCACACCCGCCAGGGCTTTTTGAGTCGCCAGCGTGTAACCGCGGGAGATTGAATCGCCGATCAGAAGCACGCGCGGCAGTTTGGGATCGTCCTTCACATAGTCCCAGGCCGTGACCTGGCCTTTGACTTTGTCCGCTTGATACAGCGGCAGATAAAACCCGCCCAGGTTTTGTTCCAGCACTGTCTCCCAGGCCTGCTGCTCCTGCGGCAGTGTCGCTTTCCAAGCCGCAAACTTCTCTGCAGTGACCTTGTTCGCTGCCGCCTTTTTCTCGGCGGCCTCTTTGGCGTTGGTGGGCTCTACCGCTTGGAGGTGGAGAGCGAATAAAGGAATGAAAAGCAGATGACGAAAATTCATGGGCGGGAGTTTACGAAGCAGTCGAACCTGCTCTTACGTTTTGGACAACCCTGGGGGCTCTTGGCACCACGTAGGCTATCAGTTGGATCAATGCTGCCTGAGAACGGAAAGCTTTCGCGGATCGACCCAGTCCGCTCAGATTTTGCGACGCCTTTTCAAACCGAAAACACCGAGGCCGATGAGGAAAAGAACGAGCCGACTGGGTTCCGGAATAATCGAGAGGACTCCGGTGGAGGCATCAAAACTGGCTACCAATTGCGGTGCTAGGCCCAACGAATTCACATCCAGGACGAAAGAGGAGGATTCTGTAATGAGGCCACCCGCGAGGTCAAACAGCCGCCATTGATCACCGTATGCGAAGGTGGACATGCTATTGGGGTTCCCGATGACGATGAGGGCATCGAATGAGGTGTCCAGGCGGCCAAAAAGACGGATGTGGTCGGCACTGCCTGTGAGAGCGGTATTGTCCCCGGCTCCTGCGCCTGAAAACAAATCAAAATGCACTTCACTCACACTGCCCAAGGAGACCTCGCCAGTGCCGCTGGTCGTCAAGGTGAAGCTCGAGGCGACTGGGGAGCTCAAAGTTGAGTCACCGACAGTGAGTATCCCATTGATCTCAAAGTTGGTGTTGATGGCGGCTTCAATTCTTCCAGTGCCTGAAAGTGTGGCAGAGGCATCGACAACAACTTCCCCCGATCCGGTCGCCGAACCGGTCGTGTTGGTGATGTTCAGTGTGCCTGCACTGACAAGGGTGCCACCTGAGTAAGTGCTGGGACCCGCCAAGGTTTGGGAATTGGCACCTTCCTTGAGGAGACTTCCGGTGCCTGAGATGCTCCCGGAGAAGACACCGTCGCCCGTTGCTGAGCCAGTGGTCAAATCATGGCTAGCCAGATTTACCGTGGATGATGCGGCCCCGGAAAGGGAGGCGATGCTTTGAGACGCTCCCAGGGACAAAGTTGAGTTGCCAACTCCGGTATCATCCATCACGACGTGAGTGCGAGGGCTGGATGGGAGCGCGTTGACGACATTTGCATTCAATGTCCCGCCGTTGCGAACAAAGGTCGGACCATTGTAGGTGTTTGAGGTGTTCAAGTTCGCCGTGGTGCCGTCGACAACGAGGTCCGAATTGGCGGAAGCGCCGCTGATTCCGACGTTATTCACGTTGATCGTTCCGCCGCCGGTCAGGGTGAGCGTGGTGCCGTTTTTCGCAAGACCGCCAGTCAGAGTCAGTGTGCCTCCGCCTGCGTGGATACTGGCGTTTGTGTTGGCGGAGATTGGCCCGGCGAAGCTGCTGGTTCCGCTATTGCGCAGCGCGCCACCTCCACTGAAACCGCTGCCGTTGAGGGTGACTGACTCGGTGGTGGCATAGTTCACGCCAGTGAGTTTGAGGGTTGCACCATCGCCAACGGTGGTGCCAGAGGCATTTGAACCGAGAGCGTTGTTTGCGGTCACCTCAAGGGTTCCGTTGTTGATCGTGGTCGCGCCTGTGTAGCTGGAAGCGACGCTGGCAAGGACGGTTCCAATGCTGTTTTTGGAAACACCAACAGCGCCGCTGGTTGGCGCGCTTATGGTGCCATTGCGAACATCAAAACCGACCGTGCTTGTCAAAGTGCCAGTGCCCGAAATGGTGCCACCGTTGTCAACGATGACCGCGCCTACGGTATCGCTGAACGTCCCCAGGTTGAGCACGGCACCCGCACCGTCCACGGTCACACCGCCTGTGCTCAGGGCGTTGGAGACGCCGTAGACCAGAGTGCCAGCGTTCACCGTGGTCAGGCCTGTGTGTGCTTGGGCGACGGCAAGGGTGAGGGTGCCGGCACCGATCTTGGTCAGGGCGCCTGTTGTGGCGGCGGATGCGCCATTGAGGGTGAGGTTGTTGGTTGTGATGTCAAAAACGGCGGTCTTGCCGGCGTTGATCGTGAAGTTGCGATTTGTCCCGGCATTGGTGCCCGTGTATTGCAGCGCTCCGCCGTCGAAAACGAGATTGGCTGCAGCGATGGCGGCCTGTCCCAAGTTACCAGCGACACCGCCGTTGCCGATGGTTGCGACGCTGAGCGTGCCTGCGGCAAACGTGGTCACGCCCGTGTAGGAATTGCTGCCCGAAAGAATCATCGTGCCCGTGCCTGTTTTGGTGAGGCTGCCGAGGGTTCCGCTGATGGCGCCGGCGAAGGTCGAGGAGGTGTCGTTTCCACCGGTTGTGAGATTCTTGCCGCCGAGAATCACCGAACCGGTGGTTCCAGCGAGGGAGCCGATCGTTTCGCTTGAGGCGGTGATCCCAGACAGATTCAAGGTGGATGAGGAGGTGAAACTCACGGCGGTCGTATCAGGCAGAGTGCCGGCACCGCTTACTGTCATGGTGCCTCCGCTCAAAGTGGTGGAACCGCCGTAGGTGTTGGCGGCGGTGAGATTGAGGCTGGGGCCAAGAAGAACGATATTTGAGTTCGACGATGCGCCGCTGATGCCAGTGCCGCTGACGTTGATGGTGCCACCACCGCTGAAGGTGGTTGTTGTCGCGTCTTTACTGATACCTCCGTTGACGTGTAGGGTGCGGCTTGAGGAAGCGGTTAGTGAGTTGCTTCCGCTTAGATTGATGAGGCTGCTGATAGTACTGGAGCTGCCTGAACTGCCACCGGAGACCGTGATGCTTCCTGTGCCCATATTCACCAACTCACCGTCTGAGATGGTGCTGGTCGTGAGGTTCAAATTTCCATTGCCGGTGAGTTCGACGGTGCCGCCTGAGACAGTTGTGCTTGTGAGATTGAGTGTGCCTGAGGCCGAGCGGATGTCTCCCGTGGTGTTTGTAATGAATGCCGTTGTAAAATTGAGTGTTCCGCCAGTAGCAGCTTCAACGAGACCTTCATTTGTGAGAGATCCATCTTGAAAGGTGAGGAATGCGCCGCTCGCTGAACGCATGACGCCAGTGGCGCTGTTGATGGCTCCTGTTGCAATTGGGTCAACGATCAACACACCGCCAACATTGTTTGCAAGAATGGTGCCGTGGTTGGTTAGGGCGGTTTCATTGTTACCCAAGCGGCCTGCACCTTGAATGGTGTGAGAGACTCCGTTGGTCAATCGGTACTCAGCGCCTGTGTAAGCCGCGAGGAAGCTATCGCCACCACCTCTTGTCATGGTGACCGTTCCTGTGCCGGCTAGGGTCACATCACCGAGCAAACGAATATAAGAGGAAGAGCTTGAGCCCGGGCTGATGGCGATGTTGCCATTATTGGTGTAAGTGCTACTGCCTTGAAGTTGCAGATTATTACCGCTTCCGATATTGACCTGACCCCCAGCAGCGTTTGCAACGGTGCCACCGATGGTGCTGGTGCCAAGGATGGTGAAGGTGCCGGTAGCGCTGTTGTTGAGGTTTCCGCTGGTGAAAGTGCTGTTGTTAAGAACTAAGATGCCAGCGCCTGAAGTCTGAACGGTCCCACCAGTCACAAGGGCAGAAGAGAGAGTTAGGGTACCGAGAGACTCAACCAAACCCGCATTGCTCAATGACCCATCTTGAAAGGTGAGGAATGCGCCGCTCGCTGAACGCATGACGCCAGTGGCGCTGTTGATGGCTCCTGTTGCCGTTGGGTCTATGATCAACACACCGCCAACGTTGTTGGAGTGAATGGTGCCGTGGTTGGTTAGCGCAGTTTCATTGTTGCCTAGGCGACCTGATCCTTGAATGGTATGCGAGACCCCGTTGGTCAATCGGTACTCAGCGCCTGTGTAAGCGGCAAAAAAGCTATCAGAGCCGCCATTTTTGGTCATGGTGACCGTTCCAGCACCCGTGAGGTTCACGTCACCGAGCAAACGAATATATGCTCCAAAACTCGAGCTGGGGGTGAGGGCGATGTTGCCATCGTTGGTGTAGGTGCTGCTGCCTTGAAGTTGAAGCGTATTGCCGCCTCCGATACTGATCTGGCCACCTGATGCATTTGTAACGATGCCACCGATTGTGCTCGTTCCGACGGCTCTGATGGTGCCGGTGGCGCTGTTGTTGAGGGTTCCGCCAGTGATGCTGGAATTGGTCAGCTGGAGGGTGCCTGCCGAAACCGTGCTCGTGCCAGTTTGAGTCCAGGTGGCGCTGGAGAGTATCAAGGTGTCAGCGCCAGTTTTGGTGAAACTGCCGCCGGTTCCTGACATGCTTCCTGAAAATGTGGTGCCTCCACCGACGCTTAATGTTTTGCCGCCGAGGATGACTGAGCTTCCGGCAACGCCGGCTAGAGAGGCCACCGTTTCGCTTGTGCCACTGATTCCGGAGATATCGAAAATGGAGCCTGATTGGGCCAGGTTGACTGGGGACGAGTCTGAGATGGCGCCGGAGCCCGTCAGGGCGAGGGTACCAGCATTGATGGTGGTCGTTCCGCCGTAGGTATTGCCTGCGGTCAGGGTGATGAAGCCGTTGGTGTTCAGTCCGTAGGTGCCGCCGGACTGGGACACCGCGCCATTGAGGGTGATGCCAGCGGTTCCCCCGGTGATGGTTCGCGTTCCTGTCAGAGCGAGTTCGAGGCCGATGCTTTGAGGGGAGTCATCATTGTTGATGATGCTGCCGCCGAGACGGATTCGATTTCCCGTGAGGTTAAAGGCTCCCGCTCCGGCATCGAACGTGATGCTATTGAAGAGCGTATCGGTCGCGAAATTGTTGACGGGGTTCAGCCGGGTTGTGCCACCGAATTGCAGGTTTGCTCCCGCCACTGGTGCGGAGCCCCAGTTTGATGGCGTGTTCCAGTTGTCGTCGGCACCCCCACCGGTCCAGACGCTCTGGGCGGAAATGGAGTTTGCGACGAAGAGTAGGGCGAGCAAAACCCTAGCGTTTAATTGTTTCATTATCGACGAAAGTGTACCGAATGCTGTATCTCACAACAAAAAGCTGTGAAGATCTGCATTTGATCTTAGAAGAAAAAGCTATGAGGTGATTTTATTGTGGGAGAGTGCTGTTGGAGGGCCTTCCTGACCGTGCGAATCAGGTGGTCCGCTCGTTAGGCTTGGTTTGGGCCTTGGACATGACGGTTTGGTAGCAGCCGAAGAGGATGAGGGCAGCACCGGCGGCTTGGGGGGTGGAGAAAGATTCTTTGAAGAGGGCGATGCCGGAGAGGGTGATGGTCAGGGGCAAGAGGATTTGGAAGGCTCCACCGATGCTGACCGACAGGTAGCGGAAGCCTTCGGTCATGGTGAGTTGGCCGAGAGAGGCGAGCAGGGCGGCGGTGGTGAGCAAGGCGAGATCAGTGAGGGAAGGCATTGGGAGCGAGAACACGAACGGGAGGGCCATCAGGGCGGTGTAGGCGCATTGGGAGGCAAAGATGGTGCCGCTGGTTTCAGTCAGGGTGAGCTGGCGGATGATGACGACGACTGCGGCGGCGACGAAAGCGCCGACGATGGCCAGCAACTCGTAGCGTCCCAGATGGGTCAGGTCGCCGCCTTGAAGGCCCATCAGAAAGACGATGCCGACGATGGCGATCACGCTGCCGAGGATCTTGCGGGGGGTGAGATGCTCGCCGAGGACAAAGACGGCGAGGATGGCGCTCCAGATAACCCAGGTATTGCCGATCAAGGTGGCTTTGCCGGCGCCGAGGGCTGGCAGGGTGAGGTAGTAGGCGGCGGTGCCCAAGGCGCCCAGGATGCCGCGGGCGACCAATTTGCCGGAACAGAGGGCACGCCGAAAATGCACGCGCTTCTGCGGCATGTAGACGGCCATGATCACCAGCATGCCGACGCCGGCCCGGAAGAGCAGGGCAAGCCAGGGGCTGATGCCGCGGGTGCTGCCCAGGTGTTTGATGAGCAGGGCCATGCCGGTGAATCCGACAAGGGAGAGGAGCATCCAGAGAGAGCCACGGCGGAGGTCGATGAGCGGGCCGGTCCTCGGAGGGGGCTCGGGCGTCAGGGGGAGGGAGTCGGGGGGAGGGGGCACGAGGATGAAGGGGGAGAGGGTGAAAACAAAAAAGGCGACCCGGAGGCCGCCTTTTGAAAGAGATCGAAAATCAGAGACTCAGCGATCAGTTGCCGGAAGGGGCGGCCGGGGCGGGAGCGGGTGCTACTGGAATAATGGGTGCAGGAGCAGGAGCGGCATCGGCCTTGGCTTCAGGTTTTGGCGTTTCGGCGGGTTTTGGCGCTGCGGGTGCAGGAGCTGGGGCTGCGCCGGGTTCCTTCATGGCGGGAGCGGCGGGAGCTGGAGTTGCAGGAGCGTCAGTCTTGGGGGTCGCCGGGGCGTCGGCTTTTGGGGCCTCAACGGCGGGAGCCGCGGGGGTCACAGGAGCTGAGGTGGCGGTGGCGGGAGCCGCTGCGGGTGCGCCTGGAGTGGCTGGGGCTTCGACGGCGGGGGGCGCGGTGAACAGCTTTTTGGTGTCACCGGCTTGCTTTTTGGAAACCAAAACGGCGAGGACAGCGGTGAGGAGGAACAGGGCGACGGCCAAGTAAACGGTGAACTTTTGCAGTACGTTGGTGGTTTGGGCACCGAACATTTGGCTGGTCATGTCGCCACCGAAAGCGGCGCCGAGGCCCTCCTGGCGGGGGCGTTGCATGAGTACGATGAGGATCAAAAGCAGGCAGACGATGACCTCAACGATCGTCAAAAGGGTGATCAGGATGGACATAAGGGGCGGGGAATATGGTCATTCCACCCGATCTGGCAAGCGGTTCTATGCCTTTTTACGAGCCACGACCCAGACGCTCTGGGTGGTGAAGTCGGATTCTGAGAGGTCAGGATGCCGTTTTCGCACCGCATCCGTGAGTCTTCCGGCCCCCTGATCCGGGGTGGAGAGTGTTGGTTTCCAGGCTTCGATTTCGAACTGTTTTTCTGTTAGGGCGCGCACTTCGGACAAGCGAAAGCGGTTCAATTTGGTCATGACGTAGCTGTCAGCCGGGAACTCGCCCTCCAGGTGCGCCCAGTCGAAGTAGCGGGTGTGCTCAGGGTTTTGGGGCTGAATTTTGTCGATGGTTTTCGGGGCTTGATGGTGGCCGTTCCAGGAGAACCAGTTGTGATGGCTGAACACCATGCGTCCTCCCGGCCGGAGAAGGCGATGGACGGAAGCAAAAACCGCTTCCAACTGGACGAGGTGTTCGCTGGCGTTGTGGAGGGTGGCCAGATCGAACTCCCGTTTGCCCTCCAGATCGTTCGACAAGCCGCGGATCATTTCGAACCGGCTCATGCGGGCCATGAGTGCTTCCGGGGTCCAGCCGCAGTCGATGCGCTTGCCGTTGTGAAGGTCCTTCATGATGGAGGAACGGGGCTTCACTTCGGGGTCGACGCCCACGTAGGAGTTGGCGCCTTCTGCCAGGAAGCCCACCCCATGAAGGCCCATGCCGCAACCGACATCGACGACGTCGGCGCCTTTGGCGTAGCGGGCCAGGGAGCGTGACCATCGCAGGTAGCCCATTGCCAGGGCCTGTTTGAGAGCATCGGGCGGGATTTCGCGCACTCGTGCCCAATTGAAGCCATTTGCCGCCCAAATCATGGGCAATCGCCGCCAGTAGTAGAGCGGCCATTGATTGAACAGTTTGCGATCTCGTTTGATGGAACGATGCTTCCTCCAGCGGAAAGCGCTGTCAAACAACCTCTCAGATTTTGCGCAAGTGTTTGCCAATCCAAAGGCAGGCTTGCAAAGGGCAGCCAGAAGGGTTCGGTACGGGGAATGGACGCGACGCCCCGCCAACCTTTGATGACCTTGTGGTCCCGGATTCCGTTTCGGGCGATGCTGGTCCTGGTGCTGGCGCTGTATTTGATTCGCGAGCAGTTTCCGTTTTCGAATTTCCCGATGTATTCCAACATCAGTGAGGAGGCGGATGTGACGTTTGTGACGGATCAGAATGACAAGCCGATTGCGATGAAGGCGCTGTTCAAGACGAGCTCGGGGACCTCCAAGAAGATGTACAAGAAGGAGCTTGGCAGCATCACGAGTCAAACGGGAAGGGACTCGGAACAAGCGACGGCTGAGGAGCGAGCCAAGGCTGGCAAGGCGGTGCTGGACATGCTGTTGCCGCGTCTGATTTCAAAAGCGGTCCCGCCTGGAACCACGGCGTTGCGCTTCCAGGTCCGGACCTTCCGTGCGGGCGTGAGTCCTGAGGGAGGAGAGCCACCTGAAAAATTGGCTGAATCGACGCTTCCAACGCCATGATCGCACGTTCCTCCGCATCGAAATGGTGGCAGCCCCGGCCTTTGGAATGGGGTCCGTTCGAGATGTTCGTGATGCGGGCTGCTTTTGCGGTGCTGGCGTTTGTGAACATCAAATGGGAGACGGCGCCGTATACGGAGCAGAAGTTCCCCAATGGCATCGCCCGGTTTGTGGATCTGACCTGGCTGGGGCATCATCCACCTGGTGACCTCACCCAGTATGGAGTGATGGTTTGTCTGGTGCTTTATGTGATTGGGTTGTTTCCGGCGTTGGGCCTGCTGCCGACGGCGTTTTTTGCGACGGTGATTGGCACGTTGTTGAATTCCCAGGGGGCGATCAATCACAGTTGGCAGATGGTGACGATGATGGGACTGGCGCAAGTGGCGGTTTATGCGTGGCCGCGCCGGACGGACATGGGGCGCAACTGGACGGTGCTGGCCCGACCTGATCTCCAGCGGCACCGGCAGGCTGTGTTCGCGGTTTTGACGGTCATCGCGGCGAGCTACGTGGTTTGTGGTGTGGTCAAGGTGGTGAACTCAGACGGGCTCTGGATTCAGAAGGCGCCGCTGCTGGCGGTGCAGCTTTTGAAGACGCATTACTCGCATTTTTATGACACGCTTGAGCTGCCACCGCAGTGGTTGCAGGACATCACCGCTTTCCTGCTGGAGTATCCTTGGATCGCCCGCATCGTTTTTGGAGCGGGGCTGGTCATTGAGTTGCTGGGCTTTGTCATTTTGATCAATCGCCGCTGGGCATTTGTCGGCGGGGTGGCGATCATTGCCCTGCACCTGAGCATCAGCCGACTGATGAACCTCAATTTTGAGGCGCACATGTTTGCGGTGTTGATTTACTGCGTGAACCTGCCCGGGCTGAGGAAGATGGTGCGAGGCGAGGCGTGACGTTCACTGCCAACCGACGGGTTGGGTCCAGGCTTTGGCTTTTTGGGTGGGTTCGAGGGGGTTTTTGGGGGCTTGGCTGGAGGTGATGAGGGCACGGACGTAGAGTTCGTCTCCGGTGAAGGTGTAGCTGGGGGTGAGGGAGTCGCTGGTGGCGAGGATGGCGCCGACGTCTTTGGAGTAGCGGAGGCGGAAGGGGACGTTGTCGCCCTCCGGGGTGGGGACTTTTTCGACGGCGCGGTCGTAGCCTTTGCGGGTGCCGAGGAATTGCGTGGTGTAGGTGACGCCGGGTTCAGGGGCGATGGTGATTTGGAGGGTTTTGGAGGCTTTGTCGAAGCGGACGTCATTCAAGGTGACGCCGCTGGAGGCGTAGAAGTCGCCACGCTGCATGGCTTCGACGATGGCGTTGGGTTCGAGTTTTTCGGCGCGGACCATGACCCAACCGCGGCCGGGTGAGGCATCGGCACCGTGGTAGTTGTGGGCGTCGTCGGTGCCCATGCCGAAAAGGGGGGCGGCTTTCAGTTCGGCGATGCGGATGGTGTTGGCGACGTCCCAAAGGCGATCCATGGAGGATTCGGCGCGGTCTGGGTGGCCGTCATTGTAGACGATGGGGTGGCCGTTGTAGACTTCGAAGAATTTGTCTTCGACGACGTAGGCGAGATCTTCGGCGGTGAGGGCCCAGCGGAAGTTGGGGTGGTTCAAATGGGCCATGACGGGGCGGCCGTGCTTGAGGGCGTGCTCGGCGATGGCCTGCATGTTGGCGCGAACGACTTCGCGGACGGTGGCGAGGTCTTTGATGGGTTCGATGGCTACCGCGACGTTGATGGCGTTGATGTGGACGGGCACTTTTTGCATGCCGGCGGAGACTTCCTCAGATTCGATGAGGAGGAACTGGCCGGGTTTTTCGAACATGGGTCGGAACTCTTCGAAGGTGCGGAGTTTGACTTCGGGTTTGCCGTCCGGGCTGGTGCGCGTTTGGACCCAGTCGGGGCCGAAGCGGTCGCGGTATTTGTCCATGACCTTGCGGCCGATGCTTTTGCGCTTTTTCTCGACGGCTTCTTCCGTGAGCCAGCGTTCGCCACGTGCAAGAGTGTTGTGATCTGACAGTCCGAGGAATTGGTAGCCGTTTTTGACATACCAGTCGGTGATCATTTCGGGGAAGTCATCGCCATCACTCCAGAGGGAGTGGGTGTGGGTGTTGCCTTTGAACCATTGGGGTTCAGCGGCGCTGGAGAGGGAGGCGAGGCAAACGAGGGCGAGGGACAGGCGGCAAAAGGACATGGGAGCAAGGAGAGGCTGCCCCATAGAACGAGGGATGGCCAACGGACCTTGCCCGCGGTCTCGAAAAGGCGCCTGGAGAGTCGAGTTAGCGGAAGCTTTTGGCGAAGTCGTCAGCGCTGGCTTTGGCTTTGACGACGGTTTTTTTGAAGGTGCTGGCTTCACCTTTTTCGATGAGGATGCGCTCGTATTCGGCTGCGGACATGGGCAGTTCGATGGTGGCGTCGGTCCAGGCGGAGAGCAGGATGGAGTTGGCCAATTCGACGCTGTGGATGCCTTCGGCGGCGGGGGAGAGGAGTTTTTCGCCTTTGAGGATGGCGTTGGTGAAGTTCTGCAGGATCTCGACGTGCTGGCCGCCGGTGCTGTCGACGGGGATTTGGATGCTCCAGCTTTCGGGCATGGCGAAGGCGGCTTCGGCGGTCATGCAGAATTCGCTCATGGGCTGGCGATTGCGCTGGAAGTGGATGGTGGTGCCATCGACTACGGTGAGGCGGCCGTTTTCAGCGGAGATTTCGAGTTTGTTGACGCCCGGGGCTTCGCCGGTGCTGGTGACGAAGGTGGCGGTGGTGCCGTTGTCGTATTGCATGACGGCGGTGACGTCGTCTTCGACTTCGATTTCGTGGAAGCGGCCGAACTGGCAGAAGCCGCGGACTTTTTGGGGCATGCCGAAGAGCCACTGGAAGAGGTCGAGGTTGTGGGGGCACTGGTTCATGAGGACGCCGCCGCCTTCGCCCTTCCAGGTGCCACGCCAGCCGCCAGTGGCGTAGTAGTAGTTGGTGCGGAACCAGTTGGTGACTTCCCAGTGGATGCGGCGGACCTGGCCGAGTTCGCCGCTGTCGATGAGGTCTTTGACTTTTTTGAAGGTGGCGTTGGTGCGCATGTTGAACATGGCGGCGAACACTTTTTCCTTGTTGGTGTGAGCGGCGATGAGGCGCTCGCAGTCGGCTTTGTGGACGGAGATGGGTTTTTCGACGAGGACGTGAAGGCCTGCGGTGAGGGCTTCGATGCCGATTGTGGTGTGGGAGAAGTGGGGGGTGCAGATGAGGATGGCGTCGATGTGGCCGGAGTGGATCATGGCGCTGACATCGGTGAAGGGGTGTTCGCCATCGAGGAGGGCGGGCAGGGTGCCGACGCTTTCGCAGAGGGCGGTGACGCGCATGCCTGGGACTTTGCCGGTGCGGATGTTGTTGAGGTGGGCTTTGCCCATGTTGCCGAGGCCGACGATACCGAGTCTGACGATTTCCATAGTGGGGTGCAGGCTAGCGGGTTGGTTTGGCGGGTCAAGGTGGAAGTCGGGGTTCCACTTCTGGCGTGGAATTGTCATGGACGGCGGGGGAGTGGGGGTGGAGGGTGAGGGTTATGAGAACTGGCAATCCTGTTTTGAATGATGCGACGTTTCGTGAGGTGAGCGCGGTGGGGGCGCAGCGGATGACGCTGACGGGGACGGTGAATGCGACGCTGATGTTTTTGACGCTGC
>JAIYDW010000049.1 GCA_027487315.1 Verrucomicrobiaceae bacterium | reverse complement strand
CTCAGGGCATCGCGGATATTGTGGCGTATTTGAAGAGCCTTTGATCGCAAGAAACACCCGTCACCCTCATTTATAGTCCTCCTGATTTTCCAACCATGAAACACACCCTCCTCACTCTGCTCTCGCTCGCCACCTTCGCGACGGCTGCGCCCCTAGTCTATGAAGGCACCGAAGGGCCTGGCAAAGGCAAGCACATCGTCTTCATGGCGGATGACCATGAGTATCGCTCCGAGGAGTCGTTGCCGCAGTTGGCTCGCATCTTGGCGAAGCATCATGGTTTTAAATGCACGGTGCTGTTTGGCATCGATCCCGAATCCGGAGAGATCGTCGGTGGTGACAAATCGAACATGCCGGGGATCGAGGCGCTGGACACCGCCGATCTCGCGGTGGTGTTTCTGCGCTTCCAGAACTTCCCCACAGAGCAGATGAAGCACTTTGATGCATATCTGAATCGCGGTGGTCCCGTGATCGGTATGCGCACGGCGACGCATGGCTTCAAGATGCCAAAGGATGCTCCCTTCGCGAAATACTCGTATGATTACAAAGGCAGCGACTACGAACTCGGGTTCGGCCACCAGGTGCTCGGACAGACATGGGTTGGTCATTACGGCAAAAATCACTCCCAGAGCACGCGTATCGCCATCGTGCCGGACAAGGCAGCGCATCCGATCCTGCGCGGTGTGAAGGACATCTGGGTGCAGGCAGGTGGTTACGTCGGCAAACCGACCGATGGTGAGATTTTGACGATGGCGCAGCCCCTGGATGGCATGACGCAGGACTCCCCTGCATCCAAGACACAGCCGCCGCAGCCGAGCGAGTGGACCCGCAGCTACAAATCGGCCTCCGGCAAAGCAGGTCGCGTTTTCACATCGCTCTACGGCACCTCGGAAGACATCACGAACGAAGGCTATCGCCGCATGATGGTGAACGCCATGTTCTGGGCTGTGGGTCTGGAAGACGCGATAAAAGCGGATCTAAACGTCGCCTTCGTCGGTGCGGCCAAGCCGAACACCTTTGGCGGCGGCGCGTATGCTCGCGGCATCAAGCCAGAGATGTATGCCGGTTTTGAAAGCCCCATCCCGGCGAACAACAACACGAAGAAGCCTGAGAAGCCGAAGAAGGAAGAGAAGCAGGCTGCGAAAGCCGATGCTTCTGCCAAGCCAAGCATCGCGACCGGCAAGCCCGCTCGTTTTGTCCGCATCGAGATTCCTGGCGACAAAAAGTGCCTTCAAATCGCCGAGATCGAAATTCTCAGCGCTGGCAAAAACATCGCGAAGGGCGGCAAGGCCACGCAATCGACCACCGGTCACGGCGGCGACGCGAGTCGTGCCATGGATGGCGACAAGAGCCCGAACTACGGCAAGGGCATGACGCACACCATCGAGAACAAGCCGAATCCGTGGTGGGAAATCGATCTCGGTTCCGCACAGCAAGTGGATGCGATTAGCCTGTGGAGCCGTCGGGGCTTCCCGGATCGTCTGGGCGATTTCACGCTGAGTTTGCTCGATGAAGGGCGCAAAGCGGTGTTCGAACTGAAGAATGTGGCCGCTGGCGATTCGCTCAAGATTGATGTTAAAGGCGGCGGTAAGATCGCTTACCTGGACTTTGATGGAAAGCCAGGCAAACCGGCTGCGAAGGGCAGCGGCGGCGGTGCGCCAGCCGCGAAGGAGCCTGCGCTCGTCGAAGTGCCTGCGGACTACAAGGACACGCTGCCCTTCGCTTTCAGCAAGGGCGACACCGTGGCGATCCTCGGCAACGGCCTTCCCGACCGCATGCAGCATGATGGCTGGATGGAGACCGTCCTGCAAAGCGCCCTGCCAGAGCAGAACGTGCGCTTCCGCAACATGAGCGCCAGCGGCGACCGCCCGAACTCCTTCCCGCGCAGCAGCGGCCACATGCACATGACGGATTACCTACGCCATGTGAAGCCAGATGTCGTGTTCTCCTTCTTCGGCTACAATGAGTCCTTCGACAACAAGCCAGACGAATTCCAAAAGCAGCTCGTCGATTTTGTGAAGTATGTACGCGGCACGAAGCCGAACGGGAAGTCCTTCCCGCGCATCGTGCTCTTCAGCCCCATCGCGCATGAGGACACGAAGAATCCGAACGTGCCGAACGGCGCGGAGCACAACCCGCAGCTCGAAGCTTACACGAAGGCCACCGAAGCCGCCGCGAAGGAAGCGGGCGTGGGCTTTGTCGATCTCTTCCACCCTTCACTCGATCTTTTCAAAGCCGCAAGGGAGCCACTGACGATCAATGGCGTGCACATGAGCGCTGAAGGCAATCGCCAGCTCGCCGAAGTGATCGCGAAGGCGCTGCTCGGCAAGGAAGTCTCCGCGTCTGCTTCGCTCGAAGAACTGCGTGAGGCTGTGATGGAGAAGGACGTGCATTGGAACGCTCGCTACCGTGCCCGCGATGGCAATGACGTGTGGGGCGGTCGCTCGACACTCGCTTTCACCGATGGTCAGACTAACGCCGTCGTGCTCCAGCATGAGCTGACGATGCTCGATGTCATGACCGGCAATCGCGACCCGAAAGTCTGGGCACGTGCCAAAGGCGGCGATCTCAAAGTCGATGACAGCAACGTGCCAGCACCTGTGCCGGTGAT
>JAIYDW010000033.1 GCA_027487315.1 Verrucomicrobiaceae bacterium | reverse complement strand
TAGAGGGTGCGGAGGTGGGAGAGGAGGCGTTGTTCGCCATCGGGGCCATCGAAGCGAGCGATCCAAGTGGGGCGATGGGGGACGGAGGCGAGGAGGTGGAAGTGATTGCCCATGACGCAGAAGGTGAGGAGGTGGATGCCGCAGAAGTCGGCGACGCGGTGGAGAATGCGGCGGAGGGCTTCTTTTTCGGTGGGGTCGAAGAAGATGTCGCCGCCGCAGGTGCGGGACATGACGTGGTAGAAGTTGGCTTGGAGGGAGGCGGGGCCGAGGATGCGTTTGCGGCCGCCGGACCAGGAACGCGCGGGAGGGAAGAGGGAGGTTTTGGCGTTGATAGGGAGGAGTGGGTCAGGGGAGGAAGGGTCGGTGGGAAGGGGGCTGGGCGATGTTTTCATGGGGGGAGGATAGCGGGGGTGAGAAAGGAAACAATAAAAAATGCCTGGCATTGTTTATGGCATTGTTTAGTGCGTGCTGGGCTACTGGGGGAGGAGGTGGGTGAGGGTGCGTTGGGCGGCGCCGGCGTGGCGGGAGAGGGCGTTGTGGGCGGAGGTGCCGAGGGTGGTTGCTTGTTGGGGATCGTTTAGGAATGACTGGAGGAGGTGGGGGAGGGCTTCGAGGTTGGGTGCCTGGATGGCGCCTTTGGCTTGGAGGAGCAGGGCGACGAGGGGCCCGAAGTTTTCCATGTGGGGGCCTAAGATGACGGGTTTGCGGGCGAGGGCGGCTTCGGCCGGGTTTTGGCCGCCGTGGGCGAGGAAGCTTTTGCCGATGATAACGATGTCGCTGAGGTTTTGCCAGGCGTTGAGTTCGCCGGTGGTGTCGATGATGAGGGGGTGTTGGGGGGAGAAGGGGCGAGGTGGGGTGTCGGGGGTGAGGGTGGAGCGGAGGATGGGGGTGAGGCCGATGGCGGTGAGTTCTCTGGCAATGGCGGGTGAGCGTTCGAAGTGGCGGGGGACGATGAGGAGCGCTGGGGCAGGGGTGGGGGCGTTTTGGAGCAGGGTGAGGAAGCTTTGGGCGAGGGCGAGTTCCTCTCCGGGGTGGGTGCTGGCGGCGATGATGATGGGTTGTTTGCCGGGGTGGATGCCGATGGTGGTGAGGAGGGAGCGGAAGTGTTCGAGTTTTTGTGGTGAGACGGGATTGCCTTCGGGGTCGTATTTGACGGAGCCGGTGAGGTGGATGTGTCGGGGGTTGGCTCCGAGTTCGGCCCAGAGGGTGACGTCTTCGGGTTCCTGGACGAGGACTTGGTCGAGTTGGGAGAAGATGGTTCGGGTGAGGAAGCTAAAGCGTTGGAAGCGTTTTTTGGAGCGAGGGGAAAGTCGGGCGTTGGCGAGGGTGATGGGGATGTGGAGGCGGCTGGCTTGGGTGACGAGGTTGGGCCAGGCTTCGGCTTCGACGAGTACAAGGCGGCAGGGGGCGATTTCGAGGAGGAGGGAGCGGACGACGGGGGCGAGATCGAGCGGGCTGTAGAGGATGGCGACGCGGCCGTTTTGTTTGGCAGCAAAGTTGGAGGCGATTTGATGACCTGTGGGAGTGGTGGTGGTCAGGACGACAGCGGCGTTTTGGGAGCGTTTGAGTAGGGGGGCGATGATTTTGAGGGCGACACCGACTTCGCCGACGCTGACGGCGTGGAACCAGAAGCGTTGGTCGTAATGGGAGATGGAGGCGAGGGCGGTGCGCTGGGGGGCGTCGAGGACGCCGATGCGCTGGCGGAGGTCGGACCAGTTGCCGCCGCGCTCCCGAAGCTTGCGCAGGGCGCTAGGCAGCATGGCGAGGAGGGCGAGGGGGAAGAGAAGGTTATAGAGGAGCAGGCTCAACGGGAAGGTGGGCAGTGGATTGAAGGCGGAGCCAGAGGATGCGGGTGGTGCCGTAGTCACGCTGGCGGTGGAGGGTCCAAGGGGAGGGGATTTCGAAAGGGTGTTTGGAGGCGAGGCACTCGAGGATGAGGTCGCCATCGGGGGTTATAAGATGGGGGAGGTGGGGTGAGTCGAGGAGGGTGCGGGCGAAGTCTGTGTCGGTGGGGCGATGGGTGTAGGGGGGGTCGGCGAAGACGAGGTTGAAGGAAGGTTCGGCGTTTTTGGCGAGGTCGGCTAGGGTTTTGAAGACGTCGCTCTGGCGGAGGGTGGCGTTTTGGAGTCGTGCTTTCTGGAGATTGGCACGGAGGACGTCGGTGGCGGCGCGGTTTTGTTCGATGAAGAGTGTGGAGGCGGCACCGCGGCTGAGGGCTTCGATACCGAGGGAGCCGGAGCCTGCGAAGAGGTCGAGGACGCGGGCGTTTTCGATGCGGTCGCTGAGCATGGAGAAGAGGGCTTCCCTGACGCGATCGGTGGTGGGGCGGGTGTCGCCCTGTGGGACTTTGAGGGGGATGCCTCCAGCGGTTCCGGCGATGATGCGCATGGTCGGAGAGGCGGTGGGGCGGGCTTAGCGGCCGCGTTTTTCGTTGAAGTTGGAGACGGCGCGGGCGGCTTCGCGGTCCATGGCTTTGCCTTTGAGGTCCTGGCGCTGGTCACCCTTGGTTTTGCCTTTGCCAACGCCGATTTCGATTTTAACGAGGGGGCCTTTCCAGTAGGCGCGGAGGGCGGGGAGGGTGAGGCCTTTTTGCTGGGTGAGGACGGTGAGTTTTTGGATCTCGCGCTTGTGGAGGAGGAGTTTGCGGGTGCGGCGAGGTTCGTGCTGGGTGTGGCTGGCTTTGTCGTAGGTCTGGATGTCGAAGTTGTAGAGCCAAGCCTGGCCGCGCTCGACGCGGGCGAAGGCGTCGGAGAGGTTGATTTTGCCCTGGCGGATGGACTTGACTTCGGTGCCGCGCAATTCGACACCGGCTTCGTAGCGTTCGAGGATATGGAAGTCCCGAGCGGCTTTTCGATTGGTGGCGATTTCGGCAGACATGAGTCGTCCGCAGTCGGGAAGTGAGGGCGAGGAGGCGCCTGGAAGGGATTAATCCTCGGACTCGTCTTTGGCGGGGAATTCGGGGCGGATCTTGCCTTCGATGATTTCGGTGAGGGCGATGTCCGCATCGCGCATGCCAGGGCGGCGATCAACGAGGGCGGGGCGTCCTGCGGCGAGTTGTTTGACGCGCTTGGAGACGAGGTTGATCAGGATGGGTGGGTGCGGGATGATGAGGGCGGCTTGGTCCACGAGTTCGGCTTTCATAGGGGGCGAGAAATGGGAAGGGGGTCTAGAACAATCGGCGCCAAGAGCGGCATGAGGGGGACCCGCAAAATAGGGGTGTCAGCCCAGAACGCAAGTGGAAATGGTGGGGGTGCCCAGCCTTAAAGACGTCTATTGCAGGGACTGGGAGGGTTTGACGGTGCCTTCGGGGCCTTCGGGCCAGTCGGCGCCTTCGAGGATCCAGCGTTTGATGAGGGCGATTTGTTCGACGGGGATTTGGTGGCCTTCGGGGGGCATGGCTTTGGGGTCGGCTCCAGGGAGGACAAGGACTTTGAAGAGGGGGCTGTTTTCGGGGTCGCCAGGGAGGATGACGGGGCCTTTGGCGCGGGTGGCGAAGGCGGTGGCGCGGGACTGGAGTTTGAGGTCGCCCATGAGGGCGCCGTCGTGGTGGCAGTTGACGCAGTGTTTTTCGAGTACGGGGCGGACGTCGGTGGTGAAACTGAGTTTGGGGAGGGTGGCGCTGGTTGAGGCGGGTTTGCAGGCGGTGGAGAGGCTGCCGATGGTGAGCCAGGCGAGAAGGGGGAGGAAGAAGCCTTTATTCATGCGGTCAGTTTACCGCGGTTTAGCTTGAGATGTCACGAAGGAAGCGGGGTAGAACAAGAAAGAGGGAGGGTAGGGCAAGAAAGGGGGGGGAGATAGGGTGGGGGGCGGGGGATCGGGGTAATTGCGCCGTCGTTCCGATGCGAGACTGATTGGAGAATGGGGGAGTTTTTGCGAGGTGAGGGGCGATTTAAGGTGCTGATTTTGAGGGATTTGAGGAGATTGTGTTGGTGCGGGGTGAGTGAGGGAGGGTGGGAAGGAATGAAAAATGCCTGGCATAAATAGCTGGCATGAATGGCCGCTTCTCGGGTGGCATCACCTTATCGATGCAACCGTTGCGAGCCGGAAAGCCTTGTGGAGCCACGCACGACGCCATCTTCACTCCTTTCCATCTCCGTTTTTAGGTTAAATGGTGCTCTCGCGTTTAGGCCTCTTTTTATTTCTTGAACTCGAATTTGATCGGAACGTTGTTCGTTAACGCGTAGCCCACTGATCCATCAACATAGATGATTGGAATCTGATCTCCATAATAGGCGCTGCCGATGGCAAACACTTCGACTGACGGTTTTCCTATTATGGTTCCGGAAGGGCAAAGGTGGAAGCGGTGGAGCGATGGTCCTGGTTCGTTAGGATGAAAGGCTCGTAGCGGTTCGATGAAATCGAGGTCCGATAAAGACGTGGGTAGTTGACCGTCGTGGGTGTTCTTGTATGCGACGAGCGATATTGCGATAGCGTAAGCGTCGGCGGTCATTTTCCGACTTTCTTTCCCGGCTTTTGCTGTGTAATCAAGGGCGCAGAGCGCTAAAAATGAGACGGCGAGAATGACGGCGGTCATTTTCAAAAGGCCTCGGATTATTCTTTTGAGCAGCGAAGACTGAAAGCTTCCGCTTTTTTCGAGTGGTTCTTCCATGACGAGTGGGAGCTGACTGGATTTGGTGAGGAAGGTGACTTTTGGGGCCGGGATCTGGGATCGGGAGGTGGGTTTGGGGTTCGCTAGATCAGGCGCACGTAGCGGCGGCCGGGGAGGGGTTTTAGGAGGCGCTTCATTTCGAGGCGCATGAGGGTGGCGGAGACGGTGGCGGGGGTGAGACCGGAGCGGGAGATGAGGTCGTCGATGTGGTTTTCGTCGGTGCCGAGGGCGTCGTAGAGGATTTTTTCGTCGAGGCTGAGGTCGGTGACGGGGGGTGGGGGTTGCTCGGTTTTGGGGGCTTGGGGGGCGGTGGGGAAGAGGGTCATCAAGTCATCGAGGATGTCATTGCCATCGACGACGAGTTTGGCGCCTTGCTGGATGAGGCGGTTGCAACCGAGGGAGGTGGGTTTGTCGATGGGGCCGGGGACGGCGTAGACGGTGCGGCCGGTTTCGACGGCCTGCTGGGCGGTGATGAGGGAACCGCTGCGGCCGGGGGCTTCGACGACGAGGAGGCCGCTGCTCCAACCGGCGACGATGCGGTTGCGGTAGGGGAAGGTTTGTTTGTCGGCGAGGCGGTCGACGGGATACTCGCTGATGACGGCGCCGTTTTCGGCGATGCGTTCGGCGAGGGCCTGGTTTTCGGGGGGGTAGAGTTTGCCGATGCCGGAGCCGATGACGGCGATGGTGCGGCCTTTGGCGGCGAGGGCGGCTTCGTGGGCGGCGGTGTCAATGCCGCGGGCGAGGCCGCTGATGACGGTGTAGCCGGCGTAGGCGATCTGGAAGCTGAGTTTTTTGGCGGTGGAGAGGCCGTAGTGGGTGGCCTGGCGGCTGCCGACGACGCCGATGGCATTGTGGTCGCGCTTGGTGAGGGTGCCCCAGACGTAGAGGAGGAAGGGGGCACCGGGTGCCTGGCGGAGCAGGTCGGGGTAGAGTTCGTCTTCCTGGGTGAGCAGGGTCAATTGGTGGTCGGTGATTTTGCGGAGTTCGCCGAGGAGGTCGATTTGATTTTCCCAGTCGGCGATGGTGTCGGCGAGGGTTTGGTCGAAGCCGTTGATGGCGGCGATTTGGGAGGCTTTGGCGCGGAGGGCGTCTTCAGGGGTTCCGAAGTAGTCGACGAGTTTGCGGAGGCGCACCGGGCCGATGTTGGGGATGAGGTTGATGGCCAGGTAGGCCTCGGTGCGGGTCATTTGGATTTCGGATTGGGGATTTCGGATTGCGGATTGGGGTGGCTATTGAGCAGGGGGAGTTCGGAGGTGGTCTAGGGCGTTGCGGAGGTCGGTTTCGGTGATGTCGGTGGAGACGAAGGCGTCGCCGAGGGAGCGGAGGAGGACGAAGCGGATGCGGCCCTGGTCGTATTTTTTGTCGCTGCGGGCGACTTGGATGAGGGCGTCGGTGGTGAAGCGGGGGTCGTCGGGGAGGGTGAGGGGGAGTTTGAAGGCGGCGAGGCATTGTTCGATGCGGAGGGCGTCTTCGGGGGGGAGGGTGGAGTGGGTGACGGAGAGGTGGGCGGCGGCGCGGAGGCCGAGGGAGATGGCTTCGCCGTGGAGGTAACCGCCGTAGCCGGCGGCGGCTTCGATGGAATGGCCGAGGGTGTGGCCAAAGTTGAGGAGGGCGCGGAGGCCTTTGGTTTCGTATTCGTCCGCTTCGACGATGCGGGCTTTGATGGCGATGTTGCGACGGATGAGGGTGGGGAGGTCGGCGCGACCCTGGGCGACGGCGTCGATGAGGGGGAACATGTCGGCATCGCGAATGGCGGCGTGTTTGATGATTTCGGCGAAGCCTTCGTTCCACTCGGTTTTGGCGAGGGTATCGAGGGTGCGGGTGTCGGCGAGGACGAGGGCGGGTTGGTGGAAGGAACCGACCATGTTCTTGGCGGCGGGGAGGTTGACGCCGGTTTTGCCGCCGACGGAGCTGTCGACCTGGGAGAGGATAGTGGTGGGGATTTGGATGTAGGGAATGCCGCGCTGGTAGATGGCGGCGCAGAAGCCGCCGAGGTCGCCGATGACGCCGCCGCCGAGGGCAACGAGGAAGCTTTTGCGATCGAGACCGGCGCGGGCCATGTCGCTGAGGACGGCTTCGGCGGTGTCGAGGGATTTGGAGGCTTCGCCGGCGGGGACGGTGATGAGGGCGGCTTCGATGCCGGCGATGCGGAGGCTGGCGAGGGCGTTGGCGGCGTAGAGGGGGGAGACGTTGGAGTCGGTGACGAGGGCGGCGCGATTTTTGCCGGGGAAGAGGTCGGCGGCGCGGGGGCCGAGTTCGTCGAGGAGGCTGGGGCCGACGAGGACGTCGTAGCTGCGGGAGTCGAGATCGACGCGGACGCTTTGGGGGAGGGGGATGTCGGTGGAATCAGGCATGGGAAGTGGCCCGGATGAAGGCGGAAAGGGATTCTGGCGTGGGATGATCAGGCAAGCAAATCGTTTGGAAGCAGGCTTCGCGCCGGAACCAGGTCATTTGGCGTTTGGCGTAGCGGCGGGTGGCCTGCTGGATGGCGGAGATGGTGTCGGGGAGGGAGATTTCGCCACGGAGGTGGGATTGGATTTCGCGGACGCCGATGGCTTTCAACAGGGCGCCGGTGATGGGTTCGGCGTTTTGGATTTCGGTGATGGCGCCGGCGTTGATCATGAGATGGACGCGGTCGTTGATGCGTTGATGGAGGCTTTCGCGCGGCCAGGTGAGGCAGAAGCCTTGGACGCTGGGCTGGGGGCGGGTGGCGGCGGTGCGGAGGGTGGATTGGGGTTGGCCGGTGAGGAGGCAGATTTCGAGGGCGCGTTCGACGTAGCGGGGGTTTTGGAGGGGGACGTTTTCAGCTGAGGCGGGGTCGAGGGAGAGGAGTTGGGCGACTTTTTCTTCGAGGGTGAGAGTGGCAAAATGGAGGCGGAGGGCGGGGTCGCCGGGTGGGAGGGGATCGAGTCCGTGAGTGAGGGCTTTGAGGTAGAGGCCGGAGCCGCCTACGACGATGGGGATGCGGCCGCGGGAGGCAATGTCGTGAAGGATGGGGAGGGCGAGGGAGCGGTAGCGTTGGGCGTCGCAGGGGTCGGTGGAGGGGAGGTGGCTGAAGAGATGGTGGGGGATGAGGGCGAGTTGTTCGGGGGTGGGTTTGGCGGTGATGAGGTCGAGGCCTTGGTAGAGTTGGAAGGCGTCTGCGTTGACGATTTCGCCATTGAGTTGGAGGGCGAGGTGGAGAGCGGCGGTGGTTTTGCCGGAGGCGGTGGGGCCGACGATGTAGAGGGTCTCCGGGGGAGGGGCGAGCGGAGGCATCAGGTGGTGGGGGAAAAGAAAAGCCCGTCACACTTGGGGCGTGACGGGCTTTTGGAAAGTGGTTTCAGGGTGGGGGGAGTTTAATCCTCGTCGAAGTCGCTGAACTCGCGTTTGCCACCGCGTGAGAAGCCGCGATCCCGATCGCCACCACGACCACCGCCACCGCCACGGCGATCTCCGCCACGACGATCATCGCCGCCACCGCGAGGTGGGCCGTCATCGCCGAAGTCACGGCGGGGAGGGGGTGGGCCACGGCGAGCTGGGGGTGGGCCACCTGGGCGACGGGGGCTTTCTTCTTTGGGGCGTGCTTCGACGACTTTCAACGGGCGGCCGCCGACGGCAGCGTTGTTGAGGCCTTCCATAGCGATGCGCGCTTCGTTGTCATTGGGCATGTCCACAAAGCCGAAGCCGCGGGAGCGTCCGGTTTCGCGATCTTTTACGACACGGGCGTGTGTCACGGTGCCGTAGGCGGCGAACTCGTTCAGCAGCTCTTCGTCTGTGAGCGTGTACGTCAGGTTGCTAACATAGAGATTCATCTGGATCTTTGAGGAGGGAGTCGACTGTGATACTGAGGCCGGAACAATGGTGAGGGTGATTTCAACAGAGTGCCGATTGACACCAGCGCTGGGTGACAAGGCGCTAGATTGGCTTTTTCGCGGGGTTTGTCAATTCACTGCGATGAGGAAATGAGGGGAGAGGTGCGATTCTTTAACCCAAACTCCGCGATTGGAAGTGGCCCATCCGCCACCCCCATTGCGTTTCCAGAGCTGCGCAACTCTTGCCTGGTATCGATTTGATACAGGGACTGCGAGTCGCGAAGCCCTGGAAACGCAAGCGAGGCAGCGCCTGAACCACTTCGAATCGCGGAATCTGGGTTTAGATCAAAGGCTGACGGCGGCCATGGCGGGGACGAGGATTTCTTCGTCGGTGGTGACCTTGGAGTTGGCGGGTTTGCGATTGAGTTCGCGGATTTTGTCGGGGGTGGTGCCGAAGGTGGAGGCGATGGATTCGAGGGTGTCGGTGCTGTGGACGCGGTAGCTGAGGACGCCGCGAGGGTTGGTCTGAGGAGCGGGGCCGGGGGAGATTTTGGGATTGAGAGCTGGGGATGGGGTGTTGGTGAGCGGGGTGGTGGGGTAGGAGGGCGTGGTATTGGTGGCGGGGGTCGCGGCGGTGCTGACGGCGGGCTGGGATTGAGGGGTGCCGGAGGGGATGGTAATGACTTGGCCGATTTTGAGGCGGTCGGGATTGACGAGGGTGTTGGAGCGTTGGATGGAGGCGGTGGAGACGCGGTAGGTGGAGGCGATGCTGCTGAGGGTGTCGCCGGAACGGACGGTGTGGCGTTGGGTGTCTGAGGTGGTGGCGACGGGAGGGGTGGCGTTGGAGGGAGTGGGTGTGGAGACGGGAGGTGTTGTTTTGGCGGTGGTGCCGGAAGGGAGGTTCAGTTTGGCACCGACGACGATGACGTTGGGATTGACCTTGGGGTTGGCTTGTTTGAGAGCGGTTTGGCTGAGGCCGTATTTCTGGGCGATTTGGGAGAAGGTTTCGCCGCTTTGGATGGTGTGGGTGCCGCCGGGTGAGGACTTTGGTGTTGCGGATGAATTGGATTTGGTGGAGGTCGAGACGGCGGCGGAAGGGGGCGGTTGGATGGCGCCTTTGGCGGGGATTTTGAGGGTTTGGCCGGTGGTGACGGTGTCTGATTTGAGGCCGTTGAGCTGGATGATTTCACCGGGGCTGACACGATGATTCATGGCGATGCGCCAGACGGTGTCACCGGGGCGGACGGTGTAGGTGGTGGCGGTGGGAAGGGGTTCGACGGGGGCTTTGGCGGAGATGGAGGAAGGGCCGCGCGGGCTGTAGGCGACTTTTCTTTGGAGGTAGTCGACGTCTTTTTCGAGGCTGTAGAGGCGGAGGTCCTGGCGTTGGTCGTTGGCGGAGAGTCGGGAGACTTCGGAGCGGACCTGGCTGGAGGAGAGTTTGGTTTGAGCAGGGGCGGTGACCAGAGAACCGAGGAGAGCGCAAGCGACGGTTGCTGGGAGGAGGTGGCGGGTTGAGCCGAGCCTGGTCGGTGCGGATCTTGATTTCGAGGAGAAATAGTTCACTGGCTTATTTTAGTGAATCTAATAATTAATTCAATTTGAAAATCTTTATTCGTGAATGATTCGTGCAGAATCGTATAGTGACTGGGGTATGGTGTCTATCTTCCGAGCGTTTGTCCGCAATCTCGCTTCTTTTGGCGGGTTGTTGTTGGCGCTGGGATGTTTGGTTTGGCTGGTTTTGTTGAGAGAGGATCAACCTCGGACGTCGGCGGGATGGGAAGTGTCACCGGAGTGGCATGAAGAGGGTGGAGTCGACGAGGGAGAGGTGGGAGAGAAGGTGGCAGTTGAGGAAGAGAAGAAGGGTGGTGAGGAGATGGTGGGGGATGTGAAAGGGGAAGAAGAGGGAGGGAAGGTGGTGAAGCGAGAGCGGCCGCTGGTGGTGGTGGATGCGGGGCATGGTGGGGGCGATGGAGGGGCGGTGTGGAATGGTATTGTGGAGAAAAATCTGGCTTTGACGCTGGCGTTGAAGTTGAAGGCGCAGCTGGAGAAATTGGGGATCGATGTGCAGATGACGCGATCGAAGGATGTGTTTGTTTCGCTGGAGAATCGGGCGGCGCTGGCGAACCGGGTGAAGGCGGATGCGTTTGTGAGTGTGCATCTTAACTCAGCGGGGAATGAGTCGGGGGTTCGGGGGATTGAGACGTATTACTGCCTGAACAAGAGTTTGCCGGCGGTGCGGGCTTTGCAGGCGGCGTTCCAGCTGAAGACGACCGTGGGATTGAGGGATCGCCGGGGAGAGAAGTTGGCGGCGGCGGTGCAGCGGCAGGTGTGTCAGGGGACAGGGAGCGGGGATCGGGGGACCAAGGAGCGCGCTTACACGGTAGTGCATGGAACGTCGTGTCCGGCGGTGCTGGTGGAGTGCGGGTTCATTTCGAATCCGAAGGAGGCGACGCTTCTGAAGACGCGGGCTTATCAAGAGAAACTAGCGGGGGGGATTGCGCGCGGTGTGGCGACTTTTTTGCATGGGCAGGAGTTGGATCCGGCGAGGGGATTGGATTTGCCGAAGACCGAGGGGCCTGAGTTGCATGGGCCACCGGTCAAGCCGGATTTGCTGTCGCAGAAGTAGCGGCTCGGGTTTTGAGCCAGTCGATGATGGTGGGGAGAGAGGCGGTGGCGTGGGAGGCGGAGACTTGGGAGGCGAGTTGGCGGGCGCTGGCGATGATGGAGGGGTCGTGGAGTATTTTGGAGAGAGCGTTGGCGAGGCGGTCCGGGGTGAATTGGCTGGGGGTGAGGGAGGTGCCGGCGTTGAGGCGATGGAGGCGAGCGGCGTTGTCGGGCTGGTCGTGGGCCATGGGCATGATGAGCTGGGGGATGCCGGCGGCGAAGCCTTGGCTCAGGGTGCCGATGCCGCCGTGGTGGACGAAGGCGCTGGCGTGGCGGAGGAGGGGGCTGAAGGCGACGTAATCGGCGGCGTGGATGGAGTCGGGGAGGTTGGGGGGGAGTTGCGTGAGGTCGCGGGTGACGAAGACGCCGGGGCGGTTCAGTTTGGCGAGGGCTGCGGCGGCGGTGGCGAAGAAGGGGGAGGCCTGGACGTTGGCGCTGCCGGCGGTGAAGACGATGGGAGGGGAGGCTTGGTGGCGATCGAGGAAGGATTGGAGGGCCGGGGAGAGGGGATTTTCGCTGGCGAGATCTTCGAGGGGGAAGGTGGTTTGGAGATGGGGTTGGGGCCAGTCGGGCTGAGGGGGGGCGAACCAGTGGGGGAAGAGGAGGAGTGAGCCATCGGGGGAGTCCCACCACTGGTGGAAGAAGCTTTTTGGAGCAGGGATTTCGAGGTTTTGGCAGAGGCGGCGGAGGATGGGGCCGGCGAAGAGGTCGAGGGGGTTGGGACCGTGGCGGAAGAGGAAAGCTTTGAGTTTGACGGGCAGGAGTTGAAGCAGGCGATGGACGGAGGGGACGATGATGGGGGTATCGTGAGCGCTGAGAATGACGGCGGGTTGGAGGTGGACGGTGACGAGGGGGATGCGAAGTTTTTCGCGCGTCAAACGGGCCCCGAAGGCGGTGACAGGGGCGAGGATGAGGTCGGGGGGGCCATCGGAGGCGGAGTGGGTGGCGAGAGTGTGGTAGAAGACCTCAGCGGATTGGGCGGCGTATTCGAGGATGGCTTTGGTGCCGGAGCCGAGTTTCCAGATGCGGGGATCGCGCATGAGGATTTCGAAGTCGGCATCCTGGCCGATGGGGATGAAGGGGATGTCGGCGGCGTGGGCGGCTTTTTTGAAGAGGCTGGCGGTGATAAGGAGAGGCTCGTGACCGTGGGCGCGGAGGTGACGAGCGAGCCAGACGAAGGGCAGGACGTCACCGGCGGAGCCGAAGGGGAGAAGGGCGATTTTCAGAGGCGGTGAAGATTTGAGTTTGAAGAGGCGGGAAAACAGGGTAGGCGGAGGTCACCATGGAGGCGAGATTTGACAGTGAGGAACAGGCTTTGCAATGGCTTTACAGCATGCAGCGGCTGGGGGTCAAGCTAGGGCTGGAGAATGTGCGGCGATTGCTGGCGGCGTTGGCATTGAGTGAGAGGGAACTGCGGTATGTGCATGTGGCGGGGACGAATGGGAAGGGGTCGACGTGTGCGTTTGTGCAGGCGTTGCTGGTGGAGAGTGGGGAGGTGGGAGTGGGATTGTTTACGTCGCCGCATTTGGTGCGGTTCAATGAGCGGATTCGAGATGAGCGGGGGGAAATCACGGGAGGGGAATTGAGGGAGCTTTTGGGGGAGTTGCGCGAGGTGACGGCGCAGTGGGAGCCGCAGCCGACGTTCTTTGAACTCGCGTTGGCTTTGGGGGTGATGTGGTTCAAGAGGCGGAGGTGTGTTTGGGGGGTGATGGAGACGGGATTGGGGGGGCGACTGGATGCGACGAATGTGGTGATGCCGGAGGTGTGTGTGATCACGCGGATTGGGATGGATCACATGGACATGCTTGGGGATACGCTGGAGGCGATCGCGGGAGAGAAGGCTGGGATCATCAAGCCGGGGGTGCCGGTAGTGACGGGGCCGCAAGCGGCGGAGGTGATGGCGGTGTTGAGGCGTGTTGCAGAGGAGAAGGGGAGTCGTTTGATTGAAGTGGTGGCGCCGTGGGGAGGGGCTGAGCTAGGGTTGGCGGGAGAGCATCAGCGGTGGAATGCGGCGCTGGCGGTGGCGGCGGTGCGGGCCGTGGGGATTTCTCTGAGTGAGGAGCGGATTGCGGCGGCGTTGGGGGCGGTGCGATGGCCGGGGCGATTTGAGCGGTTGGCTGGGGGCGTGGTGTTGGATGGGGCGCACAATGAGGATGGGATACGGGCGCTGGTGAGGACGTGGCGGGAGGTGTTTGGGCAGCAGAAGGCGGCGGCAGTGGTGGGGATGGTGCGGGAGAAGGCGGTGGAGGAGATGCTGAGGGGATTGGGAGAGGTGGTGGGGCACTGGCATTTGACGGATTTTCAATCGCCCCGGGCCGTGCCTGCGGAGGAATTGAGGGAGCGATTGCAAGGGCTTGGGATACCGGATGCGCAGATCACGTGTCATGCGCAGGTGGGGGTAGCTTTGGAGGCGGCGGGACTTGAGGGTGGGCCGGTGTTGGTGTGTGGATCGCTTTATTTGGTGGGGGAGGCGAGGGGGTTGCTGGTGGCGGGGGCGGGGGTGTTTGAGAAGAGCAGTCAGTGAGATTGCACGGACCAAAGCGTTTTTACTGCGGAAGCGGCGGCGGGGACGTTGTGGACGCGGAAGATTTGCGCGCCACGGCTGATGCCTGAGGCGATGCAGGCGAGGGTTCCGGGGTCGCGGGAGAGAGGGTCGGGGAGATCGAGGACTTGGCCGATGACGGTCTTGCGTGAGACGGGGAGGAGGATGGGGCGGTTGAATTGATGGAGGGTGGCGAGTTCGCGGTAGATGAGGAGGTTGTCGTCGCTTTGTTTGGCGAAGTCGATTCCGGGGTCGAGGATGAGATGTTCGAGGGAGAGGTTGGCGCTGAGGGCGAGGCGGATTTTTTCGTCGAAGAAGGCTGTGAGGGTTTCGATGATGTTTGGGTAACCGACATGGGTGTGCGGGACCTTGGGCAGGCCGACGCTATGCATGATGAGGAGGCTGGTTTGATATTGAGCGCAGAGGCTGGCGTTGGTGGCGTCGGGGAGGGCGCTGATATCATTGATGAGGTCGACGCCGAAGGGGAGGACGGAGGCGATGACCTCGGGGCGCCAGGTGTTGATGGAGAGGAGAGGGGGCCAAGCTTGTTGGTGGTCCCACATGGGGCGACCGAGACGGGCGACCAGGGAGGGGAAGGCTTCGATGACGGGGATCAGGCGATCGACTTCTTCCTGGATGCTGATGGGGCCGCGGTTGGTGCGGGCGCTTTCGGCGCCGAAGTCGATGATGTCGGCACCGGCTTTGAGTTGTTGTTCGGCCTGGGCGAGGGCGATGGAGGGGTCGAGCGTGCCATCGCCGCAGAACGAGTCGTCATTGATGTTGACGATGCCCATGATGAGCGGGCGTCGGGGGAAGGCGAGGATGTGATGACGGGCGCGCCAGATCATAGGGTTGGAGGCCAGGAGGTGGGGAGAGGGACGACTTGGCGTTGGCCTTGGTTGAAGCGGACGGTGTGGGTGTAACCGACGCTGCGAACAAGTTTGAGGGCTTGATCGAAGTCTTGGGCGACTTCGGAGGGAGCGTGGGAGTCGGAGTTGATGACGATCTGGACGCCAGCGGAGAAGGCGAGTTCGAGAAGATCCTTGGAGGGATAGATTTCGCGGACGTCTTTACGGAGGCCAGCGGTGCTGACCTCCATGATGGTGTTGGTGTCGACGAAGGCTTGGATGACGGGTTCGTAGTAGGGGCGGAGGTCGCCTTGGGGGCGGAAGCCAAATTTTTTGGCGAGGTCGGGATGGGCGCAGAAGTCGAAGTGACGGCTACGAATGCATTTTTCGTAGAGATGCCAGTAGAGCGCCCAGATTTCTTCCACGGCACCGGATTCTTTCCACCGGGAGAGGTGTTTGAGGTTATCGACATCCCAGCCGGGGGCGATGTAATGGACACTGCCGATGAGGTAGTCCCAGGGGGCCATGGTGCGAGTGGTTTCGAGCCACGACTCGCTACCTTCGAGGTAGTCGCATTCGAGGGAGAGGCGGATGGGAAGGGTGGGGAAGGTGGACTGGGCGGCGGCGACGAGTTCGAGGTATTTTGGGAACTCTTCGAGGTTCATGCGCCAGTCGTCGAAGGGTTGGGGCATGGGGTTGTGGTCGGAGAAGCCGATTTCGGCGAGTCCGGCGGCGAGAGCGGCGGCTGCGTAGTCGGTGGGGAGGCCTTCGGCGTGGCGGCAGAGGGGGGTATGGGTGTGGTAGTCAGTGAGCACGGTGAAAAAAAGAAAAAAAATCTTGCCCGGAGGAGGTTGAGCAGGCTAGTCTTGTAATGATGATGAAGAAAATCTTTCTGACAATCGTGAGTGTGGCTCTGATGAGCAACAGCAATGTGTGGGCTCTGGCGGGAGGACCTTTTGACAATGGTGATCCGGGTGGGGTGTTGATGGAGCGTGGTGGATTTTATCAGTGCCAGTTCTCGTTTCGGAATGGAAATGGGTATGGTCTTTTCACTCCGGACTCGTATCTGGGTGGAAACTTGCCGAATGCGAACAACACTGGAGCTTCGAGCAGTCAGCAGATTGGCATTTTTAACCGGGGTTCGTTGTACACGCAAAACTCGGGGGCTAATACGGCTCCTTTTCACAACGCTAACCGGTCAGTGTTTTACTTCAAGGGAGTGACTTATGTCGGTGGGTGCTTTGGATTTGTGGATCCTGAGGCACGTGACGTGCAAGGGACTTGCAACGCCAGCAGTAACGAGCAGATCACCCAACAGACTTTGTCTCAAAACACGGGTGGATTGATCAACGCTTCGCAGACGGCTACGACACAGCAGCCTTTGGTGATCAACGCGACTGGGAACATTCTGAACATTGGCTGGACGGGTAAGATCATTGATACCCGGCCCAATCTGCGGTTTAGAGGCAAGGGTGAAATGAGCGTTGTTGAGACTGGAAGAGATGTGCAGCAGCTGGCGACCACGGCGTATTCAGGCTTGCTTGATGCCATTGTTCAGTCAGTCAGTAACGCAGACGGTGATAGCCCGCTTGTGTATAGCGAAGCGCAGGTTGCGATCGAGGCTGCATTGACTGCGCTGCAGACCCGTCTTGATACATCAAGTCAACAGGATTTGACAGAGACTCATCCGGTGCGAGTTACGGGAAATCGCCGATTCTTTTAGGTGACACATCGGAACGAATTAGTTTACTCGGACACCTGTTTATCGCAGGTGTCCGTTTCTTTTTTGAGGATGAAGCGTTTTTCACCGCGAGGCTGGTCGCTCGTTGAATTGATGGTGGGCATTGCCGTTGTTGCATTGCTGGTTACGTTGACGTTCCCTGCCTATTCTTTTGTCAAAGCGAAGATGCAGTTTGCCGGGTGTGTTGCCAATTTGAAAGCTCTCCATGCTGGACTCAGCACCTATACTCAAGATAACGGGATGGTTTGGCCGCAGTATCCACATGACCTTAGAGAAGCGGGTGATGAGGATGACGAGGACAAGTTGAGTTCCTGGTGGTTTGAGACATTGAAGCCTTACGGAGTGACTCGGGCGACATGGCTGTGTCCGGCAGATCGTGATGGGCATGAGCACGACAATGAGAACACCGAGGAATTGATGGTGTCGTATGGGGTGACGTTATTTGATGAGATGCCGAACAGTGCTTATCGCTGGCTGCAACCTTGGGTAGTGGAGTCCGGGCAGAATCATGGGAAGTCGCAGGGACCGAATGTGATCATGCCGGATGGACAGGTAAGGCAGGGGGTGGGGATTGATGTTCAACAGGGTCAATAGGGGGGCGAGTTCTCGGAGGCCTTTGTGAGTAGCATTCTGCGACATAAAGGAGGGCTTCGGTTGATTCACAAATGAGGTGTTCGCGGATGAGACCGAGCGGATTTAGGGGGCGGTCTCACGCATCAATCACGGAGATCGAACTGGTGGTAATGATTGAACCTCTTGCTGGATTAGGTTGGAGAATTGGGTGCGAAAATGCCGAAGCAAGGTAGGTGCTAGGGGTGTTTGGCGATCGTGTCAGCAGGGAGTGGGGGCTGAAGACAAGCGGTTGAATCGAAAAGGTTGGTGTTTTATGGATTGGGGTTTTGCAAGTGAGGGCTGGAGTGGTTTCAAAGATACTGCGTGCCCTTAAGGACACCCAATGGAGGTCAAGGATTTTCGCCTTCTATCGCTGTGGAGCGGTCTGATTGGCTGAGCCAATGAATTGAGGGTGAGCGGTGGAGTGTTCTGATTCTCATCATGCTTTGCGTTTAGGTGAAGTTGCTAATGAAAGAATATCGCAAAGATGGCAAACAAGTGATTAAATATGTGCTGCAATAGCTTGCTTTTTTGGCGGGTGGAGGGCAACGTGAAAGACTCCCGCCTAACCGTTAACGAATTAAAAACATGAAGCATGCCCTTCTTTTTTGTCTGGCCATTTTTGGTGCCTCGAGCTCCGTCATTGGCGCTAGTCCCACCTGGGTCACCGTGGGAAATCCAGGATTTGGCTTTGTCACCGAAACGTTTTCGATGTCCAAGTTTGAAATCACCAACGAGCAATATGCCGAGTTTCTGAATGCGGTGGCGAAGACTGATGCCAATGGATTGTACAACATCAGGATGGGGAATACTGGCAATCCCTCGATTATTCGGTCTGGGAGACCGGGTTCCTTCACGTATCGCGCGTTCGCCAGCTTTGCGAAGCATCCGGTGGTTTTGGTGAGAAGTGATGATGCGAGGCGGTATTGCAACTGGCTGCACAATGGGAAGGGAACAGGGAGCACTGAGACCGGAGCTTACGACATGGCTAGTGGAGGCTCCCCAGCCAGGAATCTTGGCGCTTTGGTCTGGGTTCCAAACCAATTCGAGTGGGAAAAGGCGGCATTTTACAGCCCTGAAAAGCCGGGTGGAGCGGGGTTTTACAATTACGCGACCCGGAATGACGCGCGTCCGGCGAGCGCCAGGCCATCGACGACACTGACGAATGCGGCGAATCATTATTTTGATGACGAAATTTCGGGAAATGGAATCAATGGCGGCTATGCTTTGACCAATAGCATTTTTGGATTAGTCGGGCGGTTTCTGGCACCAGTGGGTTCGTATCCTGCGTCGCGATCTTTTTATGGCACACTTGATCAAAGTGGAAATGCATCTGAATTGATCGAACTCGGGTTGTCAGTCTTTGTTGGTGGGTCCTATGCTAACAGTGGTGTCGACACCTTGATTCGGTCTTACGGTGCCAGGGTTTGGTTAAACGACGCTGAAGTTGATGAGACGGGATTTCGGGTGGCAGCGGTTGCGCCGCTGGTGCCGGACGCGAACCCCGCAGCCCTGATTTTGCCTTTGAACTCGCCAGCCAGTTTCACGGCATCGGTGGTTGGGCTGGGAGCAAAGCTTCAGTGGAGGAGAGGGACGGTAAATGTCGGCACGAGCGTTGAAGCGACTTCCTCGAGTTACAACATTGCGGCTGTGAAACTGACTGATGCGGGTGCGTATACGTTAAGGGGTACGAACATCGTTGGTTCGGTGACGAGTTCGCCAGCGGACCTGGTGGTGGTGGACACGACCACAGCGGTGAAGCATGTTTTCAAGGAGACCCAAACGGTTTCGATGACCGCAGGGGTTGCTGGAAATGCGACAGGTTTTCTTTGGAAAAAGGACGGGTTAGATCTTGTGATTGATGATGCCACGCGGTTTTCGGGTGTGACGACGAAGAAGCTCACGATTAAGAAGCTAAAGGCGACAGATGCGGGGGTTTACACTTGTGAGGTGACGGGCGTGGCGGGGATGTTGGCGAGCGCGCCGCAGACACTTTTCATTGTCAATGCGGTTCCTGAAATCAGTCCTGGGCAGACGCTGGACGATGCGATGGTTGGTGGGGTTTACACGCCAAAGGTGATTACGGTGGTGTCTGGGGATAGCAAGGTGCCAGGGACTTACAGTGCAACTGGGTTGCCTGCCGGAATGAGGATCAATGCCTCGACAGGCGAGATTTCTGGATCGCCGACGGCAGTGACATTGGTTCCGAAGGTGTATACGGTGAAGATCACGGCACGGAACGCGATTGGACCGAGTACGACCGTGGAGATTCAGTTGACGGTCCAGCCGATCCCTGTGGAAGCTGTGGGCCGATTCGTGGGTATCATCGCCAGGGAGCCATTGCTGAACGCGAATCTTGGCGGCAGGCTGGAAATCACATCAACAACGGCTGGAGCTTATTCAGGGCGCGTTGTGCTTGGAGGGAGTAGCTATTCGTTCAAGGGTGGACGATTGGACATGAATGTGGGAGTGAATAATCCCAAGACTATTCAGGTCGTGCGGAAAGGTTTGTCGCCACTGACTTTGACTTGGAGTGTTCAACTGGCAACGGATGCGAATCCGAACACGATTTCGGGAACTGTGGTCGATGGTGAAGCTGTTCCGAACACGGCAAGTTTTGGAGGGTGGAGGAACAAGTGGAACTCGAAGTCGACGGATCCTGCGGTTTTTGGTGAGGCTTTCATGGGTTACCATACTTTCCGACTGGACATGACGACGCCGGGAGGAGTGGTGCCGGAGGGGGATGGGTTTGGCTCGTTTACAGTTGCCAAGGGTGGGGCGCTGACTGTAGCGGGACGACTGCCGGACAACACGCCTTACACGTTTGCAACATTTGCTGGTCCTTTGGGCGAGATCGCTCTTTACCAAAGCCTCTATAAGAACTTGGGATCGATTGTCTCTTCTTCGGCAAGCCCGATGAAAATCACTTCTGCCGGTGTGGCTCCAAGTTATGTCAGCAATACTGTCGGTGGCTCCATCAACTGGTTGAAAAAGCAGCAGCCCGCATCTGTGAGGAACTATCCCGCACCGTTTCAGGATGACATGACTGTGATCGGACGGAAATACAATCCAGTCGCACCAGGAACGAACGCTCTTGGCAGCGATGTGACAACGCCCGTTTACACTTTTGCGTTTGCTGGGGGTGGGGATCTTGGTGTTTCCGCGAGGACACCAAATGCCTCTTTTGTGCTGTCTTCTGCGCACCGGATGACGGTGCCCGCACCGCCTGTGAACTTTGCGGGAACAACGTTGTCACTCAATCCGAAGACGGGTCTCTTCACAGGGAGATTTACGCTGCTCGATTTGGTCAGTCGCCCCGTTACCTATCAGGGTATTGTTGTGAGAGATTCGATGGGAGTGGGTGTTGGATTTGGCTACTTTTTGCTGAACCAGCTACTGCCATCTCCAACGACTTCGTTGCAGCTCTCGGGTTCAGCTAGGATTGGTTTGCCCTAACCAGACCTAGACCTGTTCTCGAAATGCATGTCACCATGCCCGGCGGCGGAGCTGGCACGTTGGTAGTGTCATCCACTAGGCGCCTGATAGGCTTGAGTATTGGCTGTTCAAGCTGTCCACTCCTTGGGCGGCATCCTAAAAGATGCCGCCCCTATGGACTGGAAAGACTTGAGCAAGCAAGCCTTTGCGCCTCTTGAGCACCTCGAATGTCGGGTTCGATCTGGTCACGTTAGGTAGCCATTTTTTCACGTTTTTTTGGTGGGGTGGCTTTGTGTTTCTGGCTGGGGGAGTTGGCTCCACTTTGCAGGGCAAGCAAGATGCTTGTCCCACCTTGGTGCTGCGGGAGCCGCTCGACGATTACTTTGAGAAATGCGGGCTCGAGATGGGCTTGAAAAGGGTGAGACTTGGGTGATGGGGTTGGGATGAAGGCAGTGTTTTTTGATTTGGACGGGACGTTGATCGATTCTTTGGCGGACCTGGGGCAGGCGGTGAACCGGATGTTGGCGGATTTGGGGTTTCCTGAACAGTCGGTGGAGCGGTGTCGGGAGTTTATTGGGGAGGGGGCGCGGAGGTTGGTGGAGCGGGCGTTGCCGGTGGCGTTTCAGGGCGATGAGGCGTTGGTGGAGCGGGCTTTGGGGCTTTATCAGATGCACTATGAAGCAGGGTGGAGAGATCAGACGAGGGTGTATCCGGGGATGGATGAAGTGGTGGAGCGGTTGGCGCAGGGTGGGGTGAAACTGGGGGTGATTTCGAACAAGCCGCACCGGTTTACACAGCTGTGTGTGGGGCATTTTTTTCCCCAGGCAAGGTTTGAGTTGGTATTGGGGCAACGAGAAGGGGTGGCGAGGAAGCCGGATCCAGCGGCGGCTTTTGAGGCGGCGGCTCGGTTTGGGGTGGGGATCGAGTCGTGCTGTTATGTGGGTGACTCGGGGGTGGACATGGCTTTTGCGAATGCGGCGGGAATGCGGGCCATTGGGGTGGCCTGGGGGTTTCGGGATCGGGAGGAACTCTGGAAGTCGGGGGCCAGTGAGGTGGTGGAGGATGCGGGGGCTCTCGAAAAGATTTTGCTGGGGTGAGAAGGTGATTTGTGTGCTTGTTCGGGCGTTGATTGGGGCTAATCTAGAATGGCAAAATGGAAAAGTGCGCACAAAACAATGGAGTCTCTCTGACGCAGGGAGTGTTATGGGTCTTGATCGGATTGCTGGGATTGAGTTCCTGTGCTCATAAGGTGCCGGAGCCACCACCGCCGACGCCTGAGGAGTTGGCAAAGCCGAAGCCTTTGTTTGAATGGTTCGGTGAGGGAGTGGAGGGGGCGAAGTCGGTGAAGATCGATATTGACCAGCAGAAGGCGTTTTTGTATCGGGATGGAAAAGAGGTGGGATGGACGACAGTGGCGACGGGGATTTACTCGCACCCGACGCCGACGGGGAGTTTTAAGGTGTTGGAGAAGACGGTTGATAAGCGGTCGAATTTGTGGGGGAAAATTTACAGCAGCAGTGGAAAGGTATCGGTTTCGGATGCGAAGGCGGGGCGGGATTCAGTGCCTGAGGGGGGGCGGTTTCAAGGAGCCAGCATGCCGTATTGGATGCGTTTGACTGGGGATGGAATTGGGATGCATCAGGGGCCGATTCCGCGGCCCGGGAAGCGGGCTTCGCATGGGTGTATCCGAGTGCATTCGGGATTTGTGAAGACGCTGTATGCGTTTGTTGACATTGGAACGCCAGTGTCGGTGGTGGGAGATGGGCCGAGGTGGTCGCCGCCGAAGTACAAGCCGAAACCGAAACCTGTGGAGACGCCTGCGGCTGAAGGGGCACCGGCGGGCGAGGTGAAGACTGGGGAGAGTGAAGGTGGAGCGGCCCCAGTGGCGACGCCTGAAATGAAAGTTCCTGAGGCGGCTGTGGAAGTGCCTGCTGGAGCAGCGGGAACGGTCGAGCCAGTTCCTGCGCCGTCGGCTCCTGGTAGTCAGGAGTGATGGGAACGGGCACGGGGAGCATGGGACTCTTGGGGTGGGGAGATGAGTTCGTTGAACTGGATTCAGAGGGGCGCTTTGAATGGTGGAATATCGAATAAAGTCCAATAGGTATGGTGGAAATGGTGGTTTGAAATGATTCGATGTGGCGGGAATTGAGCAATGTGCTAGGCTGAAGGTTCTAATCTGCCCTGACGGGAGACCCCGTTGACCTCTGCCATGCTTGTTCGTTCATTTTTTAGCCTGCCTGCGACTCGTTCGCAGAGAGTGTGCGTTGTGTCTTTGGGCGTGATGATTTTGTCAGGCTGGGCCATGGGTCAGACGCTGCCGTCGACCTCGAAGGTGGTGAAGAGTGGTGGGGCTGGAGTGCCGCTTTCTTCGGCAGGAGCGGTGGCGGGTCCGAAGGTGTTTGCGCCGAGTTTACCGCGTACCGCTTACACTCGGTATCCGTGGAAGACGGACATTGTGGCGACGGTTTTTTGGGCGGGGGAGATGCCGACGGCGAACAATCCGACACCGAATCATCAGAGTTCCTGGGACGTCGAGTGGGCGAAGAATTTTGGAGGCTACGACAATCCGGATCCGGCACAGCGGACGGCGGCTTTCACGCCGAAGGGTTTTACGCCCGGGTTGAACCCGTTCTATGTGGCGCTGCCTTACAACGACTGTTTGAGTTACAAGCGGCACAAGCCGGAGGCGGCGAAGATTATTCCTTGGTTCAAGACGAGTTTTGTGAAACCCGGGCGGTCGGTGTTGCGTGGGACTTGGCTGGCGATCCGATATGGGAACCAGGTGTGCTATGCGCAATGGGAGGATTGTGGGCCGTTTCTGACGGATGATCCGAACTATGTTTTCGGAACAGCGAGGCCAAAGAATCCGCACAACAAGGGTGCGGGAATCGATGTGTCACCTGCGGTGCGTGACTATCTGGGGATGCCGAGTGGGGCGACGGTGGATTGGCGATTTGTGGATGTGGGTGAGATTCCGGCGGGACCGTGGTCGAAGCTGGGGATGAACAATCACTTTGTGCGGATCAAGGAGTTGAGGGATCGTCAGCAGCAGCAATTGGCGGCGGGTCGATTGGAGGAACTGAGGCGGGAGCGGGAGCAGGCGTTAAAGGGTGGGGCGCAGTGAGATGAGGTGAGAGGTGGTTTGGGAGGATGGTTGGAGACTCAGGTTTGGCTGAGTGGAAGGCCATAACGGACTCAATCGTTGCTGTTAGAGTTCCGGGAAGAATGGGTTATCATAGACCGAGGACCGGGATATGTGACGGCTATAAGCCGTTAATCCGTGGTTAGAAGGGAATCGAAGATGGGGCTAGCGTGGAAGAAGTTTAGGGGAGGGGTTTGAGCTCGACTAGGCCGGAGAGGATGTCGGTGGTGGTGACTTTTTCGGTGGTCATGGCGGCGGGGCGTTTGGCGAGGAGGAAGTAGCCTGAGCCGACCCAGCCGGATGGGGTGCGGACGAGAAAGCCCCGGTAGCTTGAGGTGCGGGTGATAGTGGTGCCTGGGACGGCGGGATTCTGGTCGATGCGGGTGAAGCTGCCTGTGAAGAGGCCGGTGGTGGGGGTGATGGTGAGGGATGGGGCGGCGGGGGAGAGGAGGGGACGGATGACGCTGCCGCCAACTCTGATTCGGACGTCGACATCGGGATTGTTGAACACGTCGCTGATACCGCCTTCGGTGAATTTAAGGCTGGCGTTGTTGGTGGTGCCGTTATCGATGAGGTCCATGACGACTTCGGTTTTGGCTGGGGCGATGTAGCGACTTCCGACGGTGGTCAAGGTCGTCGTGAGGGCGTCACCATAGGTGCGGGAGGTGGAGGCGGGCTTTTTCCAGGTGAGGTTTCCGCCGAGGGTGTTGTCGCCAAAGGGCGGGACAGACATGGAGGATCCTGGAGTGATGTCGAGTGTGCCCAGGATGGAGCCGAGTTTGGAGTGGAGGTTTTGGTAGACGAGGATTTCGCCGAGGGGACCGGCGAAGGTGGCGGTGGTGAAGGCGGTGCCATCGGCTAGGCGACCAGAGACCGTGAGTTTTCCTGTGGAGGCGGAGAGGGTGAAACTGCCTGAGCCAGCGCCCTGAGGGACGGTGGGCGAAAGAGGTGTGGCGGCTGGCAGAGCGAAGGTGTAGTAACCTGGGTATTCGGTGCGGAGAGTGGTGAGTTCAGGGGGAAGGATGGAGGTGTTCCAGCGGTTTTTCCAGGCGACGAAGGTGGCGGTTTGGGTGCTGTCGGAGATTTGGCCGTTGATGAGGCGGTGATTGGGGCCATCGACGGTGAAGGACACGGTGAGATTGGGGAGTCCGCGGCGGAGGATGGTGGCGACAGCGGTGGGTTGAGGGTTGCCGATGGCGGAGACCAGGACGTCTTTGAAGCTGTAGGTGAGGGAGCCGAGGATGATCTTGCCGCTGAAACTTCCGGTGGAGGTCAGGGTGGCATCGATGCGGCCACCGAGATCGAGGTTGATCGTGGTTTCTTGAGCGATGGGTCCGGTGAAGGTTCCGGTGGTTCCCGGGGGCAGAGGCTGCAGGGTGATCGAGCCTTTGGCCGTGGACTTGCCTTTGGCGTTAGAGGCGGTGAAGGTGAGGGGATAGGTGCGTGGAGCGGTCAGGGCGACGGAGGGTTTGCCGGAGACGATGCCGGTTTTGGGATCGATTTTGAGGCCAGTGGGGAGACCGGTGACGGAGAAGGCGGTGGGCGTTTTGAGCGGATCTGAGTCGTAGGGGAGGTTGTAAGGCGCGTAGGGGGCGGCGACTTGAGCGTCGGGAAGGAGGAGGACATCGTTGGGTGGCGCGCCGGGGAGGGTGATGGCGGGTGGGGCGTTGTAAACGATGAGCTGGGTTTGGGTGGTGAGGGTGGTAGGCGGGGTTCCGGGGGCGACCACGTCGAGGCGGAGGAAGGAGGAGTCCGATTCGATGAGTTTGGTGATTTTCAGGGTTTTACCGGCAAAGCCCGTGTAACGGGGATCGGCCGTAAGGGGGCCGATTGGAAGTGCGCTGCTGCCCTGTGTCCAGACGAAGGAGGTAAAGGTGCCGGAGATAGGAGCAGCGATGGTGGCGGTGGCCCCTGTAGGGAGAGCGAGGATGCGGATGGCAGGATCGGCGACGGCGAGGTTCGCGGACGTGCTGGTGACTGGGCCAACGACGTTGCGGACGACGACGGCGTAAGCGGCGGCGTTGGTCACCTGAGCGGAGGGGATGACAAAGGTGTCCGACGTGGCCCCTGCAATGGAGACACGGTTTTTGGTCCATTGATAAGTGAAAGGAGGGGTTCCGGTGCCGACAACCGAGAAGGTGACGGAGGTGCCGGCGATGGCGGATTGAGTGATAGGAGGGACGGTGATGACGATGGGATCGTTGACGGAGAGGGTGGCGTCGGGGCTGTCGACGGAGCCTGCGATGTTGGTGGCGACGACATCGTAGACGTCCTGATCGAATTCAGTGACTCTTAATCGGGTGTACGAGGAAGCGGTGGCGCCGGTAATGTCGACGCCGTTTTTGCGCCATTGGTAGGTGATGGGTTTGGTGCCGGCGACGACGACGGAGAAGGTGGTGGAAGCGCCCGGGTTGATGGAGCGGCTCGAGGGAGGGGTAGGGAAGGTGGGCAGGGTTTGGCCGGTGCCAGCTAAGGAAATCAGGAAGGAGGGTTCGGTGGGATCATTGCTGGCGATGCGGAAGGAGGCGGTGCGGATGCCGTCAGCCGTGGGGGTAAAGGTCACGTCGAAGGTGGTGGTTTGGTTCGCGTTTAAGGAGGAAAGAAGTGGTTCGGTCACGGTGAACTCGGACAGGTGGGTGCCATCTTTGCTGGTGATGGCTAGGTCGGCTAGGGGAGAGGTGCCTGTGTTGCGGATGGTCAGGGTGACGGTGGTGGTGGTGCCGGTGTTGGTGGGGCCGAGGTCGAGGGTGCTGCGGGCGTCGGAAAGGGGGAGAGGCTGGGGCACGGCGGGTCGCAGGACATTGATTTGGGGGATGGAGGAAGGGGCGTTGGTGAAGATCATACCATCAGTGGTCGTGAGGAAGACGGAGGTTGGGGCGAGAGCCCAAAAACCCGCAACGGCGAGTGACACATTCGTTGAGCCATCGACTGCCCAGGGCGAGGTGCCGTCGCTCGAGCGGATGGCAGTGCCAGCACCAGCCCAGAGTTGGGTGGTGCCGAGGGTAGTGCCGGTGAGTTTGGCGATGTTATTGGTGGTGCCTGAGGTGGAGGAGGCCCAGGAGGTGCCGGTCAGTTTGAGGATGACTCCAGCAGCGCCGGCGGACCAGACATTGGTGAGAGAACCCCAGACGGAATTGAGGTTGCTGGTGATGCCGGAGGTTTGTGCTGACCAACTGGTGGTATTGCCCTTGAGGATGGTTCCACGGTCACCGACGGCCCAGGCGTTGGCGGAGTCACGGGCCCAGATGGCGTTGAGATCCTGGGTAGTGCCAGAAGTCATTCTGGTCCAGGCCGTGCCATTCCAGCGCAGGATGGTACCGTTGTTGCCAACGGCCCAGACGTTGGTGGCGCTGGTGCCCCAGACGTCGTTGAGAAGGACGTTGACGCCGGAGGTCTGGGAGGACCAAACGGTGCCGTTCCATTTGAGGATGACGCCTGCGGCGCCGACGGCCCAGATGTTGGCATCGTCTGAACCCCAGATAGCGGTTAGGGCGGTGGTTACCCCTGAGGTGGTATTGGCGAAGTTGGTGCCGTTCCAACGGAAGATATTGCCGTTTTCATTGCTGAACCAGACTTTGTCGTCATCTGAGGCCCAGACATCGGTGAATGTGCGGCCGGGGACCGGGGATTGGGTGGCGGACCAGGTGGTGCCATTCCAGCGGGTGTAGGACTTTCTGGCACCGACAGCGAATACGTTGGAGGTATCGACGACATGGATGCCGTTGAGGATCTGGGTGGTATCGCTGTTTGGATTGGACCAAGTAGTGCCATTGAAGCGAATGATTTCGCCGTTTGTGCCAGCGGACCAGACGTTGGTGGCGTTCGCTCCAGAGATGCTGAACAGAGTCCTGTTGGCAGGGAGGCCACTGGTTTGGGCGCCCCAGGTGGTGCCGTTCCAGAAGCGGACTGTATTATCTGTGCCGACGATCCAAATGCTATTGCCAGCGCTGCCCCAGACGGCTTGGAGGTCGATAGTGGTTGCCGATGTGAAACTGTCGAAATTGTTCCAGGCCGTGCCGCTATTGAGGGTTCGAAGGGTTTGCCCGTTGTCCCCGACGGCAATGACGGTATTGGCGTTGGCTGCCCAGACGCCATTGAGGTTTTCAGTGGCGTTAGTTGGAGCATCTTGAGTGGTCCAGGCGGTGCCGTTCCATTTGATGATTTCAGCTGCAGCGCCGACGGCCCAGACGTTGCTGGCGTTGAAGCCTGCAATAGCCGAAAGATTTGACGTGACGCCAGTGGTTTGAGCTGTCCATGCGGTTCCGTTCCAAAAAAGGACGGTTCCGCCATTGCCGACAGCCCAGACACTGGTGTCGGAGGTGCCCCAGATGCCGTTGAGGTCGACTGTGACTCCGGAAGGTTGGGGGATCCAGGTCGCACCGCCATCGGTGGTTTGGCTGATGAGTCCCGAGGCTCCGACTGTCCAACCGACAGTGGTTGAAGCCATCCAAACGGCGTTATTGGAACGGGGATCGGCTAGGGTGCGCCAAGTGGAAGTCTGTGCTTGGACGAGGGAGAACGATGTTAGCACCGTCAAGGTGGCGAGTGTGGAGACGAAACAGCGTAGTGGTTTGAGGAAAATCATAAGGAAGAGATGAAGTGTTTGCTGGGATACGTGGGAGGACAAAGAATGCCGAACGGGAGTTGATTCAGGAGGTAACTCGTTTCGTAGGTTCTAGTTGCGGTTGGGGAACGAGATAACATGGGGTTTCTTCGCGCTAAGTTAAAAAGGTGGTGAGTCGATGAAATTTTGATTGTGGCTCAAGTTGGGTAAGATCTAGTCTCTGCTGATGTTGATCTTTGATGCTCATTTGGACCTGAGTTTGAATGCGATGGAGTGGAATCGCGATCTTCGGATGTCTGTGGAACACATTCGTGGGTTGGAAGCGGGGGAAAGCGGGCTGAAAGGGACAGGGAGAGGGACAGTGGCGTTTCCGGATATGAGGCGGGGGCAGGTGGGATTGTGTGTGGCGACACAGATTGGGGGATGCATGAAACCGCGAGGTCCCGTGGCTTGTTGGGAGTCGCCGGCACAAGCTTGGGCGATGACGCAGGCGCAACGGGTTTGGTATGAAGTGATGGAGGAGTTGGGGGAGATGAGGCAGATTCGGGGGTTGGCCGAGTTGGAGTCGCATTTAGAGAAGTGGGCTGATCCTGAGGCGGCGGCGGAGCGAGGGGAGGCGATCGGGTATGTGCTGAGTTTGGAGGGGGCGGACTCGATGGTGACGCTGCGATATCTAGAACGAGCTTGGCAGGATGGGTTGCGGGCGATTGGACCGGCGCACTATGGGGAGGGTCGATATGCGATGGGGCATGATCGAGAAGGAGGGTTGAAGCCTGAGGGGCGGGATTTGGTGAAGGAGATGGATCGACTCGGGATGATTTTGGATGTGACCCATCTGAGTGACGAATCATTCAACGAGGCATTGGAGATCTTTGAGGGAGTGGTATGGGCGAGTCACTCGAACTGCAGACGGTTGGTGCCGGACGTGAGGCAGTTCAGTGATGAACAAATCAGGGTATTGATTGAAAGGGATGCGGTGATTGGGGCTGTTTTTGATGCCTGGATGGTGGTTCCGGGTTGGGTTCGGGGGGAGACCAGGCCGGAGGAGATGGGGGTGAAGATGGAGCATGTGGTGGAGCATATCGACCACATCTGCCAGTTGGCGGGCAGTGCGAGGCATTGTGGGATTGGGAGCGACCTGGATGGAGGTTTCGGGAAGGAGCAGAGCCCGATGGATTTGGAGACGATCGCTGATTTGCAAATGTTGGTAGGCTTGCTGCAAGGTCGGGGTTATTCGCAGGCGGATGTGGAGGGCATCATGAGCGGGAACTTTTTGAGGGTTTTGAGGCAGGCGTGGTCTTGACTAGGGGGCAGAGGATCATTGATAGGATCGATGGTCCGGCATTTTCTATCGATTCGAATTGAGAGGGGAGTCGACTGAAAATGGCGGTGCATGAAAATCGCTACCTTTTCTGAAACTCAGTTGCCTGCCACGGTTGGGCGCATTCCTCTTTGGATCAAATGGGGCTACACGGCCTTTATGGCGGTGCTGGTGCCGGTGTATTGGTATCACTATGGGTTGACGAACTTTTTGTATTTTTGTGATGTGGCTTTGTTTGTGACGTGGATGGGGTTGTGGAAAGAGAATCGGCTGCTGATTTCACTGGCGGCGGTTGGGATTGTCTTGCCCCAAATTCTCTGGTGTGTGGATTTTGGATTTGAACTGGCTGGAGGAAAGTTGACGGGGATGACGACCTATATGTTTGATGCGAGTCGGCCATTTTACCTGAGGGCCTTGTCGCTATTCCATGGGTGGTTGCCTTGGTTGCTGGTTTTTGCGGTGGCCAAGTTGGGATATGACCGCCGGGCACTTGCAGGGTGGACGGGATTGGCGATAGGGTTGTGTGGGGTGGCGTTCTTTTTGCTTCCGCCAGCGGGCGCCGTTTTAGACGATCCCAATCTGCCGAGAAACGTGAATTATGTGTTTGGCATGGATGATTCGGCACCGCAGACTCGATTCACGCCAATGACCTATCTAGCCTTATGGATAGGCGGATTGACCTGTTGTGTGTACGTTCCCACGCATGTCTTACTGAACCGCCTCTTTTCCCGAGCAGCCTAAACTTTGACGACTATGAATTCCACGCAATCGACAGATCACGTCCCACGCAGTTTTTGGTCACTTTTTGTGGTGCAATTTCAGGGTGCCTTTAGCGACAACGTGTTCAAATTCCTGGTGCTTTTTTTGGTGAATCGATTGGTCGCCGAGAGTGACAGGGATAGCTACATATCTTTGGTTTTGGCGGCATTCAGTCTTCCATTCTTGCTGTTTGCGATGACGGGGGGATATTTTGCTGACCGCTTTCACAAGCGTTCTGTGGTGATTGGTACAAAGACATTGGAGATTGTGGTGATGGCTTTGGGGGCGTGGGGATTGTGGCTGCAGAGTCTACCAGTGTTGTTCGGGGTCGTGTTTTTGATGAGTGTGCACAGTGCGTTCTTTGGTCCGTCGAAGTATTCGCTTTTGCCGGAGATATTACCGGAGTCGCGATTGTCATGGGGGAACGGTGTTTTTGGGTTGGGGACGTTTTCGGCGATCATCGCTGGCGGGATTGCGGCTGGCGCTGTGTCCGGCGCAGTGGAGGTGGGGCAGGTTTGGTTAGCGGGGCTTGGGTTGACGTTTTTGGCGATGATTGGGCTGGTGTTTGCGTGGCGGCTTCCTGTCGGGGTGCAGGCGAATCCAGAGAAGGTTTATCGGATCAATTTTCTGGCGGAGGTTTGGTCGAACATGCAGACGGTGCGTTTGGATCGGGTGCTATTGTTTGCGGTGATCGGGAGTGTTTATTTCTGGTTTATTGGCGCGTTGTTTGGGGAGCCGACAATCTTAGTTTATGGACGAGATGAGTTAGGATTGAACGACATGGAAATCAGTCTCCTCAGATCCTGTTTGGCGGTGGGCATAGGAGTGGGGAGTTTCTTAGCGGGTAAGTTATCGGGAAAGAAGATCGAGTATGGGTTGGTGCCGTTGGGGGCGTTTGGGTTAGCTCTTTGTGCGGGACTGATGGCGGTGCCGGGATGGGGGGCTTGGCAGGTGGGAATTCTGCTGGGAATGCTGGGGGTTTCAGGCGGGTTCTTCACGGTGCCGATCAATGCGTTGATTCAGCACCGGCCGAAGGTTGAGGATAAGGGGACCGTTATTGCGACTAATGAGTGGTTGTCCTCTGCAGGTGTGTTCGTTGCGTCTGGTGCATTTTGGCTGTTGCGCGAGGTTTTTGGGATGAGTGCGGGTGCGATTTTCCTGACGGGGGCGATTGTTACGTTGGGGGGCACGATCTTTGCGATGCGACTGGTGCCGGATTCGCTGGTGCGGTTGGTCTTGTGGTTGGTGACCCACACGTTTTATCGGGTGCGCGTGAGGAAGGTTGAGAATCTGCCTGAGGAGGGGGCTGCGCTTCTGGTGTGCAATCATGTTTCATTGGCGGATGCGTGTTTCATGATCGCATCGACGCATCGTCCGATTCGATTCATTGTGCATCAGGAGGTTCATGATCAATGGTGGGTGAAGCCGATTTCGACGATGTTGAAGACGATTCCGATTACCTCCGAGGCTCGTCCTAGAGAGATGTTGAAGTCGCTGAATGCGGCGACGGAGTGTTTGAAGAATGGAGAGTTGGTTTGTATTTTTGCGGAAGGACAGATCACTCGGACGGGGCAAATGCTGCCGTTCAAGGGCGGGATGAGCCGGATCTTGAAGGGAGTCGAGGCACCGATCATACCCGTGCATTTGGACAATGTATGGGGGAGTATCTTCAGTTTTGAAAAGGGGCGGTTTTACACGAAGTTGCCACGGCGGATACCGTATCCGGTGACGGTGAGTTTTGGAGAGGGGATGCCACCGACCACGGCGCCTGAGACGGTGCGGCAGGCGGTGATGGAGTTGGGGGCAGAAGCCTGGCCGGATCGAGGCATGCGGATTGAGCCATTGAATCGGGCCTTGATTCGGACGGCTCGGAGGCATCCATTTCGGATGGCAGCCGCCGATGCCAACACGCCGGGAGTGGGCTTTTTGGGATTGCTGGTGAAGAGTGTGTTTTTGGCGAGGCGATTGCGGACGGTTTGGGCGGGTGAAGAGAAGGTGGGGATCTTACTGCCGCCTTCAGTGGGAGGGGCGGTGGTGAATCATGCGGCATTGCTTTTGGGCAAGGTGCCGGTGAATTTGAATTATACGTTGTCGCCTGATGCGATTGCTTCGTGCGTGGCGCAATGTGGCATCACGAAGGTGGTGTCGACCGCGAAGTTTTTGGAGCGACTCAATCTGAGTCTGCCGAATGAGATGGTGATGATCGAGGAGATCGCGGCGAAGCCTAGTGCGGCTGAAAAGGTTATGGCGTCAGTGATGGCGCTGTTTTGTCCGGCCGCTTGGTTGGGGAAATGGTTGGGGGCGGAACGGGTTCCTGGGGCTGAAGATTTGGCGACGATCATCTTCTCCAGTGGAAGCACGGGGGAGCCAAAGGGTGTGATGCTTACGCATTCCAATGTGGTTGCGAACATTCAGCAGATCAATCAAGCGATATCGTTTCGGTCGAATGATCGGTTACTGGGGATTCTGCCGTTTTTTCATTCGTTTGGATTCACGGGGACGTTGGCGGCGCCTGCAGTCTTGGGATTGGGAGTGGTCTATCACTACAACCCCACGGACGCGAAGATTGTGGGCGAATTGGTGCATCGGAATGCGGTGTCGTTTTTGCTGGCAACGCCGACGTTTTTGCAACTCTACCTGAGAGGATGCAAGGCGGAGCAGTTTGGGAGTGTGCGGTTTGTGATGGTGGGCGCGGAGAAGTTGCCGGATCGATTGGCGGAGGCGTTCGAGACTCAGTTTGGAGTGCGACCGATGGAAGCCTATGGTTGCACGGAGTGCTCCCCGGCGGTGGCAGTGAATACCTTGGATTTCCGAGGTGCGGGGTTTCGGCAGGTGGGAGCCAAGAGGGGGTCCATAGGGCATCCATTGCCGGGGATGGCGGTGCGGATTGTGGATCCTGAAACTGGGGCCATGCGCAAGGCTGGGGAATCAGGTTTGATGCTATTGAAAGGGCCAAACATTATGAGTGGGTATCTTGGGCGGCCGGAGAAGACGGCTGAGGTATTGAAAGAAGGTTGGTATGTGACGGGTGACATTGCGGCGATGGATGAGGAGGGTTTTGTGTTCATCACGGATCGATTGAGCCGGTTTAGCAAGATTGGAGGAGAGATGGTGCCGCACATCAAGGTGGAGGAGCGGTTGCATGAATTGGCTGGGGTGACGATTCAGACGTTTGCGGTGACTGGTCTGCCTGATGAGAAAAAGGGAGAAAAACTGATGGTGATTCATACCCTTGAGGTTGCAGTATTGGAGATCGTCCTAGAAAGGTTGGCGGGAACCGATTTGCCCAATTTATGGAAGCCGAAGCGGGATCAGTTTGTTCGGGTTGATTCGATTCCGGTTCTTGGAACGGGAAAAATGGATCTTCGCCGGATTAGGGAATTGGCCGATGCCGAGGTGAGCGGTTGAAGCGGTGGAATCGTGCTAAATCGTGGCGCAAAGGTTGTTATTCTCTCGTTTTTTGAGCGAAACTGGGTTATTCTTAGCCTTCCACACTCAAAATTTGAGTCATTTCGGACTTTGAGTGTTCCATTCTATTTGGCTGACACGAATCATGAAAAACTTCTTTGCCGCAATTGTCCTTTTTTTTGTGACGGCTTTACAAGCCCAAACGGTGACCACGCCTGTGGTTGGTGGGATTACTTTGAATCTTGTGCAGGGGACTAACTTTGTGGGATTTGCCTTGCAGCCCATTTTGGAATTGCAGGTGGCTGTGACGATCCATACGACACAGCGGAATCGGATTTTTCTACCGGCTTCGGCACCTGTGACGGATGGACAATTCGGTTCGGGGGTTCAGGCGACCCACGTGGTGGAGTTCATTGATTCGGGAGTTGCTGAAGGCATGCATTCGGTTATCTCGCAGACCCTTGCCACCGGACGGGAATTGGTTTTGACAAACCCAGTGCCAGCCGGTGTGGCGGATGGTGCGAGCATTCGGATTTGGAAGTTGTGGACACTGGGAGAGGTTTTTGGAGCGACGAATACAGCGGGCCTGGTGGGTGGGACAGCTGCTAGTTCGGCGGATCTCATCATGGTTTCGAATGGGACGGAGTTTGTGAATTATTTTTATTCGACCGGAGGGGCTCAAGGGGTGGGTTGGCGATTGGCGAGTGGTGGTGTGGTGGATCAGTCGGGCGTTAGGGTTCCGTTTGGTGGCGGGCTGGTGATTCAGGCGCTTGGGGCACGGTCTCTGGTTTTGTCGGGTCAGGTGAAGACAGGAAAGACCCGGGTGACCTTGCAGACGGGACGGAACTTTTTGGCGAATCTGTGTCCGGTGAATGCCGGAGGAACGTCGCCTTCAGCGGCTGGATTGACATTGGCGACATCGGGAATGCAAAGTTTCCTGACTGCGGGTCGAGTTTCGGCGTTGGCGGACCTGGTATTGATCTGGAATGGAACCGGCTACAATCAATATTACTATGCGACGGGTGGATTGGTGGGGACCGGGTGGAGGCGTATTGGGGCGGGGTCTACTGATCAGGGGGCGGTGCCGATGCCAGATGGGGCTTTCGTGATTCAGAGGCGTGGGGCACCGACGGAGGTGGTTTTGAATCAGGGCAATTATTGAGCCTGTCCCTTCGGAGAGTTCCCCTTCCTTTCGTTTTCACGCTACTTCATTCCATTTTTTATGTTTCAGATCCAGAGTTTTGGTCGGGCGATGAGTGTAGCTTTGCGCTGTCTTCTGGCGAGTGTGTTTGCTGTGATGTGGGTTTTGCCGGCTACGGGTGCCACTTTGACAATCTCGAATGGCACAACTGCTGCCGATGGGTTTCACGGAGTGGCAGACAACAGTGGAACTTTGTTGGGAGGGACTGGTTCAGGGGGATTTATTGGGCGAATGACGATTTCTGATTCGGCGGTGACAGCTTTGGTGATGGCGGGGGATATGACGGGTCTGAATGCAGCTTTTGTGCCGTTTGATTCAACCAGTGGAGCGTTTGACTTGGGTTCCCTGGCCCAGGGGGCCTTTGAGGTTGATCGGAGTCAAGATACGCGGGCTTCGCAGAATGCCTTTGGGGGAAGCAGTATCTTTCTTTGGCTTTACAAGGGGACGTCGAGGACGGCAGCGACGGAGTATTTGTTGATGAAATTGAGCGCGACGTTTGCGACGGATCCTGAAGTTGGGTTGCCAGCGGGACCTGACTCGATCTTTTTGAGGCCGACTTCGGGGACTTTGTTTGCGGGGTTTTCCGGGCCTCAGACGCACACCTACAGCTTTCCGGGCAGTGCGGCGGCGACGATTTTCCGGATGATGGGAACCGGACCTGTTCCGGTGAATCAGGCGCCTGTGGCGAGCGGAGGAGTTTTAGCGGCAGTGGCGGGAGCAGCTAGAAGTGGGCAGTTGGCGGCGACGGATGCGGAGAATTCGCCGTTGACCTACCAGAAGACAAGTAATCCGACCAAGGGGAGTGTGGTGGTGCAGACTGATGGATCGTTTGTTTACACGGCGACGGCTGGGCAGACGGGGGCAGATTCGTTCAAGTTCAAAGCGAATGATGGGAGCCTGGATTCGAATGAGGCGACGATTTCGATCACGATCAATGCGCCGCCGGTGGCGAGTGGTGGCAATCTATCAGCGGTGGCGGGGGTAGGGAAGTCGGGGCAGTTGGAGGCGTCCGATTTGGAGAATTCGCCGTTGACCTACCAGAAGACAAGTAATCCGACCAAGGGGAGTGTGGTGGTGCAAACGGATGGGTCGTTTGTTTACACGGCGACGGCGGGGCAGACCGGGGCGGATTCGTTCAATTTCAAGGCGAATGATGGGAGTGTGGATTCGAATGAGGCGACGATTTCGATCACGATCAATGCGCCGCCGGTGGCGACTGGGGGCACTCTACCAGCAGTGGCGGGAGTAGGGAAGGCGGGGCAATTGGTGGCGTCGGATTTGGAGAATTCGCCTTTGACCTTTGTGAAGACGAGTAATCCGACTAAAGGCACAGTGGTTGTGCAACCGGATGGATCGTTTGTTTACACGGCAACGGTCGGGCAAACGGGTGCGGATTCGTTTAATTTCAAAGCGAATGATGGCAATGCGGATTCGAATGAGGCGACGATTTCAATTACGATCGCTGGTGCCCCTGGTGGGCTGCCGCCGGTGGGTGTGCCTGCGTCGTTTGAAGTTTCACAGAGTGATCTTTTGAGTGGTGTGTTGCAGGGAAGTGATCCGGAGGATAGTGCCCTCACGTTTGCGGTCGGTACGGGGCCTGTGAATGGGACGTTGACGATGCAATCGAACGGAAGTTTTTTGTATCATCCTGATCATCTATTCATAGGAGATGATAGCTTCACTTTCACAGTGAACGACGGGCTCTTGAGTTCGACGCCTGTTTTGGTCGTGGTGGTGGTCAGGGCGCAGAGTCCTGGCTGGGCGTGGATGAATGGGGAGCAAGCGACAGATTTGAATGGTGTGTATGGAACCCAAGGCGTGGGTGGTGTTGGCAATCGCCCAGGTGCGAGGAGTCTGAGCGCGAGTGCCTCCAAAGGCCCGGTGATGTATGTGTTCGGAGGTTTGGGAAGGGGTGAAATTGGAGCGCAAGGCTTACTCAATGATTTGTGGCGTTTTGATGCTTCGGCTAATCAGTGGGCTTGGGTTGCCGGAGGCAAGGGCCTGAACGCTGCGGGTGTGTATGGAAGCTTGGGAGTGGCTGGGGCGGGCAACGTGCCAGGGGGGCGTTCGGGGGCGGTGCTTTGGGTCGATGACTTGGGGCGAGTGTGGATGTTCGGTGGGTTTGGACGCGGGAGCAATGGGGCGTTGACTGGGGAGTTGAATGATTTGTGGCGTTTTGATCCTGGGGTTGGGCAATGGGCTTGGATCAGTGGTGGGACGGGGGTCAATGCGAATGGGGTTTACGGGACAACGGGCGTTGCTGCCGGAGGGAACCTGCCAGGTGGACGATCCGGCGCGGCTGGATGGCAGGATGGGGCGGGGCATCTGTGGGTATTTGGGGGGAGGGGACGTGGCGTTTCGGGTGCGACGAGCGGGTTGTTGAACGACCTTTGGCGTTTTGATGCGGGCGTGGGTCAGTGGACGCATTGCAAGGGATCGACGGGTATCAACGCCTTGGGTCGATATGGTTCGGATACGGTCGAAGTGATTGATCAAGGTCCGGGGGGAAGATCCGGTGCTAGTGCTTGGATGGGGGTGGATGGGATGATGTATTTGTTTGGCGGACAGGGATTGGCTGGCAGTGGGGCGGCGGGTTTCTTGAATGATTTGTGGGCCTTCAATCCTGATTCGGGAGAGTGGCGGGGCGGGGTGTACCGGACGGCAAGTTCGCGATGGGCGACGTCACCCGGTCTGGAGAGGACTAATTTGGTGGGGGTGAATGGGGTGCTTGGTGTGGCGGCGGCGACGAATTTTCCGTCTGCGCGGTCGGGCGCGGTGGCGAGTTTGGCTCCGGACGGAAAGTTGATGTTGTTTGGAGGAGCTGGGGCAGGATCATTCAATGATGTGTGGTCATTCGATCCCGTTTCGTCGAATTGGACCTGGTTGAAGGGGCATGCGAGGGCCAATCAGGTGGGTGTTTATGGTCAGAAGGGCGTGGCATCTGCTTCGAACACGCCGGGTGCGCGTGGCGGTAGTGTAGGATTCATGGAACCTTCGGGGCACTTTTGGATTTTCGGTGGAGCGGCAGGGACGAGGGCGTTTAGTGATGGGTGGAGGTTGCGGGGAAGGATTTTGCCAACGGTTGCGTGGGATAGTTTGGTGGCTACTGGAGAAACCTCGGCTGATGTGGCGGGCAAGGTGAGTGTGAATGTGGGTGCGGGTGAGACGAGTGTGTCGGTTGAGTATCGGGCGGTAGGGAACTCGGGTGCGTGGGCTTTGTTAAGCAGGCCTGCTTTGTCGCCAGTTGTGGGAGTGGTTCCCGTGAATGCCTCGCTGACGGGGTTGCTGGCTGGAACCGCTTATGAGGTTAAGATTCGAGTTTCGAATTCGGCGGGAAGTGCTGTGACTGAGACTAAGCGAGTGACGACGCAGGGAACGGCTGTTGGGCCTTTGTTGGCGAGTTTTGTTTCAGGGAGTTCGTCTGTTGTTGAGAGTCGCGGGGCGGCGAGAGTTGAGGTGCAGTTATCGGCTCCGGCTCCAAGTGGGTTCAGCATTCCGATGACCTTTGGTGGTAGCACGGCGATTTTGGGGAGTGATTATTCGGCCGCAGGGGCGAATGTGGTGTTTGCGGCTGGACAAACTCGGGCGTGGTCGGTTGTGAATGTGGCCAATGATGGCATCCCTGAGAGTGATGAGGTAGTGCGATTGAATTTGGGAACACCGAGTTTGGGGACGGTAACGATTGACGCGCCAAGCAGTCACGATTTGCTGGTGCAAGATGATGATGGGCCGTTTACGACAACCGTTGCCTCGGTTTTGGCTGAGTTAGGAGGAGGGGCCACACTGTCGGCAGGCGTCAATGCATTGGGCACAAAGCGCTATCAGTGGAAGAAGGCTGGGAAGAAGATCACGGGTGCGACGGGAGCGAGTTTGAGTTTTGCTGCGGTGAAGCTGACGGATGCGGGTTCATACTCGGTGGATGTGACCTTAGCGAGTGGATTGGTCGTCACAGGAGCGGCTGAGTTGGCGGTGGTGGATACTGCTGCGAGGAGGGTGTTGGGGCGGGCAGGGTTGCCTGTGAGTTTGCCCATTTCCAGCGCAGGGTCGGGGCTTGCGTTTGCGTGGCGCAAGGAGGGTAATGCAACGGTCTTGGGAACGACGAATCCATTGAATTTGGCGACACCAGTTGCGATGGATGGTGGAGTTTATGAGTGCACGGTTTCCATGGCTGGAGTCGGGGATTTAGACTGCCTAGTGACACTCAATTTGGTGACGGCTTCACCAATTGTTACGCAGACCCGTTTGCCGGATGGATATGTGGGGGCTTCCTATTCTTTTGAATTGGGATCGTCGAATTTGCCGGAGGGAGAAGCTCAAATTTTCACTGTTTTGGGATTGCCTAAAGGGATGGTGGCGAGTGCGGACGGTAGGATTTCTGGGGTGCCAACAGCTCCGGTTGTGGATAAGGCCATTACGATTGTGGCAGGTAATCCTCAGGGGACGACGCAAAGAGTGAGTTTGTTAACGATCAAGACGCTTCCGCCAGCATTGGTTGGGACTTACGGTGGTTGGTTCGGCAAGGTGGATGGCATGCCGGGAGGTGGAGTGGGTGGGCGAGTGGATTTGGCGATAACGCCATCCGGGAGTTTCTCGGCAAGCTTGATTTCGGGAACGGACTCCCGCACGGCGAGGGGACCGGTGAATGTGTCTTTGGATGGAGCCAGCCTAAGGATTGTGGCGACTTTTGTTCGTGCGGGTTCGCCGAGTATTGTGGCAGATTTGATTGTGGTGGGTGCACCGTTGGTTGGCCAACTTGAAATTTCAGGCCCTATTTTGGTGTCAGGCACAGGTCAACCTGGAACGGTTGAAGGTGTGAAGTTGGCTACGGTGGAACCAGCTCGGGTGGGGATGTATACTTTTGGCTTATTGTTGGATGAGGTGCATGACGGCGTCCTAGCGGTGCCACAGGGGGATGGGTTTGGGACTTGCAACTTGTTGGCTACAGGACGTGCGACGTTGGTTGGGCGTGCTGCGGATGGCTCTGCGTACACGGCTGCGGCGGTGATGGGTAGGGAAGGGGATTTGCCGGTGTTTCTTTCTGTTGGGTCCGTTGGAACGGCGGGTGGCGTAGCGGGCATGGCCGAGGTTAGACAGGCTCCGTTGAACGATGGTTTGGAAGGTGGATTGGCTTGGACGCGTGCGGCGGCTTCGAGTGTCTCCAAAACGCGGAGCTATCGGGCTGGATTTGGACCGGTAGCGTTGAATGTCGTCGGAGGGCTTTACCAGGGGCCTGCATCGGGTGGGATCATTGCGGGGCTACCCAATAAGAGCGGGAATGCGAAGGTGTCGTTTGAAAACCGGGCCTTGATCGAGGGGAACGTGGCGGATTTGGTCTTCAGGATCGAAAACGCTGGGGGTGTGAAGCAGAAGGTCACGGTTCCGTTGTTCAACGCAGCGCTTCCGGTGAATCCGAATCCTGCGAAGATTGGTTTTGCTTTGGATGCAAGAGTTGCTGGAGCGTTCAATGGGTCGTTTACTCTGCCGGGTGTAACGAAGGTGTTGGACCGAAAGGCTGTCTATCAAGGGATGTTTGTCCGGTTGCCTTCTGGGAGCTTTTTTGCGGCGGGATATTACTTGATGGCACAGCCTCCTCAGCCCGGTGTGACCGTGCTTGCAACGCCGGAGTTGAGCGGACAGGTCTCAATAGCGCCGGTGCCTTGATTTGGCATCGTTGATCTAGTTAATAGGCAGGGCTAAGGATCGGCGGCCTGGCTTTGCCAGTCTAGAAACGCGCTTCGGAGTCGTTGTGTGATCGGACCGGGGGAATCAAATGTTCGCTCGCCGATGCGACTTACAGGGTGGACGTCGCGAGTGGTGGAGGTGAGGAAGACTTCGGCGACTGGTCCTTCGGTCAGATCGGTCAAGGGAATGGGGTGCTCGAAGATGGGAATGTCCAAGCGAAGGGCGAGTTCGAGAACGAGAGAGCGGGTGACGCCGCCGAGGCAACCACTGCTGAGGGGTGGGGTTTCGAGGCAGCCGTTGCGAATGATGAAAATGTTGCTGCCAGTGCCTTCGCATAACTCGCCGTGTTCGTTGGCGAAGAGGCACTCGCCGGCGCCGTTTGAACGAGCGAGGGCGAGGGCGCGGACGTTTTCCGCGTAGGAGACGGATTTGACTCCGGTGAGGGCCCCGGCTGAAAGGCGGGGCCAGGGGCTGATGTGGAGTTGTTCGGTAGGATTCCAGGTGTTGAGTGGGGTGGCGGTGATGCAGAGGGTTTGGGCGGAGTTGAGGCCGCGTTCGCTGCCTGCGGGGCCGGCGCCGCTGGTGAGTGTGAGGCGAAGGCGAGCTTCGGAGAGGTGATTGGCTTCAAGGAGTTTGGCGAAAGCGTCGCGAACCAGATTGATCGAGGGAGGGGACAGATTCATGGCGTCGCAGGAACGAGCGAGACGCTTCCAATGGCGGGTAACGGCGTAGGTTTGGCCGTTGCGGGCGAGGAGGGTTTCGAAGACTCCGTCGCCGACGAGGAAGCCGTGGTCAGTGGGCGAGAGCCGGACCTCTTCGATTGGGAGCAGAGCGTTGTTCCACCAGACGATCATGGGCTCAAGTTGGCGGCAATTGGGGGAAAGCCAAGTGGGATGAGACAAAAGATGAGACTTCGTGACATTGGAACAAAACTGGGCGACTGAAGGGCAGGGATCCTTTGAGAGACCCTGTTCAACCATGCAACACTTTCACTGCGATTGCGGCAACCCCTTGTTTTTTGGCAGTTCGGTGTGTTTGAAGTGCGGAGCGGAGGTGGGTTATGATCCGCAGGCTGGGGAAATGGTGACGCTAGGCGGTGGCGGATTCTACAAGCGATGCTGGAATGGGACGCAGTATGGGGTTTGCAACTGGGCTGTTTCGAGTGATCCGGCTCTGGGCTTGGGGCTTTGTCAGGCGTGCCAGATGAATCGGGTGATTCCGGATTTGAGGCTGGATCGGAATCGCATGCTGTGGGGGAAGATGGAACAGGCCAAGAGACGAATGATTTACACGCTGATGCGGCTTGGGATTCGAGTGTCAGTACCGGGGGGAGGGCGGAGAGATTCGCTGGCGTTTGACATCATCAGTACGGTGGCCAATCCTGATGTTACGACGGGTCATTTGAATGGGGTGATCACGGTTAACCTGGAGGAGGCGGACGACACGTATCGGCAGATTAACCGGCAGCAATTGGGTGAGAACAGCCGGACGCTGCTGGGGCATTTTCGACATGAGAGTGCGCACTATCTGTGGCAGCGATTCTTGTCGAATTTGAACTGGGACGATCCGTTGCGGCTGGCGTTTCGGGCGCGATTTGGAGATGAGTGGCTGGATTACGGGGTGGCGTTGAAGTCGCATTATGACCGTGGTTTGGCGAAGGGATGGGAGGAACAATACATCAGTGCGTATGCGGCATCCCATCCTTGGGAAGATTGGGCTGAGACGTGGGCGCATTACCTTCAAATCGTGGATGGACTGGAGACGTGCGAGAGTTTGGGGATTGATGTGCGGCACTTGGCCATACCCTTGACGATGTTGCCGGGAGAGGCGGGGACATTGCCGGAGATGCTGCCGCAAGTGGGGATGTTAGACGGGTCATTCCTGGCGTGGCTGCAGCGATGGATGTGTTTGTCGCCCGTATTGAATGAGATCTCGCACAGCATGGGAGAGCAACCTTTGTATCCGTTTACGATTTCGGTGCGGGTGGCGCAGAAGTTGCGATTGGCGCATCATTTTGCGCAGGTATGGGGTGGGTCTGGGACGGGGGGGTGAGGGGGAAATGAAAAGCGCGGACGGCTTTTGGCCATCCGCGCTCTGAGGTTCTGATCACTCGGAGAGTGATGCCTGGATTAATAGCGGTAGTGCTCGGTCTTGTAGGGGCCGTCCACGGCGACGCCGATGTAGTCGGCTTGGTCTTTGGAGAGCACGGTGAGTTTGACACCGATTTTGGCGAGGTGGAGGCGGGCGACTTCTTCGTCGAGCTTCTTCGGCAGGACGGTGACGCCGATTTCGCGGCTGTCTTTGGTTTCCCAGAGTTCGATTTGAGCCAGCGTCTGATTGGTGAAGCTGTTGCTCATGACGAAGCTTGGGTGACCGGTGGCGCAGCCGAGGTTCACGAGGCGGCCTTCGGCGAGCATGTAGATGCTGTTGCCGGCCGGGAAGGTGTATTTGTCCACCTGAGCCTTGATGTTGAGGCGCTTGACGTCGGTGCGTGCATTGAGGCGGTCGACTTGGATTTCATTGTCGAAGTGGCCGATGTTGCAGACGATGGCTTGGTCCTTCATCAACTCCATGTGTTCCAGGGTGATGATGTCTTTGTTGCCCGTGGTGGTGACGTAGATGTCGCCGGTGCCGAGGGTGTCTTCGATGGGCATGACACGGTAGCCTTCCATGGCGGCCTGGAGGGCGCAGACGGGGTCGATCTCGGTGACGATGACTTGGGCACCCATGCCGCGGAGGGCAGCGGCGCAGCCTTTGCCGACATCGCCGTAACCGCAGACGACGCCGACTTTGCCGGCGATCATGACGTCGGTGGCGCGCTTGATGCCATCGAGGAGGGATTCGCGGCAGCCGTAGAGGTTGTCGAACTTGGACTTGGTGACGCTGTCGTTGACGTTGATGGCAGGGAAGAGCAGTTTGCCTGCGCGGGCCATTTCATAGAGGCGGTGGACGCCGGTGGTGGTTTCTTCGGAGACGCCTTTGAGGTCTTTGACGATCTCGTGGAAGATACCGGGTTGTTTCACGGCAATGTCTTTGAGGAGGTCTTTGATGACCTTCACTTCGTGGTTGTCGGAGGGAGTCTCGACCCACTTGTCGCCGTTTTCCATTTCGTAGCCCTTGTGGATGAGGAGGGTGACGTCGCCACCGTCATCGACGATGAGTTGAGGGCCTTTGTTGCCTGGGAAGATGATGGCCTGCCAGGTGCACCACCAGTATTCTTCGAGGGTCTCGCCCTTCCAGGCAAAGACGGGGGTTCCGGAGGCTGCGATGGCGGAGGCGGCGTGGTCCTGGGTGGAGAAAATGTTGCAGGAGGCCCAACGGACATCGGCGCCGAGTTCCTTGAGGGTCTCGATGAGGACACCGGTTTGGATGGTCATGTGCAAGGAGCCGGTGATGCGGACGCCAGCGAGAGGCTTTTTCGGGCCGTATTTCTCGCGGGTGGCCATGAGGCCTGGCATTTCGTGTTCGGCAACGTCGAGTTCTTTGCGGCCGAAGTCGGCGAGGGCGATGTCTTTAACTTTGTAGTCGGTCATAGGGTCTGGGTCTTGGGTTCTAGTTTGTAGTGAAAATTAACGTAGCAACGTATCACGATGCGTTGATATGTTCCAAAGGGATGCCCTGGTGTCAAACGGGTATTTGAGGGTGGAGCGGATGTTGCGGAATGGGTGATGGAGGAGTGATGGGTGCAAGCTCGGGGGCATTGGTGCGTTTTTGAGGGTCATGCGATGTCTCTTTTTGCTGTTCTTTGCGTCTTCGATTTATGCGGCGAAGCCGAATGTGTTGTTCATCATGGCGGATGATTTTCGCCCGGAGATGGGGTCCTATGGGTCGACTGCGCTTACGCCCCATCTTGATAAGCTTGCGGCTCGCAGTGTGCAGTTTGAGCGGGCGTATTGTCAGCAGGCGGTGTGCAATCCGTCACGGTCGTCACTGTTGACGGGGTTGAGGCCTGACACGCTGCGGCTTTGGAACAATGGGACGCATTTTCGGGAGTTGAATCCTGAGGTGACGACCCTGCCGCTTTGGTTCAAGGAGCAGGGATACACGACGCGGTGTGTGGGGAAGGTTTTTCACAACTGGCACACGGCGGAGAAGGGAGATCGGAGGTCCTGGAGTGCGGATGAGTTTTTGCACTATGCGAATCATGGGGCGGACACGCCGCAGATTCAGGGGGCGCTGCCGCCGAATTTGGTGAAGATGGGAGGTGGGCGCGGGTATCCGGAGCAGGGCATCACGTCCTGTTACGATGTGCCGGATGAGGCTTATTACGATGGGCGGGTGGCGGTCGAGGCGGTGCGTGTGATGTCGGAGGTGAAGAATGAGCCGTTCTTTTTGGCAGTGGGTTTTTGGAAGCCGCACGCGCCGTTCAATGCGCCGAAGAAGTATTGGGATCTGTATGAGCGTTCGAAGTTGCCGGTGTTGAATGGGGCGCGACCTGAGGGGGCACCGGAGATTGCTTTTCATCAGAGCACCGAGATTTTGGGTCCGGTGAACAAGCAGACGCCGGTTTCAGAGGAGTTGGCGGCGGAGATGCGACATGGGTATTTTGCGAACATCAGTTACATGGATGCGCAGATTGGGAAGGTGCTTGAGGCGTTGGAGAAAAGTGGGGCGGCTGACAATACGATCATCGTTTTCTTTGCGGATCATGGTTACCACATTGGGGAGCACAGCCTGTGGGGGAAGACGTCTGATTTTGAATTTGATGCGCATGTGCCACTGCTGATCAGCGATTTGAGGCCGGAGCATCGGGGCAAGAAGACGCGTGCTCTGGCGGAGTTGGTGGATCTGTTTCCGACGTTGGTGGATCTTTGTGAATTGCCTCAACCGGGGAAGCTGGATGGGGTGAGTTTGGTGCCTGTTTTGAGGGATCCGGTGCAGTCGGTGAAGACGGCGGCCTTCACGCAGCATCCGCGTCCGGCGTATTATGATCGGGAGCCGAGCAAGCAACCGAAGGCGATGGGCTACAGCATTCGAACGGACCAAGTGAGGTACACGGAGTGGCGTGACTGGGTGACGAAGGAGGTCACGGCGAGAGAGTTGTATTTGACGGAGCAGGATCCTGCGGAGCTCAAGAATCATGCGAGTGATCCGGCTCAGGCGGCGGTGCTGTCTGCGGCAGAGAAGCAGTTGGGTGAGATGTTTCCGCGGTGAACGCAAAAAAGCCGCGCGGGTTTCCCTGCGCGGCTTTGAGATTGGGCTGGGTTGGTCTTACTTGACCGCCTTTTTGAGGGCTTCGGCTTTGTTGGTGATTTCCCAGGTGATGTCTGGGTCGTTGATTTTGCCGAAGTGACCGTAGTTGGTGGTCTTAGAGTAGATGGGGCGGAGGAGGTTGAGCTGCTTTACGATGTCAGCAGGCTTGAAGGAGAACACGGCGAGGACGGCGTCGAGGATTTTGTCGTCGCTGATGGTGCCGGTGCCGAAGGTGTCGATGTGGACGCTGACTGGCAGCGGGTGACCGATGGCGTAGGCGAACTGGACTTCGCACTTGGCGGCGAGGCCGGCGGCGACGACGTTTTTGGCGACCCAGCGGCCCATGTAGGCGGCGCTGCGGTCCACTTTGGAGGGGTCTTTGCCGGAGAAGGCACCACCACCGTGACGGCCCATGCCGCCGTAGCTGTCGACGATGATTTTACGACCGGTCAGGCCGCTATCGCCTTGAGGACCGCCGACGACGAATTTGCCGGTGGGATTGATGAGGCACTCGGTTTCCTTGGTGAGCATGTTCTTCGGAAGGACCTTCTTGATGACTTGCTCGATGCAGAATTTTTCGATCATCGCGTGTTGCTCCTTGTCAGTCACACCGGGGGCAGGTGCCTCGTGCTGGGTGGAGATGACGACGTTGACGATGCGGGTGGGCTTGCCGTCGACGTATTCCACGGAGACTTGGCTTTTCGCGTCAGGGCGCAGCCATTTGGCGAGTTTGCCTGCTTTGCGGATGCGGGTGAGTTCGCGGCCGAGGCGGTGGGCGAACATGATGGGAGCTGGCATGAGCTCGGGGGTTTCGTCGCAGGCGTAACCGAACATGATGCCCTGGTCACCGGCGCCTTGTTCGGCGTGTTTTTTGCCTTCGGCTTCAGCGGCGTCGACACCTTGGGCGATGTCGGGGCTTTGGATGGTGAGGTAGTTGTTGATGAAGATTTGGTCGGCGTGGAAGACGTCGTCGGCGTTGGTGTAGCCGATGCCGCGGACGGCATTGCGGATGATTTGGCCGACGTTGATGACTTCGTCGATGGGCTTGGTGGTGCCGAGTTTTTTGTTTTGAAGTTTGGGGATAGTGATTTCACCGCCGACGACGACGACGTTGCTTTTCACGAAGGTTTCGCAAGCGACGCGGCTTTTGAGGTCGATGGCGAGGCAGGCGTCGAGGATGGCGTCGGAGATGGTATCGGCGACTTTGTCAGGATGGCCTTCGCCGACGGATTCGGAAGAAAAGATGTATGAGCGTGACATGGTGGGTCAGAGTTTGATATTGATGAATGCTGATGCGTTGATGCGTCTTTGGCGGGCGCAGAATAGGCGGGGCGATGAGGGAGTCAAGGGGGAGGTTTGGGCGGTGGAGGAGGGTTGGGGTTACTCGGGGAGGTCGGTGTCTTTGGTTTCTGGGAGGAAGGAGAGGATGAACATGCCAAGCAGGAAGAGGCAGCCCATGAGAGCGATGGCGTTCGGCAGGGTGGTGAGGGTTTTGATGTAGGCTGAGAGGAAGAGCATGGGGGCAGCGAGGAGGCGGCCGGCGTTGAAACAGAAGCTGGCGCCGGTGGAGCGGAGGTGGTTGGGGAAGAGTTCGGGGAAGTAGATGGCGTAGCCGGCATGGATGCTGAGGGTGACGAAGCCGAAGAGGGGCAGGAGGATGAGCATTTGGGAGTAGTTTTGGGGCAGGTAGCAGACGGCGAGCACCATGAGGAAGCTCAAGAGGTGCATGATGGCGAAGGTGCGTTTGCGACCGAGGCGGGCGCAGAGGGGGCCGAAGCTGAGCTGACCGATGCCTGCGCCGATAACCTGAATGATGCCGTAGGCAAACTTGGAGCTTTTGTCGGCTTCGACGGGTTGGATGCCGAGAGATAGGAGGAGTTCACGGGTGAGGTCCTGAGTGGCGACGCAGACGCCCCAGAAGGTGCCCAGGCCGACGGCGGCGAGGGACATGCCGAGGAGAGCGCGGGATCGCCAACGGGAATCACCAAAGAGTTCGGCGAAGCTGCCCATGGGTTTGCCGCTGGATTTGGCCTCGTGCCAGGAGTCGGGTTCTTTGATGGAACTGCGAACCCAAACGGTGAGGAGGGCGGGGAGGATGCCGACGAGGTAGGCGATGCGCCATTCGTTGGCGACTTCCATGGCGGTGAGGGCGGCGAGCCAGGTGCCGAGGACACCGGTGGCGTGGAAGATGCCGCCGGCGTGAGTGCGGGCGTGTTTGGGGAAGATTTCCGCAACGAGGGCGGCGGCGACGGCCCACTCGCCACCGACGCCCATGGCGACGAAGAAGCGAAGGATACCGACGTGCCAGAGTTCGGTGGCGAAGTAGGTGAGGCCGGAGAAGACGGAGTAGAAGAGGATGGTGAGGACCATGACGGGCTGGCGGCCGATTTTGTCGCCGAGGGAGCCGAAGAGCAGGCCACCGAAGGTGCCGCCGGCGAGGAAGATGCCGAGGAAGATGTCGCCCCATTTTTTGGCCTCGGGGTCACCGGGATTGACGCCGAGGATTTCGGAGAGCATGGCCCCGCGGGTGAGGTTGAAGAGTTGACCTTCGAAAGCGTCGAACACCCAACCGAGGGAAGCGACGAGGAGGACGAGCCATTGATAGCGTGTGACGCCGGAGTACCATTTGCGGTTGTCCATAGGTGGAGGCGTTAGATTGGGAGTGTGGTGCCTGCTGAGGTGGGTGTGGTCGTGAGGAAGGAGCGGCGGGTGGGCATGGCAGCCTAATGAACCGTTAGCCGGACGGTGAACTTTCAACCAGCACTCTACTCTAGCGCATTCGTGGCCACGAAAGCCAGGCACCGATTCCGAGTGCAAGAGCGCCGGTCCAGGCTGGCACGAGATGTTCGGCGTCGAGATAGCCGATGGGGTAGTGGACGCCGAGAGCGAGGGCGAAGCCGATGCCACCTGCGAGGACGAGGGCCTGCCAGAGGTGACGTGAGGGAGGGGCTTTCCAGACGAGGCAAAGGATGAGCAAGCCAGTCGTGAAGACACCTCCGCCGAAACCAGCGCGGTCATGGGCAATCAATGGCACGAGACGAGGGTTGATCGCGTTGAGTTGGTCCACGGTGAAGCCGATGAATTCGAGGTCACTGGGAACGAAGACCTCAGTCATGCCGACGATCATGATGGTAGCCCCTGCTGCCACCATGCCGCCGCCCCAAGTAAGCCAGATCAGCCAACCTAGGGTGGAACGTGAAAGCCATTTTACAGGTCGCCAGCTTGGTTCCCAAGTGAGGGGTCGGATACATAGACGGCGAGTGAGACACAAGCCTGCGACCGTCACTGGAAGTAGAAGGAGCGTGGACCAAGCGTGCCAACTGTCGAGGTAGCCGTAGCCGAGATAGGTGAGGAAAGAGCCGAAGCCGGTGGCGTTGGTCAGCACGAGAGTCCACCAAGCCCAGCTTTCTCCCTCGCGCAGGGGGAACATGGCGAGCCAAGTGTAGAGAACCGAGATGGCCAATAGAACCCCGCCGAATGAAGCTCGGTCATGGATCATGAAGTGGACGATGCGGCATTGGTTCAGTCCACAAAGGGTGATCGGTTGCATGCCGAGGAACTCGACGTCGTGGGGAAGAAAGTGACCTGTGACTGAGAGGAAAACGGCGCCGCCGCCAGCGAAGGCCAGGGCAATTGCGGTGAGGAGAATGAGCGATCTGCCATCGCCTATCAGAGTGGCCAAGAAAGATCGAGAGTCGCGGGGAGTCATCGCCACCGAAAAGATGGGTGGGATTTTGGATATGCCAAGACAGGATCGAGCGGCAGCGCGATTTCTGAATTATGCCTGAATTGGGTGGTATCAGTGACCGTGGAAATTAAAACTTGAGCATGTCGCCGACGGGGAGGGTTTTGTTTTGGCGGATGGATTCTTCGGCGACGAGGCAGAGGCCGGCGGACCAGAGGCCGTCGAGGCCGGTCGCGATGGGGGGCTTGCCGGTGCGGACCATTTCGATGCATTGGGCGATTTCGGCGCGGAGTTCGAAGACTTCGCCGCTGTGGGTTTTGATGTCGACGTGGGTGAGATTTTCGCCGTCGAAGACTTTGAGGAAGTATTCAGGTTCGAGGGTGCGGTCGAGGGCGCCGCTCCAGCCGGCCCAGAGGGCGCCGCGGGTGCCGCTGACTTTGATGGTTTGATGATGTTCGAAGGCGGCGAGGGTTTGGGAGACGACGGCGTAGCTGCCATTGGGGTATTTGAACATGGCGCTGAAGTTGTCAAAGAGGGTGGGGCGCTGCGGGTCGCGGGAGTTGCCGTAGGCGTAGAGTTCGACGGGGTCGCCACTGGAGGCGAGATACCAGCGGGCGAGGTCGAAGAAGTGGATGGGTTCTTCGAGGACCCAGGAGCCGACGCGGTCTTGATCGTAGCGCCAGCCGGAGGCGCCTTGGCGGTAGGGTTTGCGTGAGAGTTCGACGAGGACGTATTGGGGATCGCCGATGGTACCGGAGTCGATGATGTTTTTGATTTCGCCCCATTGGGAAGAAAGGCGGAGTTCGTGGCCGACGGCGAGGTGGACGTTGTGCTGGCGGGCGGCGGCGACGATGGCTTTGCAGTCGTCGAGGGTGATGGCCATGGGTTTTTCCAGCAGGACGTGTTTGCCTTTGGCCATGGCGGCGAGGGCGATGTCGCGGTGGGTGTGGCTGGGGGTGACGATGTCGATGAGGTCGAAGTCGGCCTGGGCGATCATGTCCTGGGCGTCGGCGAAGATTTGGGCGTGGGGGTAGAGTTGGCGGGCTTCGGCGCGGGAGGCTTCGGAGGGGGCGGTGATGGCGACGAGGGAGGCGTCGGGATTATCGTGGATGGACTTGGCGTGGAGTTTGCCCCAGGCACCGAAACCGGCGAGGGCGAAGCGGACTTGATTCATGGGATGGCGGGGCGAGGAGGGTTAGGTGCGGGGGGCGGTGGTGAGGGGGGTGACGGGGTTGGGAACGCGGCGATTTTGGAGTTCGTTCAGGCGGGTGGTGGGAAGTTTGGGGAGGACGTGCCGGGCGAAGAGGTCGCACTCTTCGAGGTGGGGGTAGCCGCTGAGGATGAAGGCGCGGATGCCGAGGTCCATGTAGCGGTTGAGTTTGGCGAGGACTTGGTCGGGGTCGCCGACGATGGCG
>JAIYDW010000154.1 GCA_027487315.1 Verrucomicrobiaceae bacterium | reverse complement strand
TGGGGCATCATTGGGGTGGATGATGGGCATCATTGCCCGTGGTGTGGGGCATCATTGGGGTGAATGATGGGCATCATTGACCATGGTGTAGGGCATCATTGGGGTGGATGATGGGCATCATTGCCGGTGATGTGGGGCAACATTGAGGTGAATGATGGGCATCATTGCCCGTGGTGTGGGGCATCATTGGGGTGAATGATGGGCGGAAGGTATTGACACTTGGGAAGTCTTCCCGAGAATGACACCTAATGACTAGGCCCTATTTTGTGCTTGGGTGACCTGTTCTTTGATGGGCACCCAGGCGGGATGAGGCTGAGCGACTTTTGAATTTATGCATTGGATTGCGCCTTCTGAGAAAGACCTTGCCACCGACACCTTGGAGAAGCGCCTTTGGTCGGCGGCGAATCAGTTGTGGGCGGGGGCGGGGCTGAAGCAGTCGGATTACTCGGAACCGATTCTGGGGCTCATCTTCCTGCGGTTTGCGGAGGTGCGGTTCGGGGCGCTGCGGGCGGAGTTGGAGAAGGCGGGGGCTTCGGCGCGTCGGGGGTCGAAGGTGGACGATCCCACCGCTTACCATGCGGAGGGTGTGCTGTTTCTTGATGCGGGGGCCCGGTTTGCTGAATTGCTCCAGCTTCCGGAGGGGACGGACATTGGAAAGGCGCTGAATGAGGCCATGAAGACCATCGAGCGGGACAATCCTCAGATGGGGGGTGTGCTGCCGAAGGGCTTTCAGGTGTTTGATTCTCGACTGCTCAGCAACCTACTGAAAACCCTTTCAACGATCCCCGCCGATCTGGAGGGCGACGCCTTTGGGAAGATTTATGAGTACTTCCTGGGCACCTTTGCCATGAGCGAGGGGCAGAAGGGGGGCGAGTTCTTCACGCCTACCAGCATCGTACGCTTCCTGGTTGAGGTGCTGGAGCCGTTTCATGGTCGCATCCTGGATCCCGCCTGCGGTTCTGGGGGGATGTTTGTGCAGAGCGCTCGCTTCGTTTCGGCCCACCAAAAGAATCCCAGTGACGAACTCAGCATCCACGGGCAGGAGCGTGTGGATGGAAACGTCCGCCTCGCCCGCATGAACCTCGCCGTCCACGGGCTGGAGGGCGACATCAAGCATGGCAACACCTACTATGAGGACCTGCACAGCACGGTGGGGAAGTTTGACTTCGTCTGTGCGAATCCGCCTTTCAATGTGAGTCAGGTGGACAAGGAGCGGCTCAGCTCCGAGGTCGGCCACGGTCGGCGTTACCCGTTTGGGCTGCCGCGCACGGACAATGCGAACTACCTCTGGATTCAGGACTTTTATTCGGCGCTGAATGACACGGGCCGTGCTGGATTTGTCATGGCGAATTCCGCTTCCGACGCCCGCGCCTCCGAGCAGGATATCCGCCAGAAGCTGATCGAGGCCCGGGCGGTTGATGTCATGGTCGCCGTCGGGCCGAACATGTTCTACACTGTGACGCTGCCGTGCACGCTTTGGTTCTTCGACAAAGGGAAGGTGAAGACGCCCCGCGCTGACACGGTGCTGTTCATCGACGCCCGCCACCTTTACCGCCAGATCGACCGGGCCCATCGCGACTGGACGGATGCGCAGATCAGCTTCATGGCGAACGTGGTGCGCCTGTATCGCGGTGAAGCACCTGACTTCACCCTCGGCGGCGAAGAGGCGAAGGCGAAGTTGGAAGAGGTCTTCGGCAAGAAACCCAGGTTCGCTGACATCCCGGGCCTGTGCAAAGCTGCCACCCTCGCCGAGATCGAAACCCAAGGTTGGTCTCTGAACCCCGGCCGCTACGTCGGCGTGGCCCCCGGCGAGACCGTTAGTGATGAGGACTTCAAGGCCCAGCTCGGCACCTGGAACGAAGAACTCGAAACCCTCAACGCCCAGGCTCGTGAGCTGGAACAAACCATCGCCCTCAACGTGGCGGAGATTCTGGAGGCATGAGCGTAGTCGTGAAGATCGGACGACGGGCGTCTGAAAGGGCGATGTCTTTACCCCCGCTACCGAAGGGCTGGGAGTGGCGGCGCTTTGCGGATCACTGCGACCGAGTTTCTGTAGGCCACGTAGGCCCGACATCTGAGTTTTTCTGTCCTCGCAGTGAAGGAGTGATCTTGATTCGCTCTCAGGATGTCCGCCCAGGTCGCTTGATGCATGAGACGGCAGCAGCAGTGACTCCTGCGTTTCATGCAAAGCTCAAGAAATCGAAGCTTCAGCCCGGAGACATTTTGTTTGTGCGAGTGGGAGCCAATCGTGGCGATTGTTGTGTCGTGCCCGCTGGCATCGAAGAGTTAAACTGCGCTAACATCGTGTTCGCGCGTCCGAAGGTGAAGAACGGCTTCTTTGGCTTTTACTTCCGCAGCCCATTAGGGCAGAGCCACTTGTTGGCAGCGACAACTGGTGCTGCGCAGGGGGTGATTAACACCGGCTCCGTGGCAGAGATGCCAGTTCCGGTGCCCCCGCTCCCCGTCCAACGCCGCATCGCGGGTATCCTGGCGGCCTACGACGAGCTGATCGAGAACAGTCAGCGGCGCATGCGGCTGCTGGAGGATATGGCCCGCGCCCTCTACCGCGAGTGGTTCGTCCACTTCCGATTCCCCGGCCACGAATCCGTTTCCCGCCTCCCCTCCGCCCTCGGAGACATCCCGCAGGGCTGGGAGGTGAAGCCATTCTCAGCCGTGGCGAGCTACATAAACGGATACGCTTTCAAACCCGCACAATTAGGCACGGAGGGAAATCCCATCATCAAGATCAAGGAGTTGAAAGCAGGTATCACGGCCGAGACGCCGCGCAACTCAGGTGATGGAATTCCAGGGAAATACAACATCCGCGATGGTGACGTTCTGTTCTCGTGGTCAGCAGATCTTGACGCGTATCTTTGGATGCAGGGTGATGGGTTACTCAACCAACACCTCTTTAACGTTGTTCCCGCTGAAGACCTCAGTCATGCGTTCTGCTTTCACGCACTTAAGGAAGCCATGCCTAGATTTCGGGCCTTGAGCTTGGGTGCGACAATGCATCACATCAAACGCTCTGCTTTGGACCAAGTGTTTACGCTTCTTGCACCAATCGAAACGCGAAAGCGGTTCGATCATCTGGTTCAACCAATGCACCAGCAGCTCATTATTCTCACCAAACTTGTCGCGAACCTCCGGTGCACCCGCGACCTGCTGTTGCCGCGTCTGCTGTCGGGGCAGGTGGAAATCAATATGGCCTGATTCACTGTATGAAAGACACCAATCTCCTTTTCAAAGAAGTCGGTTACACGCTCGGCTCCTTGCTGGACAGCATCGCCCTTGGCATCATCGGGCTGCCGGAAATCCAGCGCCCCTTTGTTTGGAAAAATGCCAAGGGGCGTGACCTCTTCGATTCCATGTATCGCGGCTATCCGGTTGGCTATCTGCTTCTCTGGCAGAATGCGAACGCTGAAGGCGCGAAGGGCATCGGCGTCGACGGCAAGCAAAAGCATCCGAGCCTCTTAATCGTGGACGGGCAGCAGCGCCTCACTTCGCTTTATGCCGTCCTGAAAGGCAAGAAGGTGATCAGGGAGGATTACAGCGAGGAGTTCATCGAGATCGCCTTTCATCCCCTGGAGGAGAAATTTGAAGTGGCGGACGCCGCCATCCGCCGGGATAAGCACTGGATACCGAACATCTCGCGACTGTGGTCGCCGGACACAGACTTGTTTGAGCTGGTGGACGGCTACCTCGAAGCGCTGAGGCAGACGCGTGAAGTCACGCCCGAGGACACGAAGAAGATCCGGCAGAGTATTCAACGCCTGCAAGGCTTGGTGAACTACCCCTTCCGTGCGCTGGAGTTGCTGGCCACGGTCAACGAGGAGCAGGTGAGCCAGGTGTTTGTGCGCATCAACAGCAAGGGTCAGCGGCTCAACGAGGCTGACTTCATCCTGACGCTGATGTCAGTGTATTGGGACGAAGGGCGGCACGAACTCGAAAACTTTTCACGCGCAGCGAAGAAACCCGCCGAAGGTCCGACGCCTTACAATCATTTCCTCCAGCCATCGCCGGACCAACTGTTACGGGTAGCGGTGGGCTATGGTTTCAAGCGTGGCCGCTTACAGTATGTTTATTCCCTGCTTCGCGGGAAGGATTTGGAAACGGGCGAGTTCAGCGACGAAGGGCGCGTGGCGCAGTTTGAGCGGCTCAAACAAGCGCAGGCCTGTGCGCTGAATCTCCAACACTGGAAGGATTTCCTGAAGTGCCTGATGAACGCGGGCTATCGGAGCGGCAAAGTGATCACCTCCGCCACTACGGTGCTTTACAGCTATGTGTTCTACCTGCTTGGAAAAGCCGAATACGGGCTCACTGAAAGCCAGCTGCGGAGGGCCATCGCAAGATGGTTCTTCTTCGCGAGCCTCACAGGCCGCTACACCAACTCCCCCGAATCCGCGCTGGAGAGCGATCTGATCCAATTGCGCGAAGTGAAAGATGGCGCGGGCTTTCTGGCCTGCCTCGACAAGAACATCGCCGCAGAGCTCACGGATGATTTCTGGCGTGTGACGCTGCCGAATGACCTCGATACGGCAGCAGCACGGAGTCCATCGCTGATGGCCTACCTCGCCGCGCTTTGCTTACTCGACGCCAAAGTGCTGTTCTCCGGGTTGAAGGTCGGCTCGCTGCTTGATCCGACCACTGATGCCTACCGCAACTCGCTGGAGCGCCATCATTTGTTCCCGAAGGACTGGCTGAAGAAGCACGATTATCCAGAGATTCATCAGACCAACCAGATCGCGAACTACGCGCTGATCGAATGGCCTGACAACGCCGACATCTCCGCCCAGTCACCCGCGGATTACTGGCCGCAGTTCCAAGACCGCTACACACCCGAGGAATGGCCGACGATTCGCTACTGGCATGCTCTGCCGGAGAAGTGGGAAACGATGAAATACGACGATTTCCTGAAACAGCGCCGCAGCCTCATTGCGAAGGTGATTCGGGATGGGTTTGGGATGCTCTGATATAGACAGAACCTTTGATTCATGCTTTTCGCCCATCATCTACTATCGAATGCTGTCAACGTTCTGATCGGACCGAACGGGTCCGGGAAAAGTCGGATGCTGAGAAGCTTGGCTCTCGATTGCCTGCGAGGAGGAGAGAACATTATCGCAGTTGCTCCAAGTATCTATGATCGTTTTCAAGGCATAAGGGGAAATGGATTTAAATTCTTCGGAGCCCGCGAGGGCAAAGCCGCAGCGGCTAGAGTGATTCAAAACGCTTTAAACAAAGCATATTCAGAAGATCCCCGGATACTGAAAAATGTAACGCTAGCCCTCTATTATACCGGGTTTGACCCTGTTATCGGAATTCGCTGTGACTGGGTCGATCTAGATAGATTTGAACAAGTTCGTGATTCGGTGCCGAAGGACAAATTGGAGCAGATCCACAGTGCGTTATTGCGTTGGAGATCAAGAATTCGCCACGGAGAAGGATATTTCGCGGGCATCATTCGCTTCGAATTATCTGACCATTCGTTTACCGAACTCGATACCCTATCTATTGCAGAAATTGTCGACCATCAGCATCTACTTCGAAAACTACGCGTCATCCCCAAAATTCATTATTTACTGTTTCGACGCGATGAAATAGTGCCTCTTTTCGCCGCTTGCTCTGGAGAGTTATCCTTTATCACAACGGTCGCCTTCATCGCCTCTGAGATTAAGCCTCGAACAATTGTGGTAATTGATGAGCCCGAGACAAGCCTTCACCCCACATGGCAAAAAAGTTACATCAAGACGCTCTTGGATCTGTTCCACTACTATGAGCCAAAGATTGTCATTTCAACTCACTCCCCCATTCTGATTTCAGGGGCGGAGGTCACATCCGATCATGTTTTAGTGCATGAGGTAATTGAAGGGGAGACAATTCCATTTCCCCATGAAAACTTGAGTCTTGAAGAGATGTATGACCGTTTGTTTGGAGTCGTAACCCCAAAAAGTCACTACCTGTCACAACGTGCAGTGGCGATGCTAAACGGTCTGAACTCTGGCGACCTGAGTTTGAACCAAATAGTGCGTGATTTTGAGGAACTTCGCGAAAAGAGCTATGATGAGTCACAGCGGGCCGTCATTACAAAGTTTGAAGAAATGGCCCGCAAGCTCGACGCAATTAGGAGGCAGGGCGCATGATCGCATTTACTGACGCTGAAAAGCAAACAATTGCACGTCTGAGCGTTGCCGGGGGTTGGGACACGGGCGATGCGGTCGACCTCAAGCGGAAGATCAAAGACCATTTTCTAGGGAAAGGTGTTCCGTGTTGTTGCTATTGCAGGTTGTCGATGAGCGCATGGCATAGAATCACGATTGATACGGAGCATGTGCTTCCGAAGCAACGATTCCCAAGATACACATTTGATGTTCGTAATCTGAACATCTCATGCAAACGGTGCAACATGGGGATAAAAGGCGCCGATGTGAGTTTCTATCTCGGATTGCCCAACGAAGCGGATCCTTTCAAAAGTGAACTCTACTCCTTCATCCACCCGAACCTTGATGACGCGAGTGAACATCTTCAGGTCGTGGTTCTTCAATTGGATAATGGTCTGCTCATAAACTATTTTCCAAAAACACCCAAAGGTCACGCGACCCTCGAGTATTTTAGGTTAAAGGAGATTGCGACGAATAGCTTCAGCAAGCCTCAGGGTTTGGAGATAACGTTGCCAAGTGTCACATTGCCGCCCGAGATATTTCGTGCACTCAGTGAACTCGTAAAACATCCCCAATAAACCGCGCGAACATGAGCTACGCCTACACTGAAGACCAGTTCGTTGAGCGGCCCGCCATCGGGCTGTTCGCGGAGCTTGGCTGGGCCACATATTTAACACTGGGAGGGATTGCCTATGAGTAGGTATTGGCAAATCGCCGCGGGTTCAGCTGGGCGAGAGTATTCCGATGAATTCATCCGGTATGGATTGGCGTTTGTTGGTGGTGACAACCAGATAGAGACAATGGCGGGAGTTCTGCCCGGTGATCGGGTGATCCTCAAGCGAGGACTGAGCGAGATTAAAGCAGTGGGTGTCGTGATGGCTCAGGATGGCAAGCACAACGGCTGTGGCGATAAAGATTGGCTTCGTGATTTCGATGGCTGGGATTTGCCGGCCTATTGTTCCGTTGAATGGCACGTTCCATCAACTCCTGTCCTAATTGCCGGCCTGACGCGTGCAACGATTCAGAAAGTGTGGAAGTCTGACATTATTGACGCCGCTGAGAAGGTGCTGAGTTCATTTCCCCCATCGAAGCCCGAACCAGAGCCGAATCCAACTCGCCGGGTAAATGACGAAGAACTTATCGAGTTTTTGATTCACCAAGGTTTGAGAATTTCTGCGGCTGAGGAGCTTTCGGCGACTTTTCGGCGAATCCGTCGGCTAGCCAATTACTACTATGACGGGCCAGCGGAGTGGGAGGAAATTCGCGAACACGAAACACGCACATTTCTAATTGTGCCGTTGCTACTCGCTTTGGGTTGGCCGGAGCAGTCTATTAAGATCGAGCAGCCTGTGCCCGGGGGAAAGGTTGATCTCGCGCTGTTTGAAGGTCCGTTCACGGGCGATTCCAACGAATCTGTGGCAATAATTGAGACGAAAGGGTTTGCGCAGGGACTTTCATATGCGCCTGATCAAGTGAGGGGCTACGCGCAGCACTTTCCAAAATGCCAGGTAATATTTGTCTCCAATGGCTATTGCTACAAGGCATACAAGCGCACGGTGCAAGGCTTCTCTTCCCAACCGTCAGCTTACCTCAATATCCGTGATCCGAGAGACGCTTATCCTTTGAAGCCGGAAATTCCGGGTGCTCTCGAACTGTTGCGCCTCTTGTTGAAAGCAAGATAGCCTATGCCCCACGCCTACACCGAAGATCAGCTCGTCGAGCAGCCCGCCATTGGGCTGTTTGAGGATCTTTGCTGGGAGACGGTGTCCGCAGCGGAGGAGACGTTTGGTGTCAGCGGCACGCTCGGGCGGATGGCGAAGACGGAAGCGGTGCTGACGGGGCGGTTGTGTGCGGCTTTGGAGGGACTCAATCCCATGCTGCCACAAGAGGCAATCACCTCGGCGATGGATGAACTGACGCGGAACCGCTCGGCGATGAGCTTAGCGGCGGCGAACCGGGAGGTGCATGAGCTTTTGAAGCAGGGCATCAAGGTCAGTGTGCCGGATAAGGAGCGTGGCGGGCAGAAAACAGAGCGGGTGCGGGTGATCGACTGGGAGAACCCGGAGGGGAATGATTTTCTGCTGGTGAGCCAGATGTCCATCCAGGGGCCGCTCTACCTGCGGCGGCCGGATTTGATCGGCTTTGTCAACGGGCTGCCGCTGGTGGTGGTGGAACTCAAGAAGCCGGGTGTGCCCGCGCAGCAGGCTTTCACGGACAACCTGACGTGCTATAAGGCGGACATTCCGGCGCTGTTTTGGGGCAATGCGCTCATGATTGCCAGTAATGGCACGGACAGTCGTGTGGGATCGCTGACGGCGGACTGGGAGCGGTTCTTTGAGTGGAAGCGGATCGCCAGCGAGGACGAGCCGCGCCGGGTGTCCCTGGAGGTGATGCTTCGCGGCACCTGCGACAAGACGCGGCTGCTCGATCTGGTGGAGAACTTTATTCTGTTCTCCGAGCGCAAGGCGGGGCTGGTCAAAATCGTGGGGCAGAACCATCAGTTCCTCGGCGTGAACAACGCCATTGCCGCCAGCCTGAAGGCGCGCACGGAAGGGCACGGGCGTGGTGGGGTGTTCTGGCAGACGCAGGGCAGCGGCAAGAGTTTTTCCATGGTGTTCTACTCCCAGAAGATTCTACGCACGGTGCCGGGGGATTGGACCTTTGTCATTGTGACGGACCGCGCGGAGCTGGACGAGCAGATCGCTACGACCTTCAAAGCCTGCGGGGCGGTGAGTGAGGCTGAGGGCGAGATTTGCCATGCTGACAGCGGTGAGGCTTTGCGGGAGCTGCTGCGAGGGAATCATCGCTACGTTTTCACGCTCGTTCATAAGTTCCAAACGGATGAGAAGCTGACGGATCGGCGGGACGTGATCGTTTTGACCGATGAAGCGCACCGCAGCCAGTATGACACGCTGGCGATGAACATGCGGGCGGCGCTGCCGAATGCGACCTTTGTGGCTTTCACCGGGACGCCGCTGATCGCGGGCGAGGAGCGGACGCGGGAGGTGTTTGGCGATTACGTGTCGATCTACGACTTTCAGCAGAGCGTGGAGGATGGTGCGACGGTGCCGCTCTTTTACGAGAACCGCACGCCGGAGCTGCATCTGGACAATCCGGATCTAAACGAGGACATTTATGCGTTGATCGAAGAGGCGGAGCTGAGCCCCGAGGCGGAGGAAAAGCTGCAACAGGAACTGGGGAAGCAATACCATCTCATCACCCGCGACGACCGACTGGAGACGGTGGCGAAGGACATCGTTACTCATTTCCTGGGCCGGGGCTTCCAAGGCAAGGCGATGGTGGTCAGTATCGACAAGGCGACGGCGCTGAAGATGCATGCGAAGGTAGAGACGCATTGGGTGGCGGAGAAGGTGCGGGTCAGGCAGGAGCTGGAAGCGGCCTCGAAGATGATGCCCCTCAAGCCGGGTCAGAAGAAGAGCGACTTCAAAGACGATTACGATGCTGAGAGGGTGCGTGAGTTGCAGCGACGGCTGGATCTGCTGGAGCATACGGACATGGCGGTGATCGTCTCTGGCGAGCAGAACGAGATTTCCAAGATGGCGGCGAAGGGCATCGACATCGTGCCGCATCGGAAGCGGATGAACGAGGAGAGGCTGGACGAGCTTTTCAAAGACCCGAAGGAGGAGCTGGGCATTGTCTTTGTCTGCGCCATGTGGCTGACGGGTTTCGATGCGCCGAGCTGCTCGACGATCTATCTCGACAAGCCGATGCGGAATCACACGCTGATGCAGACCATCGCGCGGGCGAACCGTGTCTTTCCCGGGAAGCAAAGCGGCTTGATCGTGGACTACGCGAATGTGTTCGCCTCACTGGAGAAGGCGCTGGCCATCTACGGGGCTGGGAAGAACGGCAAGACGCCGGTGCGCGACAAGAAGGAGTTGGTGGAGCAACTGCGGGCTGCCGTGAAAGAGGCGGCGGCGTTTTGCGATAAGCAGGGCGTGAGCCTGACCGTCATTCATGAGGCGACGGGCATGGAGAAGCTGCACCTGCTGAGCGAAGCGGTGAATGCGCTGATCTCTCCGGATGAACTGCGGAAGCCTTTCCTGGCCCATGAGAAGCTGGTGCGGGCGCTGTATCAGGCGGTGAAGCCTGACAAGGTGGCCATCGAGTTTGCTCCGATGTGCTCGCTGCTGGCCACGCTGGCGGAGACGATCAAGACGCAAACGGGTGAGGGTGAGACGCCGGACATCACGCCGATCATGGGCAGGCTGAACGACCTGCTGGATGAGTCCATTGGCGCGGAAGGGTTCACCATTGCGGAGGGTCACGCGGGGGCGCGGCATGGGGTGATCGACCTGTCGAAGATCAATTTTGAGGTGTTGGCGAAGAAGTTCAAAGAGTCGAAGCAGAAGAACCTGGACATCGAGAGACTGAAGGCCGCGATCCGTGCGACGCTGGACAAGATCGTCCACATGCACCGCGCGCTGCGGATGGACTACCAGCAAAAGTTCGAGGAACTGATCGCCGACTACAACGCGGGCAGCTTGAACATCGACCAGCTGTTTGCGGCGCTGCTGGAGCAGAGTCGGCAACTGACGGAGGAACAGTCGCGGCATGTGCGGGAGAACCTGCTGCCGAGTGAACTCGTCATCTTCGACATCCTGACCCGTCCGGCGCCTGAGCTGAGCGATGCGGAGCGCGACGAGGTCAAGAAGGTGGCGAAGCAGCTCTTAGCGAAGGTGCAGGGGCTGCTGGGGACGATGTGGAAAGGGACGCAGCAGGGTCGATCCAAGGTTCAGGATGTGATCAAGGACACGCTGGACGAAGGTTTGCCCCGCGCCTATGACAAGCCTTTGTATGAGGCGAAGGTGGAGGCGGTGTTTGAGCACTTTTATGAGACGCAGGCGGCGGGGTGAGGGGGGAACGTCGAACGTTGAACTTCGAACTCTGAATGTCGAAAGGGGAGAGAGGGGAGTGGTGGTCGGAGAGTGATCCTTGCGTTGCACAAGGAGCTGGATGAGCCTTATTGGCGAGTGTTTGATTGAAACACAGAGATGTCCGCCATGATCCGCGCTGTCCTCGACACCAACATCCTTTTGGCTGCACTGCGCTCGCGCAATGGTGCCTCATTTGAGGTTCTGCAGCGTTTTCGGCAGGGGGAGTTCTCGCTGGTGATCGCCAACACGGTGCTGACGGAGTACGAGGAGGTGCTGAAACGTGAAGGGCCTACCTTTGGGCTCACGGGTGTCACTGTGAATCGGTTCCTTGATGCGTTGTGCGCGGGCGCTGAGGCGTTCCGAGTTTCGGGAAGCTGGAAGCCTTCGTTGCCGGATGCAGACGATGAACCGCTTGCGCAACTGGCGTTGGAGGGAAAAGTGGGTTACCTTGTCACGCACAACCTGCGCCATTTTCCTGCTGAACGCCTTTCCGGTGTCCGGATCGTGTCGCCAAGTGAGTTTCTTCAAATCCTGAAACAATCCAAGCCATGACAACCATCCAAGCTGAAATCCCTGACTTCCTGGCAACTCAAGCGGCTGATGCGGCGGCGCGGGAGCAGACGACGGTGGACCACATCATTGCCATCGCGCTTTCATCCCAGATCAGTGCTTGGAAGGTGCGAGATACGGTGGAGCAACGAGCCAGCCGGGGGAGTCTGACGGACTTGGATGCGATTTTGGCGGCGGTGCCGGATGTGGCGCCGGTGGCTGGGGATGAGAAGGAGTGAGACTTTTGGGCACGCAGAGGCGCGGAGGGGGAGGAGGCGGTGAGGGAAGTGGCGGCGGGGGCCGCCGGAGATGGGAGATTGAAGATGGGGGAGTGAGGGAGGTGACGGTGGGGTGTGGTGGGAATTGTGTGGGGTCTTCTCGGCTGCGCTCGGGTTGTCTCGCCCCTTTGGGGCTGGGGGTTGATGGACGTTGATCCCAGGGCGTTGCCCTGGGCTGGCGTGTTGGGCCCCTTTGGGGCGGTGGGTGATGAATGTTCATCAGCGAAAGGGGAAGTGGCGGCTTTGCCGCGTTGGGGCGCCAGCGGGTTGGCTGGGGGAAAGCGGCAGCGGGCTGCCGCAGTCCAAGGCAGGCGGTCGCCTGCGGGCCAGGGGATGGGGTTTTAGGAGAGAGGGGTGGGTGAGCGGGCGGGGTGCTGCGGACTGAAGTCCGCGCTCCAGTGATCGCATTCTGGCGAATGCGGCTGCGGAGGGGGTTAACGTTGAACTCTGAACTTTGAACTTTGAACGTTGAAAGATGAGAGCAGAGCGGTGAGGGTTTTGGTTGAAGAGTGGGGATTGTTTGGCGTTGGTAGGAAGATGAGTGCTTCTTTTGATCGTCGTGGGTTTCTTCGGGCCGCTGGGGCTGCGTCTTTGGTTTGGGGGGCGGTGCCGATTTTGGGGCAGAAGTCGGATAAGAAGTATCGGGTGGCGTTGATTGGGTCGGGGTGGTGGGGGATGAATCTGCTGCGGGAGGCGTTGGGGTCGGGGAGGGCGCGGTGTGTGGCGCTGTGTGATGTGGATCAGGACAAACTGGATTTTGGCAAGGATGATGTGGAGGGGGAGAGCGGGGATAAGCCGGAGGTGTTCCAGGATTACCGGGAGATGCTGGAGAAGGTGAAGCCGGAGATTTGCATCATTGCGTCGCCGGATCACTGGCATGCGCTGCAGACGATCGCTTGTGTGAAGGCGGGGGCGCATGTGCTGGTGGAGAAGCCGACGGGGCATACGATCAATGAGAGTCGGGTGATGGTGCGTGAGGCGAAGGCGGCTGGGTTGGTGGTGCAGGTGGGGTTGCATCGGCGGATCGGGCCGCATCATGTGGAGGCGATGCATTTTCTGAAATCGGGAGCGGTGGGGAAGGTGGGTGAGGTGCGGTGTTTTGCGCACAGTAAGGGTGGGAAGGAGGAGCCGAAGCCGAATGCGGCGGTGCCGAAGGGGATGGACTGGGAGATGTGGTGCGGGCCGGCGCCGATGCGGCCGTTCAATGCGAAGCTGCATCCGGGGGGCTGGCGGAACTTCCTCGACTATGCGAATGGGACGATGGGGGACTGGGGGGTGCACTGGCTGGACCAGGTGCTGTGGTGGAGCGGGCAGAAGGGGCCGAAGTCAGTTTACTGCACGGGGGGGCGGGCGATCTTTGGGGAGCCGGTGCTGAATGAGAAGGAGCAGACGACGGATGCGCCGGATCATCAGCTGGCGGTGTTTGAGTTTGAGGGGTTCACGGCGTCGTGGGAGCACCGGAAGTTTGCGGACAACGGGTCCGAGAAGCACAAGATCGGGGCGTATTTTTACGGGGAGAAGGGGATCCTGCACATTGGGTGGCGGGATGGGTGGTCGTTTTATCCGGCGGGGAAGAACGGGGAGGTGGGGGCGCATGGGGATCACCAGCTGCAGGAGCCGGATGGGCACAACATTGCGCTGCTGTGGGGGAATCTGATCGATGCGATCGAGGGGCGGGCGGAGCCGGTGGCGGGGATCGAGGAGGGGCATCGGGCGTCGTGTCTGCCGATGCTGGGGATGCTGTCGGATAAGCTGGGGCGGAGTGTGGCGTGGGATGCGGAGAAGGAGACGGTGGTGGGGGATGCGGAGGCGGTGGGGTTGATGAGCCGGGGGTATCGGGGGGGGTGGGAGTATCCGGTTTGAACGTCGAACTTTGAACTTTGAACGTTGAACGTTGAACGCTGAGAGTGGAGAGTGGAGAGTGGAGAGTGGTTGGGCGGCGGGGCCGCCGGAGATGGGAGATGGAAGATGGGAGATGGGGGACTGAAAGTTGAGAGGGGTGAGTGGTTGGGCTATTTTTTTTTGGGGGAGGGGCGGAGTTTGGTGGTGCCGGGGAGGGCGCTGAGGAAGAAGTAGCGGGGGCAGGCCTAAAACTGCCCGAAATCGCAAACG
>JAIYDW010000090.1 GCA_027487315.1 Verrucomicrobiaceae bacterium | reverse complement strand
CCCTGGCCGCCTGAGGCGGTGAAGGTGACGGAGTAGGGGGACTGGTGGGTGGCGGTGGGGAGGGAGGTGGGGGTGAGGGCGATGTTCGGGCAGATGCGGAGGTCGACGGAGCGGGTGCCGAGGCAGCCTTCGGGGTCGAGGGCCTGGACGGTGAAGGTGGAGAGGCCGGGGGTGGTGGGGGTGCCGTCGAGGAGGCCGGAGGGGGCGAGGGTGATGCCGGCGGGAGGGGTGCCGGAGAGGAGGGAGAAGGTGTAGGGGACGGTGGGGCCTGCGGCAGAGGCGGTGAAGGTTTGAGCGTAGCTTTCGCCGATGCGGCCACGGGGGAGGGCGGAGGGGGAGAGGGTGATGGCCGGGCAGGAGATGAAGCCGAGGTCGAGGGTTTGGTTTGAGATGCCGATGGGGCCGGTGGTGAAGGTGAGGCCGGTGAGTCCGTTCAGGGGGGCGAGGCCGCCGGTGAGGCCGGAGAGCAGGATGGCGTCGCTGTCGGTGGAAGGGGTGCCGGCGGCGGTTTGGGTGCGGCGAAGGCCGGCGAGAGCGCCGCCGGGGAGGAGGGCGGAGGGGGTGATGGCGATGGTGTAGGTGGTGTCGGGGGCGAGGTCGTTGAAGGCGAAGGTGCCTTTGAGGTCGGGGTTGGTGCTGGTGGCGGTTTGGGTGGTGGCGACCAGGGCTCCTGAGGCGTCGTAGAGGGAGAGGGAGACATTTTCGATGCCGTTTTCGTTGGCGTCCTGGATGCCGTTGACGTTCGAGTCGAGCCAGATGCGGTTGCCGATCTGGATGGGAGGTGGAGAAAGTAGGGGCTCGATGGCGCCGAGGCCGTTGGCTTCGTTGAAGTAGCCGGTGTCGGCGGGGTAGTTGCCGAGGTAGTCACCGCCTTCGTAGAGGGTGTAGGCGCCGTTGGTGGGGGCTGGGGCGCTGTTGGAGTTGATGCCTTCGCGGCGACCGGTGGTGTTTTCGAGTCGGAGGAGGCCGCCGCTGAAGTCGCTGAAGGTGTTCATGGCGGTGGTCATGACGGTGGATTTGCCGGCGAGCTGGAGGAGGGCGCCCTGGGTGGTTTCCCAATGGAGGCCGCCGGCGGTGTTTTGGACGTCCCAGGTGGAGCCGTCATTGAAGAGGTCCCACTCGTAGTGTTCAGCGAAGGCGGCGCCGCCGGGGCCGGAATTGACGAGGCCGCCTGAGGTGGGGCAGTTGGGGGAGCCTTCGATGGCCCAGCCGGTCTCGGTGCGACAGACGAGGAGGAGATCGCCAGCAGAGATGGGGAGGGCGTCGGTGGTGGAGGCGAGGTTGAAGCGTTTGGCGTATCCGGCTTGATCTCCGAAGCGGTCGCGGAGGCCGAGGAGCATGTGACGGCCGTTGAATTCGATGTCGGAGAGGATGGGCTGGGGCCAGGCGATTTCGTCGTTGTTGGTGGTGAGGGGAGTTAGGGAGGAGGCAGTGGTGGCCCAGGCGCGCCAGTTGGCGAGGCGGTTGGGGTTGTTGGCGGCGCCGATGAAGGCTTGGCGGGGGTAGTTGAGGGGGAGGGTGAGTTCGAGGGTGAAGGTGGGCGTGGGGCCTGAGGGGAGGAAGGAGTGGACGAAGGCGTTGGTGCCGTTTTCGTCGACGGAGCCGATCCAGAGGCGGCCCTGGTGGACGGCGAGGGCGAAGGGGCGGTGGCGATTGGCGGAGGTGGCGTCAGGGGCGGGCCAGCTTTGGATGAGGGTGGTTTGAGCGGGGATGCCGGATGAGACATCGAGGGCGTAGATTTTGCGGTCGAAGAGATTGACGAGGTAGAGGGTTTTCATGTCGGCGGACATTTCCATGTCACCGAAGGCGCGTTTGCCGACGCCGTCGAAGCTTTCGCTGTTGGCGTTGTTGTTGGAGCCGAGGTCGAAGATTTGGCCGCTGGTGGGGGTGAAGTTGTGGACGTCGCTGCCGGTGGAATTGGGCAGGGCGGTGAGGGAGTCGAGATTGAGGGTGCCGAGTTGGGAGCCGGAAAGTGAGTCGAAGACGTAGATGGCGTCAGGGCCTTCGGGGCCGAAGCCGGAGTGGCGTTTGTGGTAGGCGGCGACGTAGAGGCGGTTGCGGGTGGTTTGGTGGGCGAGGGCGTAGGTGGCGCCGATGTTCTGGAAGGTGGCGAGGGAGGTGGCCTGATAGGACCCGCTGGGGGTAGTGTCGGTAAAGTCGTGGCCGCTGGAGCTGTAAGGGAGGCGGAGGAGGCCGGGTTTGGTGGCGTGGGTGCCGTTGGCGGGTCCGGAGAGGAACTGGGTGACGAGGGTGGGAGGGGAGGCGGCGGTGTTGTATTTGACGGGGTCGATGAGGGGGAGGTTGAGATTGGAGGCGGTGCTGGTGGGGACGAAGCGGACTTCGGAGTGGCCGGAACCGCCTTGGAATCCGACGGACAGGTAGGAGGGGATGGAGGAGAACTCGACGCGGTAGGGTCCGGAGCCTGAGGCGTTCAGGGAATAGGTGCCGGTGAAGAGGGTGGTGGTGGATCCGGCGGAGGTTCCGGCGGGGTTGTAGGCGGTGACGGTGATGCCGGGGATGCCGTATTCGGTCGCGTTGACGGTGCCGTTGCCGTCGTAATCGACGAAGGCCTGGCCGGAGATGAGACCGGCTTGGGAGGGGGAGGTGAGGAGGGAAGCCAAGACGCACGCGAGGGCTGCGGGGGACCGCAGGGCAAATCGAAGTACGTTGAGTCTTAGGAAACCGGGCATTGGGAGTGCCGCAGTTTACATTAGAATGACAATAATTTCAATTAATTATTATAAATTGAAGGATTGAGGCGTGGGGGCGGGGTGTTGGTCTGGTGGGGGTGGAGGGTTTCGTGGTTGGGTTTGCGGCAGGTGTTTCCTGTGGAGGACTGCGATTTGGGTGTCCGGTGAGGGGGAGGGATGAGATGGGCAGGGGTGGGAGCCGAGCTGCCGTAATTTGAAGGGATTTGGTTCAATTGAGATACGAATTAGTAACGATAGAGTTACGAGTAAACAGTGTAGCAATTGGACATGAGGGGAATGCCCGGTGTCTGTTGGGGTAACGGAAGCTGGTCTGACGGTGGGTCAGTGCCGCTTAAGAAGAACTGTAAACGCTCTTAAGGGGTGAAGGTGCGGCTGGTTGGCTGTGTCAGGAACGTGCCGGATTCAATCCGAACTCCGAAGTTGGATGCAACTGATGAGTTTGAGCAAACAAGCCTTTGAGCCCTCGAACTCAGCCACTCAGCGGGTTCAATGATCCCATTTTCGAGAAACGGTCTATTCTCCGGGTAGGGGGGAGGTGGGGTGGGTCTCGATCCAGGGGAGGCCGTGGGCGTTGAGGTCGGCCATGAAGGGGTCTGGGTTGAGCTGCTCGATGTTCCAGACGCCGGGTTGGCGGTATTCGGCGGGGTTGGTGAGGAGCTGTTTGGCGGCGATCATGGCGGGGACGCCGGTGGTGTAGGAGACGCCTTGGGAGTTGGTCTCTTTGTAGCAGTCTTCGTGATCTTTGATGTTGTAGATGTAGTAGCGCAGGGGTTGGCCGTCTTTGCCGGTGCCTTCGATCCAGTTGCCAATGCAGGTTTTGCCTTTGGTGTCGGCGCCGAGGGTACCGGGCTCGGGGAGGAGCGTTTTGAGGAATTCGATGGGGATGATGGCGTGGCCCTGGTGCATGACGGGGTCGATGCGGGTCATGCCGACGTTCACGAGGACTTCCATGTGTTTGATGTAGGCGTCGCCAAAGGTCATCCAGAAGCGGGCGCGGCGGATGTCGAAGTGTTTGGTGAGGGACTCCAGCTCTTCGTGGTAGAGGCAGTAGATGTTTTTGGGTCCGATGCCGTCCGGGAAGTCGAAGGAGCGCTTCAATTCCAGGGGTTTGGTTTCGATCCACTGGCCGTTTTCCCAGTAGCGTCCGTTGGCGGTGACTTCGCGGAGGTTGATCTCGGGGTTGAAGTTGGTGGCGAAGGCTTTGCCGTGGTCGCCGGCATTGCAGTCGATGATGTCGAGGGTGTCGATTTTGGAGAAGTGGTGTTTGAGGGCGTAGGCGGTGTAGACGTTGGTGACGCCGGGGTCGAAGCCGCAGCCGAGGAGGGCGGTGAGGCCGGCGGCTTTGAAGCGCTCCTGGTAGGCCCATTGCCAATGGTACTCGAATTTGGCGACGTCGCGGGGTTCGTAGTTGGCGGTGTCGATGTAGTGGACGCCGGCGGCGAGGCAGGCGTCCATGATGGTGAGGTCCTGATAGGGGAGGGCGACGTTGATGACGACCTCGGGCTGGAAGTCTTTGAGGAGGGCGGTGAGTTCGGGGACGTTGTCGGCGTCGACGCCGGCGGTGAGGATGGGGCGGGAGAGTTCGGCGGCGATGGCGTCGCACTTGGATTTGGTGCGGGAGGCGAGCATGATCTCGCTGAAGACGTCAGGGAGTTGGGCGCATTTGTGGGTGACGACGCGGCCGACGCCGCCGGCTCCGATGATGAGGGTTTTGGACATAGGGAAGAAGGGGGAATTTTGACAGGATTGACAGGATTTCTAGAGGATTAACGGGATTTTTTTGGAACTTAGGAATTGAGGCTGGTGGCGATGCGGGTTTTCCAGGTGGCTGCTTTTTCGGCGAAGGAGAGGTGGGGGTCGGCGTAGAGGAGGCCGCGGGAGACGTTGATGAGTTGGGGGGCGTGACGGGGGGAGGCGCGGAGGGCGTCGAGGTCGCCACCCTGGGCGCCGAGGCCGGGGATGAGGAGGGGGACGTCGGGGATGCGGGAGAGGATGTCGGCGGCGGCGTTGGTGAGGCCGAGGACGAGACCGACCTGGTCGCTGGCCTGGGTCATGTCGGCGACGATTTCGAAGACCTGGCGGTTGCCGTTTGCGAGGTGCTGGAGTTCGATGTCGGCGGCGCCGGGGTTGGAGGTGACGGCGAGGAGGTAGAGGCCTTTGTCAGCGTAGGCGAGGAAGGGTTCGATGGTGTCGCGGCCCATGAAGGGGTTGAGGGTAACTGCGTCGACGCCGAGTTGGTCGAAGCAGGCTTTGGCGTAGTAGGACTGGGTTTCGCCGATGTCGCCGCGTTTGACGTCGAGGACGATGGGGATGTCTTTGGGGATGGCCTGGCAGATTTCTTCGAGGAGGCGGGCTCCCTGCCAGCCGAGGGCTTCGAAGTAGGCGGCGTTGGGTTTGAAGGCGGCGGCGTGGGGGGCGGTTTCTTCGATGACCTGGAGGATCCAGTCGCGGGTGGCGGGGCCGGCGTCGGTGGCGCGGACGTCGAGGCCGACGCAGAGGTTGGAACCGGTGGCGGCGATGCGGGCGGAGAGTTTTTGGCGGTAGGTCATGGGAGGTGGGGCGGTGGGACCGCCGGAGATGGGAGATCGAAGATGGAAGATGGGGATGCTAGACAGGAATGCTGGGTTGGAAAATGGAGATTGCTCTTTGGGAGGGGATTTTGGGAGAGTGGATGGCGGGACGGGGTCTGAGAGGTGGGTCGTGGTTGACGGGTGGGGGGAGCGGGGCATGATGGGGGGATGAGTGACGATGTGAAAGCTGTGGGTGCCGCGCCGGTGGTGGGGATCATCATGGGGTCGAGTTCGGACTGGCCGACGATGAAGCTGGCGGCGGATGTGCTGGAGGGATTTGGGATTGCTTATGAAAAGAAGGTGGTGAGTGCGCATCGGACGCCGGGGTTGCTCTATGAGTATGCGACGGGGGCGGAGGGGCGGGGGCTGAAGTGTTTGATCGCGGGGGCGGGAGGAGCGGCGCATTTGCCGGGGATGGCGGCGAGCATGACGGTGCTGCCGGTGCTGGGAGTGCCGGTGCAGAGCAAGGCTTTGAGCGGGGTGGACTCGCTTTATTCGATCGTGCAAATGCCGGGCGGGGTGCCGGTGGCGACGTTTGCGATCGGGAATGCGGGGGCGACGAATGCGGGGTTGTTTGCGGTGCAGTTGCTGGCGGCGGCGGGGGATGCGGGATTGACGGCGAAGTTGCATGCGTTTCGGGAGCAGCAACGGGAGAAGGTGATGGCGAGTCAGGCCGAGCTGGGCTGAGTTTGATGAACGAGGAGACGAGGAAGCTGAAACGAATGAGTGTTTTTTTGCCGCCGAGCGCGATCGGGATTTTGGGTGGGGGTCAATTGGGACGGATGCTGGCGCTGGAGGCGAGGCGTTCGGGGTATCGGGTGGTGGTGCTGACGGATGAGCCGAAGGGGTGTCCGGCGGGGCAGTTTGCGGATGTGGAGTTGAATGGGAGCTACACGGATGCGGCGTTGCTGGGGCGGTTTTTGGAGCTGGTGGATGTGGTGACTGCGGAGTTTGAGAACATTCCGGATGCGTGTCTGCGGGCGGTGGAAGCGGTGAAGCCGTTGCGACCCGGGCGGATAGCGATTTACACGGCGCAGCATCGGGAGCGGGAGAAGTTGTTTTTGAGGGAGCATGGCATTGCCTGCGCGCCGTTTCGGATTGTGGAGGATTTGGCGGGACTGGAGAAGGCGGTGGCGGAGTTGGGTCGGCCATGTGTGATCAAGACGGCGGCGTTTGGTTACGATGGAAAGGGGCAGGCGAAGGTGACGGGGGAGACGGTGCTGGCGGAGGTGTGGAAGGCTTTTGAAGGGGCGCATGCGGTGGTGGAGCAGTGGGTGCCGTTTGTGATGGAGGTGTCGGTGGTGGGGGCGCGCGGGGTGGATGGGTCGATGGCGGTGCACGGGGTGGTGGAGAATGAGCATGCGGACCACATTTTGGATGTGAGCATCGCGCCGGCGCGGGTGAGTGCGGCGGTGGAGCGGGAGGCGCTGAAGCTTTGGGAAGCGGTAGCGGAGGGGTTGGACTATGTGGGGACGATGGCGGTGGAGATGTTTGTGACGGGGAGCGGGGAGGTGATGGTGAATGAGATCGCGCCGAGGCCGCACAACAGCGGGCACCATACGATCGATGCGTGCGGGACGAATCAGTTCCTGCAGCAGATGCGGGCGGTGTGCGGGTTGCCGCTGGGGGATGCGGGGTTGCGCACGCCTGCGGTGATGGTGAATTTGCTGGGGGATGTGTGGCCGGAGCCGGAGGTGCATCCGGACTGGTCAGCGGTGTTGGAGCATCCGCGGGCGAAGCTGCATTTGTATGGGAAGGAGCAGGCGCGGGCGAAGCGGAAGATGGGGCACTTTACGGTGGTGGGGGATGAGGTGGAGGCGGTGCTGAAGGAGGCGAGGGAGATGCAGGGGCGGTTGAAGAGGGGCTAGCTTGGGATGAGGGTCTGCCGAGGACGCGGAGAGCACAGAAGATTTAAGGGGTTGGAAGGATGGACAGGCTATTGCGGCGACGCACTCCATTATCATTTTCTGTTTAGAAATCGTCTGACTCCGACCAGAATTGCACTGATGAAGAGAAAGAATATTGCAGATATGTAGAGCAAGATGCTAGCGCCCTCGGTCGGAATAGCAAAGAGCAGTGACGGGAGGAAAGTTAAGGCCACGAATAGCATGGCGACTACAAGTAGAAGTCCCATCGTGATGCTTCGTAGTGGGTTCATTTTCTTTCTGGGTGCTAGTAATTCACGCTACTCGAAGTGGGTTTGATTTGTCCATTTTTTGCTGTTCTGGAATAGGTTATCGCGGGAGGAGGTGGTGGCGGGGGCGGGTGGTTTTTTGGCGGTTGGTGAGGGGTGGGAGTTCGAGGTGGAAGAGGTGGCGGAGGGTGGCGGTGTGTTGTTTGAGGGTGTGCTGGGCGGCTTCCTGGAGGGCGGTCCAGCGGGGCCAGGGGTGATGGGGGGCGTGATGGATGTGGCGGAGCTGGCTGAGCCATTCGATGTAGGCGCGTGAGAGGTCGCCTTCCTGGATGCCGCGGCGAAGGTCGGTGGAGCCCGGGCGGTCGGGGTGGAGCATGGCGTCGAGGACTTCGGCGGCGCCGTCGCCGTAGTCGAGGGGGAGGCCGTTTTCGAGGTAGCCGTGGTGATTGATGAATCCGTAGGCGGCGCGGCAGGCGGCGCCGAGGCGCTCGGAGGCGGTGGCGGTGGGGAGATCGAATTTGACGCCGGCGCGGAGGTTGGCGAGGTGGATGACGAGTTCGTCGATGGGGTAGGAGTCGTCTTCGAGAGCGGCGACGACGGCGAGGCCTTCGCCGCCTTGGAAGAAGGAAAAGATTTCGCCGCGCTGGGTGGGGTGGCCTTGTTTGTCTATGAGGCCGAGTTGACGCCAGGCGTGGATGGGGGAGCCGGGGCGGGGGGCGCGGGCGTGCGGTGAGTCGCCAGGGGTCAGGGGGGAGTCGCTTTCGGTGCGGCGGGTGAGGGTGCGTTCGTGGGGTTCGATGATGAAGTGGTGGAGGGCGTCTTCGACGGCGAGGGTGGTGAGTGGGGAGAGGTCGAAGCGGGCATGGAGGAGGGTGTCGCGCTCGTGGAATTCGATGAGTTGGGGTTGGCCTTCGAGTTTGAGTTGGGGGACTTGGGCGAGGAGGGCGGCGGCGATGGTGGGGAGGTGGTGGTTTTCGATGTCGGGGAGGCTGAGGTATTCTTCGCGGCGGGGGAGTTTGAGGAGTTTGCGCAGCGTTTTGGTGGGGCGGAAGGTTTGGAGTTGCTCGGGGTGGACGGCGCCGAGGGGGAGTTCGACGCCGAAGCAGCGGGTGGCGTCTTTGTCGGGCTGTTCGAGGCGGAAGACGCGACCGAGGCCGGTGGCGAAACGTCCGGCGAAAGGGCCGAAGGCGAGGGCGGGGGTGATGCGCTCGGGGGTGGCGAGCCAGCAATCGGCGAGGGGTGTTTTTTGCGGGGGATAACCGGAGCGGCGCTGCCATTCGCCTGCGGTGTTGAGGAGTTGTTTTTCGTAGCCTTCGAGTCCGAAGAGGGCGGCGGTGGCGGGTTGGTCGGGGGTGGGGGAGTGGGTGCCTGCGGGGAGGTCTTCCAGGCCGAGGGGAGGGGGGACTTTGGCGTAGAGTCGGGTGGCGAAGGTTTCGGCGGCGGTGAAGGGGTTTTCGCCGGTGGCGGCGGCGTGTTTCATGACGCGGAGGAAGAGGGGCCAGGCGAGGATGCTGCCGCGATGGAGGCGGGCGGCGCGGGCATCTGTGAGGCTGGGGCTTTGTCGGGTGGTGATGACGCTGCCGCGTTCGTCGAGGCCGCGACGGCCGGCGCGACCAAACATTTGGAGGAGTTCGTCCGAGGTGAGGCGGTGTTCGCTGCGACCGTCGTGGAATGCGGTGGCGGCGACATGGACACTGCGGACGGAGAAATTGATGCCAGCGGCGAGGCCCATGGTGGCGGCGATGACGCGGAGTTGGCCGGCTTTGGCGAGGGGTTCGATGACGCCAGCGCGGGCGGCGTAGGAGAGGCCGCTGTGGTGATAGGCGATGCGGTGCTCGAGGAGTTGAGTGAGTTCTTTGCCGCAGACGGCGCGTTGTTCGGAGGTGAGTTGAAGGGGTTCGCCAGCGGGGAGTTCGGCGGCGAGTTTGCGGGCGATGGATTCGGCTTCTTTGCGGCGAGGGGCGAAGATGAGGAGCGGGGCGAGGTCGGCGAGGAGGACGGAGGCGGCGAGCTTGGGCCAGTAGCTTTCGAAGTGGCGGTCCATGCGCTGGGGGAGGGCGACATCGGGGATGTCTTCGAGGGGAACAGGGCGGTCTTTGGTGATCACGACCTCGGCGGGGCGACCGAGGTGGCGGAGCCAGGCGGCGACGTCTTCAGGGTTGGCGACGGAGCCGCTGAGCAGGAGGAGTCGGGTGTCGGGTGGAGCGAGGGCGATGGCGCCTTCGTAGTGGCTGCCGCGCGAGGCGTCGGCGATCATTTGGTATTCGTCGATGACCAGGATGGCGGGGCCTTCACCGCGAACGAGGCGCTCAATTTGAGTTTCGAGGGTGGCGACGAGGACAGGGGCGTGGACGTTTTCCGAGAGATCGCCGGTGGCAATGCCGACATCCCATTTGGCGTCTTTCCATTCGGCGTATTTGTCGTTGGCGAGGGCGCGGGTGGGGACGGTGTAAACGGCCTGGCCTTTGAGTTTGAAGTGACCGGACTGATGGAGGAGTTCGAAGATGTAGGTTTTGCCGGCACCTGTGGGGGCGCTGACGATGACGTCAGAGCCGGCGCGGAGGTGATTGACGGCCTCATGCTGCCAGAGATCGGGGAGTTTGAGATGGTTGAGCGAGGGGAGCATTGGGGGCGGGGAGAATTAAACAGGGGGATGTGATCCGTAAAGGCGCGAGTGGGGAGGGGTTCGTGAGGGCAGGGTGAAAAAGGCGTTGCCGGGGGTGCTTGCGATCGTGTAAAGGGCGGGATGGAGATGGACGCAGTCATTGGAGCCGTGGCGGGCTTTTTGAGCGGATCGCTGCCGTTCGGGTATTTCGCCGGGCGGATGCGGGGGATGGATATTCGTCAGCATGGCAGTGGCAATATTGGGGCTACGAATGTGATTCGGGTGCTGGGGAAGGGGATCGGGATTCCCGTGTTTGTGTTGGATTTGTTGAAGGGGTTGGTGCCGGTCTTGGTGGTGCAAGGATGGGGGGCCGAGTCGTGGGTATGGGTTTTGACAGGGATGTGTGCGATTTTGGGTCATATGTTTACGCCTTGGCTGGGGTTCAAGGGTGGCAAAGGGGTGGCGACGGCGGCGGGGGTGTTGCTGGGGATTGCCTGGGTTCCGATGGTGGTGGGGCTGGGGGTGTGGCTGGTGTTTTACTTTGGGACGCGATATGTGTCTTTGGCGTCGATGATGGCGGGCGTGGGAGTGGCGGGGACGATGGCGGTGCAGATGGGACGGAGCGGGCAATGGGACGGGGTGTTGCTGGGTTTTGGGGTGGTGCTGGCTTTGTTGGTGATTTTGAGGCATCGGGCCAACATTGGGCGATTGATTGCGGGGACGGAGCCGAAATCGGGTGGGAAAAAGATGAAGGTGGCGGGAGGT
>JAIYDW010000185.1 GCA_027487315.1 Verrucomicrobiaceae bacterium | reverse complement strand
AGGGGGGTGTTGTCGGCAAGGCGTCCGGCGGCTTGATACTGGGTGCCGCTGAGGCCGGTGATGCGGAGGTAGCTGGTGCCCTGGGGTTTGGCGAGATTGCCGAGGTCGGCGGTGGGGACGGTGAGGTGGGTTTGGAAGGCGGCTTTGGCGATGGTGCTGCGGGCGGCGGGGGTCAGGGAGGCGGCGGGGAGGTAGGTGTGGCCGGTGAGGGGCAGGGTGGTGGTGCCGTCGGTGAGGGTGCCGGTGACGGTGGTGTTGTTGGGGGGAAGTACGAGGGTGAGGGTGAGCGGGGTGGTGCCGGTGCGGGGGAGGGTGGCGGTGTAGGTGGTGTCGATGGCGGGGCGGACGGTGACGCGGCCACGGAGGGAATGGGTGCGGGTGCCGAGGGTGAGGGTGCCGCTGGCGGAGCCGGTGGGGGTGACGGTGAGGAGGAGGCGGCCGCCGAGGGATTGGTTCAGGGTGGGTGAGCGATCGATGAGGGCGGTGTAGGTGGCGCCGGCGTCGCTGTCGAGAGGGAGGGGGGCGATGGTGAGGGTGTGGGTTTGCGGGGTGCCGGTGCCGGCGGAGGTGCGGGGGGTGATGGTGAGGGTGTAGGTGCCGGGGGTGGAGGGGAGGCCGGTGATGGTGCGGGTGCGGGTGTCGTAGCGGAGGCCGGGGGGGAGGCCGCGAAGGGTGAAGGTGGTGGAGGGTTCGTCGGCGGTGAGGGGCCAGGTGAAGGCGGCGCTGACGGTGGCGTCGGTGGGTGGGGGTGGGCTGGTGATGGTGGGTCTCTTTATTACGATTTGCAGCCGGGCGCCTCGGCTGGTGCGGCTGCCGTTGGCGTCGGTGACGATGACGCTGTAGCCGGCGATGTCGGCGGGGGAGATGTTGGTGAGGGTGAGGGTGTCGGTGGTTTCGTTGGGGAGGTCGATGCGGTCTTTTTGCCACCGGTAGGAGAGGGGTCCGGTGCCGGTGGCGGCGACGGTGAAGGTGGTGGTGCCGGTGGCGCTGACCTGGACGTCTTCGGGTTGGGTGGTGATGGTGATGGAGCTGGCGAGGTTGGCCTGGATCCAGGAGGTGAGGAGTGCGACAGCGGCGGTGTCCGTTTCATTGGAGCCGAGCGGGGGCATGCGGGAGAAGCCGCTGGTGCCGGCGACGCGGTGGAGGAGGACGGAGTGGGTGGTGTCGCCGGGGAGGAGCAGGCGGTTATCGGGGTCGGTGCCGGGGTTGGCGGGGAGGGCGTTGAGGAGGCCCGTGTCTTCGAGGGCGACGGTGTGGCGGGCGTCCCAGGTGGAGGCGAGGCCGGTGCCGAGTTGATGGCAGGGGGCGCAGTTGGCGCTGAGGTAGGAGCGGGCGCGGTCGGTGAGGCTGTGCTGGGGGTTGTCGAGGGCGACGAGGGCGGGGAGGGTGCCGGGGGGGAGGAGGGATTTGGTGTTGAGGTAGCCGGCCTGGGCGAGGGCGAGGAGTTGGTTGCCGTGACCGGGGGTGGGGCTGGGGCGGTTGAGCTGGGCGGTGTTGAAGCTGAGGGCGTGGCCGCCCTGCGGGGTGTGGCAACTGAGGCACTCGCCGCGGGAGGGGAAGCGCCAGGTTTGAGCGGGGGAGGAGCCGGGGATGGGGAAGTCGAGGCCTTCGGTGGGGACAAGGTCGGCGTCGGTTTGATCGTCGCGCCACTGGTAGGTGAGGCCGTAGGATTCGGTGGCAGTTTTGATGAGGAAGCGGGTTTCGAGGCGGCGGCGGGTGGCGGGGTTGCCACGGGTGGTTTCGATGTCAAAGTGTTTGATCCAGACGGTGCCGGTGGGGAGGGTCCAGTTGGTGTCGGATTGGAAGCCGAATTTGGCGGTGCTGCTGCGGACGGCGAAGAAGCGGGATTTGGTGGCGTGATCGCTCCAGAAGGGGGTGTTGACGTCGTAGGGGATGACGCCGGTGGCGGGGGTCAGGGTGGTCAGGTCGGTGAAGGCGCCGGTGGCGGAGAGGGTGGCGGGCAGGGTGGTGATGAGGCCGGTGGGGGCGAGGCGTTTGACCTGGCCGGAGCTGAGGTCGCAGAAGATGAGTTCGGTGGTGGCGGGGTGGTGACCGAAGGAGACGATGCTGGCGTCGGTGGTGAGGACGGTGGGTTGCCAGGCGGGGGTGTCGGGGCGGAGGGCGACGATTTGGCCGCTGACGTAGTCGGCATAGATGTAGCGGCCGATGAGTTCAGGCATGAGGCGTCCGCGATAGACGGCGCCGCCGGTGATGGAGGAGCCGTTGACGGTGCCGGAGCGGCCGTAGTCGAAGATGGGGGCGGCGGGGGTGAAGCCGGTGTTCGGCGGGGTGGTGGGGGAGGGGCCGTCGGTGAAGGGGGAGCGGCCCTCACGCCAGCTCCAGCCGCAGTCGTCGCCTTTTTGGACGAGGTGGACTTCTTCGAATCTGCCCTGGCCGACATCGGCGCAGAAGAGTCGGCCAGTGGGGGTGTCGAAGCTGAAGCGGAAGGGATTGCGGAGGCCGGCGGCGTAGAACTCGGTGCGGATGGAGGTGGGGGTGATGGTTTGGTTGTGCCAGGAGGTGCGGCCGATGAAGGGGTTGTCGGGGGGGATGGTGTAGGTGCCGGGGTGGACGGCGGGATGGGAGTTGGGGGTGAGGGAGCCGGGGCGTTTGTCGACGTCGATGCGGAGGATGGCGCTGAAGAAGTCTTTGTTGATGAATCGGCCATTGTTGAAGGTGTCATCGGCGCCGCCTTCGTCGCCGAGGGAGACGTAGAGGTAGCCGTCGGGTCCAAAGGCGATGGTGCCGCCGTTGTGGTTTTCGGCTTGATCGAACTGGGTGATGAGGGGCTGGATGAAGGAGGTGTCGGCGAGGTTGCGGTTGGTGGTCTGGACGCGCATGCGGGCGATGCGCTGGCGGAGGCCGCCTGAGTTGAAGGAGTAGAAGATGAAGAACTCGCGGTTGGTCGCGAAGTCGGGGTGGAAGGCGAGGCTGAGGAGGCCGTTTTCGCCGGAGGAGGTGAGGCCTGAGACGCCGGTGACGTTGGCGAGGTTGAGGAAGAGGGATTTGGTGGGGGTGCCGGTCAGGTTGGTGACGAGTTGCACGGTGCCGCCGCGTTCGATGACGAAGAGGCGGGTGGGGTCGCCAGGGATGGTGGCGGTGAAGATGGGGCTATTGAAGGAGAGGCTGCCGAGGGCGTTGGTGGTGGTGTAGCCGGTGGGGAGCGGGGTGGTGCTGGGGAGCTTGATGGAGGTGTTGGTGCGGCGGACAAGCTGGGCGACGGCGGGGCTGGCGCTGGCAAGGAGTGCAGCGAGGGCGAGGAGGCCGAGACTGTGGAGAGAAGGCATCTGCGATTGCGGATTGCGGATTGCGGATTGCGGATTGCGGATTGCGGATTGCGGATTGCGGATTGCGGATTGCGGATTGCGGATTGCGGATT
>JAIYDW010000004.1 GCA_027487315.1 Verrucomicrobiaceae bacterium | reverse complement strand
GGCGTTACGCACAGCTAAGTCTTGCAAGTGCAATGATTTCGTTTCAAAACTGAACGGTTCTGGGCCTAAACGGTCCGAAAATGTTCCAAACCATCCAACTGACCTATGTTACTTACTGCAATCAAAGTGAAACTGGCCGCTCTTGTGGTCGTCGCCGGCATCGATACTGACGAGCTGAAGACCCTGAGCCCAGAAATGAAAACGGTTCTCGAACAACTGGCGAAAGACCAGAAGGACGAGAAGAAAGACCTCAATGCTGTGATGACCGAAGCGGTCAACAAGGTCAGCGAATTGGCGGGCAAAGGTGACAAGGACGCGAATTACGCACTGGGCCGCTGGACGGTGACGGGCGTTTTGCAAGGTGCCCAGCTTGATCAAACGATTGGTTTTTACAAGGCTGCGGCTGACAAGGGTCAGGTTCCTGCGATGTCCGAGCTGGCTCAAATCATGTTGCAAGCCTATAGCCAAGATGCGGGCAAAGTAGCTGAGGCTGTTGAGTTGATTCAGAAGGCTGAAGCGGGTGGTGATCGTGCCGCACGTCGTTTGCTTGCCAACCTGCACTTGAATGGTGTGGCCAAGATTGAGAAGAGTGCTGAGAAGGCACGCGATCTTTTGGTCAAGGGCAGCGAAGCCGGTGACGGAGAGGCGACCTTCATGTTGGCGCAGCTTTACTCCGCAGGCGTCACGGGCAGCACGATCTTGAAAGATGACAAGAAGGCGCTGGCTGAATTGAAAAAGGCGGCAGAGGAGCAAGGCAATGCAGTGGCGATGAGCACGCTGGGCGCGCGTCTTTTCAACGGCGACCAGCCGACAGAAGGTGGCGCAGCGCTGGTGGAGAAAAATCCCGAGAAAGCGATCGAAATGTTCACCAAGGCGGCGGACAAGGGCAATGCGGCAGCAAACCGTTTGCTGGCCCAGATTCATGAAGAGGGCCTTGGTGGTCAGAAGAAGGATTTGAAGAAGGCATTGGAGTTCTACTCGAAAGCTGCGAGTGGTCGTGACCCAGAGGCATTGTTCCGCATGGGTGTGGCTTCCGAGCAAGGCTGGGCTGATCCAGACTCGAAAGAAGTGCTGGTGCAACCGAATGCGAAGAACGCGCTCGACTTGTATCGCCTCGCCGCACAGAACAACGATTTGCGCGCTCTCTACAACGTCGGTGTGTATTATGAGTCCGGCAACGTGGTGGACAAAGATGTGGACAAGGCGTTTGAATTGTTCAAGAAGGCAGCGGAGTCGGGTGTTCCTCAGGCGATGCAGAAAGTGGGCTTGGCTTATCAGAATGGCCAAGGCACCAAGCAGGATTTGGTGGCAGCGAAGTCCTGGTTTGAAATGGGTTCGAATGCCAACTTCGCCCCCAGCCAACTTTCACTCGGTGCGATGTATGAGATGGGCAGCGGCGTGCGTGCGAATCCTGCTGCAGCGGCAAATCAATACTCCCTGGCGGCAGATCAAGGTCAGCCTTTGGCGATGCTGCGGTTGGCAAGCATGTATGAGCGCGGCACGGCGACGACCAAGAATGAGCCTGACTTCGTGAAGGCGTGGAACTATGCCAAGCAAGCGGTTGACAGCTCCAACAGTGCTGAGATTGCAGTCAAGTATTTGGCGGCACTCGAAGGCATGATGAAGGACGACCAGAAGGCCCAAGCGAAGAAGGTCTACGAGGCAGCTAAAAAGCCTGCAGCGACGAAGTAATCATTAGTCATTGGAAATCTAATTGGGAGGGGCGAACACTTTGTGGTTCGCCCCTTTTTTGTGGAGTGGATTGATGGAGCAGGACACCTGCAACATTAGTGTGAGAATTCGAGACGCCACGAACGAAACAAACATGACGGAATGAATAGACGGTATCAGGTCAAAGAACCTCTGGCGACTGGTGGACGGGGAGATGTGTTGCGGGCTTGGGACAGTCAATTGGGAAGGGAGGTGGCGATCAAGAGAGTGAGGCGGGATGTCGAGGGTGATAATGGCTCGATGATTGAAGATTTGGTGCGCGAGGCGAGGACGCTTTTGACGGTACAGCATCCGAATGTGGTGACGGTGTACGATGCGGGGTCGGATGATGATGGGGCGTTTATTGTGATGGAGTTGGTGAAGGGGGAGACGTTGGAAACCATTGTGGAAAGAGGAGCTTTAACGGAAGGGGATTTCATGTCGCTGGTGGAACAGACCCTGGATGGGTTGTTAGCGGCGCATCAGGCCGGGGTGATTCACTTGGATTTGACGCCGCAGAATTTGATGCTGACGTGGCTGCCGGGTGGGGGCTTTCAGGTGAAGATTTTGGATTTTGGTTTGGCGATGGCGACGCGGCAACCGATGGAGCAGAAGATGGATGATGAGGGGGCGATTTTTGGATCGATTTACTTCATGGCGCCGGAGCAATTTGAGAGGGTGCCACTGGATGTGCGGACGGATTTGTATGCGTTAGGGTGTACCTTTTACTTTGCGGTGACGCAGCGGTATCCGTTTGACGGGGAGTTGGGGTTGCAAGTGTTGACGTCGCATTTGCAACACCATCGTGTCGAGTTGGGGCGATTGAGGCCGGATTTGTCGGCATTTGTAACGGCGTGGGTGGAATGGCTGATGAGTCGGTTACCGGAAGACCGGCCTGAGTCCTGTGGGGAGGCCTTGCTGGCATTTCGGAACCAGCGGATGCCGGAAAAGGTGGCACGAGTGGAATCGGTGGCGGTTGTTGTGGAATCGAGAGCGAAGGAGTCGAGCGACTGAGTGCGGGAAAAGCGGCAGGTGATGACGGGGGCGATGGGCAAGGAGGGGGCGGGTGACGCGAGTGAATGAGTCGGAGTGTGGTGGTAGGGACCTGCAAGACGGCTGTAAGTCGGTCTCGACCTGGGTCGACTAGGTGACGGTGAAGGAGTTTGAAATCGGAAAAGCTTAGGCGATGGAGTTGGGACACAATCGGGTTATTTTGAAGCTGAAGCGGGGGTAGGATGTGGCGTTGGTGGATTGAAAGTGCGCTGTAACTGGCGGACGTAGAGGTGGGGAACGAAGGTGCCTTGGATGTGCTGGATGGTTTTACCTTGTTGGTTGACCACGCAGGTGGCTGGGATATCGAAGATGTCGAAGCGGGAGGTGTTGGGCTTGTTGTGTTCCAGGTCGAGGTCGAGGTAGGCCCAGACAAACTGGTCTTTGATCGCGTTGACGACGGAGCTGTTGAGGACGTCGTGTTTAAGTTTTTGGGTTTTGGGGTCTTCACGGCGGCCGAAGACGATTGCTAGGGGTTTGCGCTGCTGTTGGGCTGCGGTGGTGGCAGTTTCGATGCTGGTGTAGAAACCAGGGAGGTCGTGGCAGGCGCGTCTTGCGGCGTCGTCTGAAATGCGATCGAGGGTTTGATCGAGGGAAGTGACGCCCAAGACGATGGCGAGGGCGAGGCAGAAGAGGAGGGTGATGTCTTTCATGATGTTGTGTGTGTGGACGGAAAGTTAGGGGCCGATTGCCGCCGCGTCCGTGAGGTTGCGTAAATTGAGTCTATCGAAAATGATAGATTGTGAGGGATGGGTCACGAGTTCGTCACTTGGGGCGAACTTTTTGGCTTCGGCTAGAGCCGAAGGCATAGACCGGTTCTCGAAATGCTTGTCACCTTGCCCGGCGGCGGAGCAGCCTCATTGGCTGCGTCATCCGCTTGGCAGCTATTGATCTAATAGCGGGCTGCTCGACTTCCTCGCGACTGAGGCCGCTGCGCTCACCGGATCAAAATGACAATCTTTTCGAGAACCGGTCTACTTCAATAGCTAGCGGCGACGGCACCGACGGAATAGGCTTCTTCCTCTTCCATTTGGATATCGTCTTCTTCGAGAGGGGCGAAGCGTTCAGCGCGGAAGCCGAGTTCTTGGGTGACGGAGGAATGCGGGTCGTTTGGGTTTGAGAGTTCCTTCAGAAGGATGAGGAAATCGACATCGGCGGATTGGATTTGCAGATTGGCGTCTTCGGTGAGGCCAAAGGTCGGGTTAGAGCGACCGACGCCGACGGAGCGGACGGTGTAGACTTTGTTCTTTTTGGGCAATGAGCGGTAGAGGTCGTAGACCCAGGGTTCGAAGTCGTCATTGATGCAGACGACGCGCTGGCCGGTTTGGAACATGGATTTGAAGAAGGGGAGTGAAAATCATGTTGGGGTCAAAACAGGTCGGCGGCAAGGCGGGAGCGAGAAAGTTTGCCGAGTTCCGTGCGGGGGAAGCGAGGGTGGGTTTTGATTTCGTCGATGCGCTCGAAAGGGGCGCTTTGGGTGTGGAAGTCAGCGAGTATGGGGGGGAGAATGGATGGGGGTTCGGCCTCTGGGGATTCGATGACGAGGAGCAGGCTGTTTTCGCGTCGGGGGTCAGGTTTGGGGACGATGGCGAAGGGGGGGAAGGAGAGGGGGAGGAGTTGGGAGAGGCGCTGTTCGAGGGATTCGATGGAGACGAGTTCGCCAAGAATTTTGATCACGTTATCATTGCGGGAGAGAAACTGGATGAAGGTGCGGGTGCCATCGATGCGCAGACGGACCTGGTCGGAGGTCTGGAGTCCGATGGCTGGGTTGATGGATTCCCAAATGGATTCCGAATCCGTAACGCTAATGTAACCTTTTGCGAGCGAAGGTCCTTGGATGATGAGGGAGTTGTTCGACGTGGTTTGGGTGTGCCAGTGGGGGAGAACCTCGAGGGTTTCGGGATCGTTGAGGCGATCGTGATCGAGGGGCTGGCTGGCGACTTGGGAGGCGGCTTCTGTCATGCCGTAGGTAGCGCAGACTGGCCAGCAGAGGGTGAGGGCTTTTTTGAAGAGATCGGTTTGGATGCGGCCACCGCCAACGACGACTAAACGGAGGTTGGATGGGGGTTGGGCGTTGGTGGAGACGAGATCGTGGAGTTGGGTTGGCACGATAGATGTAACGGTAGCGTTACTTATTAATAACGATTTAAGGAAGGTTTCCGGGTTCCATTTGGATTGTGAACAAGTGACTTGGGAACCGGAGAGGTAGGCCCGTGCGAGGATGGAGAAGCCGCCGACGTGGTGGATTGGGAGGGAGAGTAGCCAGTGGTCGGCATGTGTGATGTCGTAGTGGGCGTTGACGACCCTGGCGGAGTGGAGAAGGGCGCGTTTTTCGAGTGCGACCCATTTCGGCTTGCCGGTGGTGCCGGAGGTTAGGAAGAGGCAGCCGCCTTCGGGGAGGTGCGGCTTGGTGACTTCGAGGAGGTGGCTGGGCGG
>JAIYDW010000012.1 GCA_027487315.1 Verrucomicrobiaceae bacterium | reverse complement strand
GTGGTGGCGTTTCAGCGGCAATTGATTGAGTCGCCCTCGGGATTGTTGAAGTCGATTCGGTCATTGCGACCTGGGCAGGAGGCGGTGGTGAGGTTGGTGCGGGAGGGACAGGAGTTGGAAGTAACGGCTAGGGTGGCGAAGTTGCCCCTTGGGAAATGAGAGTTTGACCCGAACACCGAAGTTGGAGGCACCGCATTCGCCGCCAGCATTGGCCGCACAAGTCGCCAGGAGATCTGGGGCAGTATCGATTTGATACAGCCACTGCGATCCCCGACGTCTTGTGCAGCCAAGCCTGGCACCGCCTACGTCACCTCGAACTTCGGAATCCGGGTTTGAGGCACAAAAAACGCCGTCCGGCTTTGTGGGCGCGGACGGCGTTGAAGAGGTGAGGTGAAGGCGGCTTACGGGATGCCGTAGACGGAGACTTCGCAGTAATGGTTCATCTCGTTGGAGGTGTTGCCATTGCTGTAGAGGCGGACGTAGCGGCCTTTGGTGCCTTTGCCGTCGACCACGCGACCGTGGTTGGTTTCGATGTAAGCGGGGTCTTTGCCTTCGCCGAGGCCCAGGGTGTTGTCGTGGTCGGAGTTGAAGACGGTGGTGACACCGGCTTTGAACTCAGCATCATCCGAGATTTGGACGACGACGTCGACATAAGCTTGAGCCTGCTTGTGGTAGTGCCACATCAGGATCTTCTGGATGGCGGCGGGTTTTTCGAGGTCGATTTGGACCCACTGCTGGCCAGGAGCGAGTTCGACGAAGGAACCGTCAGCGCCATCAGGATCGCCGTCGGTGACGAGGGGCAGATCGCCGATGATGGGGGCGGGGTCGGAGGAGGTGACTGGCTTGCCTTTGGAGATCAGCACAGTGCCCTTTGGCACTTTGAGGACTTTGACGACCTTATCGGGATCGGGTTTCTCGAGGTTTGGAAGTTCGGCAGGAACCGGGGTGCCGATGAACATGGGTTTCGGGAACTCGGGGACGATTTCTTCCATGTCGCCAGCAGGAGCGGCGGCTTCGGCGGCGGCGGCAGCAGGAGCTGGAGCGCTAGCCGAGGAGGAGGCGGTTTCCGGGGCCTTGCCGCAGGATGAGAAGGAGAGAGCAACGGCGAGGCTGCTACCGAGGATGAGGTTTTGGGTGGTGTTCTTCATGTTTTGGGGATGACTGAATGGGTTTGGATCGCCAGGGTTTAGACGGCGAAGTCTTCAGGAGTGAAGATGTATTTTTGGCCGGTTTTGATGGACTCGTAGGCTTTCAACACGGTGACGCAGCCTTTGTAGGCTTCGACGACATTGCAGTTGAGGTGCTCGTGCTTTTTCATGGTCGCGGCTTCAACGAAGTTTTGGACGTGAGGCGCGTGAGGTGGGCGGTCGAGAGTGGCGGCGAGGCTCCAAGGGGAGAGGCCTTTGGATTCGCGGGCGTCCGCCTTGCTGACGAGGGTGTAGGAGGGGGCTTTGGGTTTGTCCCAATCGCGGGATTGCTCCCAGAACTTGTTTTTGATGGCGTTGGATGGCTTGACAATGAAGGGGGTTTCGCCTTCGGACCATTTGGTCCAGTCGGAGCCGGGTTCGGCGTAAGCGTCATTGAAGCTGGGGCTTTCGGAGATGACGACGCTGCCTTTGACGCCCATGTATTTCTCGTAGAAGCCCTGGGAGCCGGTGGTGGTGAGCACCTGGTAGTAGGCGCGGGTGGTGCCGCCTGCGAGTTTGTACTCATAGAGGCACATGACGTTGTCCGGGAGTTCGAACTTGGCTTTGCCGTCGGTGCCGTCGTAGTAGTCGATGCCGCCGGTGGCGAAGAGGGAGACGGGGGTGGATTCGAAGGTCCAGTTGAACATGTCGATCTGGTGAGCACCGAGATCGGAGATGGGGCCGCCGCCGTATTTGGCATACCAGCGCCAGTTCATGAACTCTTCCATGCTGGCGAAGCCGTACTTGGAGAGAAGGTCCTGAGGGATGGACTGGTTTTTGGGGATGCCGAGGGGTTGGGAGGCGGAGACGCCGCGGTTCCACTGGCCGTAGCAGTGGGTGATGCGGCCGAGCATGTCGGCCTTTTTGACGATGTTGTTGCGGAAGTTGAGGTAGCGGGGGTTGGAGTGGCGCTGGTGGCCGATCTGGAAGATGCCGCCGGTTTGCTGCCAGGCTTTGACCATGTCCTTGGCACCTTCGATGGTGTTGGACATCATTTTCTCGCAGTAGACGGCTTTGCCGGCTTCGAGGGCGATGCGGGAGAAGGGGGCGTGGAGGAAGTCGGGGGTGGCGATGAAGACCGCCTCGATGTCCTTTTGTTTTTCGAGCATTTCCTCGATAGTGGAGTACTCAGCGACGGCACCATCGACTTGATGCTTGTTTTCGTATTGCATCCGGCGCGCGGTGGGGCGGCGGTTGAACTCCCAGATGTCAGCGACGGCGACCCACTGCATGCCGGGGACGTCTTTGGAAGCGATGCGGATGGCGTTGCCTTGAGCACCGCAGCCGACGAGGGCGCACTTGAGTTTGCGATTCGGGTCGGTGGCTTGGGCAACCGCGGTTTTGCTGGTGGAGAGGACGAGGCCGGCGGCGGCACCGGTATGGACGCTGGTGCGGATGAACGAGCGGCGATCCATGAAGCGGGACAGGCCACCTGTGGAGGCGGTGTCAGTGACGGGGGATGTCGGAGTCATAAGCAGAAGAACGGGTTTGAGTTCAGGTACCGAATACGTCCGGGTGCCGGGACCCGGACGAGGGATGCCGTTTAACTGTCGGATGCTGCGGAACCGGCTTTTTTCTTGCCGAAGAGAAGGCCGTCCAAGGAGAACTTGTTGTGATCGTTGGTGGCGAGGGCGGCAGCGACGATGAGGATGTGCATGCCGATGAAGAGGACTTCGGTGTCATCAGGCAAGGTGGCGAGACCGATACCGAGGGAGAGGAAGACGAGGCCGCAGAAGAAGAGGCCGAGGCGGCTGAAGAGACCCAGGACAGCCCAGACGCCACCAATGAGGAGGAGGAAACCGAGGGGTTTCGCGTAAAGGTTGCAGAGGTTCTCAGGGAGGATGCCGTTATTGAAAGTGAGTTTGGCGATGGCGGCCATTTTCTTCTCGTAGTTCTCCATGTTGAAGGTGGCATCGGCACCGGAGCCGTAGCGGAATTTGTCGACACCTGCGAAGAAGAGACGGAGACCGATCCAGAGGCGGAGGAGGAGGTTAGCGAAGGCGAGGTCCCAGCGGCAGGAGGGGGATGAGGAGTCAGACATGGGAGGCTGAAGTGGTGGTAGGTTGGGGTTGGGTTTTTAAACGAGCCCGAAGCATGGTGTGTGATTGAGGTTAAATCCAGCAAAATTTGAGGCTGCGGAGGGCGTGAGATGGGGTGTTTTGCTGAAAGAATTGGGCTTTTTCGGAGAAGGGAGACGGGGTGCTGGCAGAAAGGGACTAAAGGGGCGCAAGAATGGGTGAGGTTTTGAACTTTGAGGGAAAGTTGGATTGGAGGTAAGGTTGGGGATTATGAATGAACGCACTTGTCGGACGCTCAGCATGGTTTGCTTTCAGTTTGGGATGCTATCGATTTTCTTGTCGATCGCGATCTGGTGGTTGATGCGTGGGGAGACGGCGGAGGAGATTGCGCATGCGGAGCGGTTTGGGATTTTTGTGGGGTTGTGGGCGCCGACGTTGTTGATTTTGTCGAATCGGTTTGACCGGTATGCGGACAAGGCGGCGACGCTGCCGGGGATGCGGCCGGAGTTTTTTGAGGAACCGCAGGAGTTGAGGTGAGTTAGGGAGCGGTGGTGAGGTCAAGGAGGAGGACGTGGGCGGCGCGGAAGCGGGGGGCTTCGGCGAGGGCGTCGAGGAGGTGGCGTTTGGCGGTGGCGAGGTCGGTGGGGCGGAGGAGGTCGGCGATTTGGTAGTGGGTTTGAGAGGCGTTGGTGGGGTCGAGAGTGAGGAGGCGGCGGTGGGTGGCGAGGGCGAGGGGGATGTCGCCGGTGGCGGTCGCGGAACGGGCGAGGGCTTGGTTGGGGGTGATGAGGAAGGGATTGAGGGCAAAAGCGCGGTTGGCGTGGGTGGTGACTTCGGACCAGGACTGGGTTTCGGTTTCGAGTTCGATGAGGCGGAGGAAGGCGGTGAGGGCGCTGGCGTGGCGGGCGGCGAGGGTGCGGAGGAGGGTGGTTTCTTCGGCGGTGCGTTTTTGTTCGCGGAAGATGCGGGCTTTGGCCCAGTGGGCGGATTCGTCTGAGAAGTCGTCGGGGAGGAGGGCGATGAGTTGATCGGCGGTTTTGAGGGCGGCGGTGTGGTCTTTGGCCTGGAGTTGGGTGGTGAGTTGGAGGCGGAGGGCGGATAGGTTGTTGGGGTGTTTTTTGAGGAAGGCGGCGAGGCTGTCGGGGGAGGCGGGGTTGAGGTCTTCGGGGGTGGGTTCTTGCCAGTCGGCGGTTTTGCCGAAGGATTCGGCGAGTGTTTGGAGATGTTTGGCGAAGGCGGTTTCGAGTTCGTCGATGGGGGCGGCGTGGTTTGAGACGGCGTTGTTGATGGAGGTGCCGGTGGCGAGGTCTTGAATGATGCGGAGGAGGGCGTCGTGGCCGTGGTGTTCGACCAAGTAGGCGACGACCTGGCCGGCTTGATAGTAGGCGAGCATGAGGTGGTCGGGCGATTTGGCGTTGAGGAAGGCCTGGGAGAGGCGGCTGACAGGGGTGGCTTCGCCTTCGAGGATCATTTGGCGGTAATCGGAGGTGAGGGACATGCCCCAGGCGGGGTCGCGCTGGGATTCTTCGAAGACGGAGATGCCTTCGCTGAGCCAGCGGGGCATGCGGTTTTTGGTGGCGGTGAGGGTGACGACGTGACAGAACTCGTGCCAGAGGGTGGACTCCCAGTTGTTGCGGCCGTGGCCGAGGCTGCCGGGGCTATTCATGGTGACGACGGAACCGAAGCAGGCACCGAGGATGCCCTGGCCGCCGAGGTTGCCGAAGGTGCGGATGGCGAAGTCTTGCTGGCTGGGGAAGAACTCGACGAGGACGGGGCGGGTGAGGGGAATTTGGTAGCGTTGGGTGAGGGTTTGGTGGGCCTGTTCGAGGAGGTCGAGGGCGCGCTGGCCGTAGATGGGCCATTCGCGGGTGGGCATTTTCAGGGTGAAGTGCGGGGTGCGTTCTTCATGATAGGTGGTGATTTGTTTTTCGAGGGTGCCGAGGTTGACGGCCTGGATATTGTAGGAGTCCTGGGCGCGGATGGCGGTGGCGAGTTCGAAGGCTTCGGATTCTTCGCCGAGGCGGAGGAGGTCATGGCAGAGTTGGACTTTGGCGGGGAGGTAGCCGGGAGAGAAGGT
>JAIYDW010000255.1 GCA_027487315.1 Verrucomicrobiaceae bacterium | reverse complement strand
TCAGGCCCCGCCGGCGCCCTCTTCGCCCGCTTCATGCGCTTCTACAATCGCCGCCTCGCCCACATCGCCCAGCGCCGAACAGCAGCAGGCACCTACGGCGCCCACAACACCAATCACCGCTACCTCGTCAAAGGCGGCTTCGTCCCCACCATCGGCCCCATGTTCAAAATCCTCCGCCAGGGCATCGGAATCTGGCTCAATGCCGAATGGAACACCCTATTCCTCCCCCGCCTCAAAGCCCCGATCACCCAAGCACCAGCGCTCGAATCAAGGCTTCAGCCGATCAGTTGATCTCAACGTCGATCGCTCCCCAAAAGTGGCCGTCACCCCCCAGGTGACTCCCCATCAAAACGGCTTAAAATACCCCAGGTAAGCCGCCACCGCTCCCAGCAAAATCCCCAGGCCCACACCTACGCCCGGTTGCACCACCCGCTTCCGCACAAGCACAGGCAGCACCCCCAGCACCAGCCAGATCCCCACCTTCACCCAAACCCAGCCGGTCATCGGCAGCTTCGCCTTCGCCAAAAATCCAAAGCCCGCAATCAAAAGGATCACCAACCCGATCCCGTGCAACATCCCCACCAATTTCTTCGCCCCGGTCACCCCACCCGCCACCGCCAGCATCCCACCAACACTCGCGAAAACCAAAAGAACGCCAACAAGGTGCAGATAGTGATAAAAAGCGGTACTCATAAGTGCCCAGATCATGCCTCAAACATCGCCCCGCGCCAGCAACATCTTCACCCAGTTGACATCCCCCAAACCCGCACTAGGTTCCTCCTCGCACACAACGCGCCTGGCGAGGTAGCAAAGTGGTAATGCACTGGTTTGCAAAACCGGTATGCGCGGGTTCGATTCCCGCCCTCGCCTCCATTCTTCAGCCGGCACTCGAGTCGCCAACTGAATAGATCTCCACAGGAGATATCTCTCGCCTTTCTGCAATCGCATCCCACTCGAGACCCTCAGCCATCCATTGGCACATCTTTAGCCGGTCCGGACAACTGCTGTCCTGCAGCAACACTCCAATCTTCATCAAAAGCCCCGGCATCCGCGCATCCAGCATCTCCGCCAACTCCGCATCCAGCACCGAATCACTCAACGCCACCCGAATCTTCGCCGCCGTCTCCTCTGGCGAAATCTGCGTGAAGTCCAGAATCCGCGCCAAACCCGAACGTCGCACCCGAATCGCCGCGCACAAACTCAGCGCCTCGTCGATCACAACATAGTGCTTCTGATAAAAAGCATGGGCAAAATCCTTCGCCGAAGCCGTCAGGCCCAGCAACGCCAAAAAATCCGCCACATCAGGCGAATGAACGGCCGGTGCTTTGCGCAGAAAACTTAAAAATCCCATGTTCTTCCACATACTTGCGGAACCACTCCAGAGCAAATGCTTCCCGTTCCAATGCGGACGGATTGTAGCAATTGCAAGGCTGCCATCAAGGCGCCTTCAAAGCTTCAATCGAAAAATCCGCTGCCGTGAACGTGACGTCATGCTTGCTGTTTGACCCCTCAATCACCGTCACCGCCTCTTCCCCCGCACGCTGCACGGTAAAACTCGCCGGCACCTGCCGATTCGTATCATCCTTCGCCACCCGCGTCGTCACAATCCGACTCACCATGGCTCCACCGCCCCCAAACTTCTCAATGCGGATCGGCACCATCCGTTTGGCATCAATCCAACTGCGCACACTCGCATAACTCGAGTAATCCCCTTTCCCCGGCTTCGACTCCAAAATCTGGCAGGTCACACGGTTCACCACTTCTGTCCCAACGATCTCTTGCGAGGCCCAACCAAAAAAGTTCCCCACCAAATCGTCATACGACAACGCACTACCAAAGATACCCTCTTTCATTCCGCTCCCAGTCAAAGGCGTCACCGTATCCGGCAGGGTCAAAACCGAACCCGTCGCAGCTTGGTTCGCCGCCTTCCGCAACACGAAGCCCTCACCCTTCCGCTCTTTCGGCCAAAGAACCTTGTAAAGGATATCCGAAGCAGCAGCAGTCCGATTGGCATTCGCTTGCAACTGCAACACCACCTTTTCGCCTCCCTGCGCTGGCGTGAATTCCAACTTCAACCGCACACTGGAAGCATTGTCCAGAACTGCAGCACTCATCTTTTCTGCCAGCGCCTTGGCCGAAAGCTCGCCCTCTTGGGCCGAACACGTCAAGACCAGCCCCAAACCCACCACCGCGGAAGACCGCCACATCAGACCAACCATCGATTGAAAAAAGGCATTCATGATCATCAAAGACTACAAGTTAAGAGCCCGGCTCGGAGACAAGCGGGAACTCCGCCACCCCGGATACAATCCACTGACCACTCCAACAACAACAGCAATCGCCACGGACGTCAGCAACAACTTAGGACTCAAATCCGGCTCCAAGAGCCCCCGAATCGCCGGCGTGAACTCCAAAATCTTCAACCCCAACGCCCCCAGCCCCACTCCCGTCACTCCCCCCAAAAATCCAAGCAACGCCGACTCACACAGCACCATATAAAGGATCCTTCGGCGTTTCCATCCCACCGCCAAAAGAATCCCAATCTCATGCGTACGCTCAAACACCGTCATCAGCATCGTGTTCATCACGCCCAACACCCCGACAATGATCGCCAGCAATGACGTGCTCCAACTCATCGCCCGCGCCAGTCGATAACCCTGGCTTGTTCCCACCACCTCGCTCGCTAGCTTCGCCCGGCCCTCCGGGAAAAGGCCATTCACCGTTTCGCATAACTCCATCACCTCTTTCTCAGGTGTCCCCTCCGGCACCCGCACATCAATAAAATTGACTTTCCCCTGATTGCTTGAGATCTCCTGCAGCACCGAAAGCGAAAGGATGACCGCCCCATTCTCCACCACCGCGTGACCATCTACAATTCCCACCACCGGCAACTCATCTGCCTCGATCTGAACCGTATCACCCACCTTCTTCTTGAGCACCTCCGCCGCCAACTTCCCCAGCACCACCGCAAACTCTTTGTCATCCTTCGGCAATCGCCCTTCCAAAACCTCCAACTTCTCCCACGTAAACCCTCCCCACTCACGACCCGAAACCATCATCATCGGCGCATCTTCAATGCTGAGCATCAGCATCAACACAGTCGTCGTATCGGCAACCTTTGGCAGGGCTGCCACCTTGTCTTGCAAAGTCTCATCAAACACCTTGGGCATCAGTCCGCCACTCATGTTGCTCACCACCACGTCGATCCCGATGACATCCAATTGCTTACCAATACTCTTCTCATAACCCCAGGACATACCCACCAAAGTCACCACCGCACCGATCCCAATCGAAATGCCCAATAACGTCAACCCCGTCCGCACCGGGCGGCGAATCAATCCTCGAACGACTACGGTAAAAAAGGTCATGGCGTTAGGAGGCGTGCGTTAAAGGTGTGGTTTCATCAACGACCCGACCATCCTTCATTCGAATCGTCCTCGTCGCCAGCGCCGCAATCCCCAGGTCATGCGTCACCAGCACCAGCGTCATCCCAAGCTCCTGGTGCAGCTTCAAAAGCAACTCAACCACATGCGCCGCATTCTCGCTGTCCAGATTCCCCGTCGGTTCATCCGCCAACAACACCGATGGCCGATTCGCCAAACTGCGCGCGATCGCCACCCGCTGCCGCTCCCCTCCAGAGAGCTCCGAAGGAAAATGCTTCAATCGATGTGACAAGCCCACAGACACCAACAACTCATGCGCCCTCACTTCCCTTTCTCCCCGCGAAAGACCCGTCTCAAACATCGGAATCTGCACATTCTCAGAAACCGTGAAAGTCGGCAGCAAATGAAACGACTGAAAAACAAATCCAATCTCGGTCGACCGATAATCTGAAGGATCTTCAAGAGCAGAAATCAACCGCCCGCGATATGAAAGCGACCCCTCGCTCGGCTTGTCCAAAGAACCCAGCATCTGCAGCAACGTGCTCTTCCCACAACCGCTTGGTCCAACAATCGCCACAAACTCACCCTCCCTGATATCGAAGTCCACCCCCCTCAGCGCAGCGACTTGTCCCCCGTCATAGTTCTTCTTGAGTCCACGGGCTTCGTAAACCACCGATCCCACACCTTTGGAAGCCTCATTCATTGGATTGGATTGGATCAAGACGCCATTCCCACCCTGTCCGAGTGCCCAACCCGGTCATCGGGCCAGTGACTCCCAACCCTTGGATCGCGCAACTCACCCAAAAGATGTTTGATCGCGCTTCGATAGTTCGGAAACGGAGTGACTTCACCTTCAAACTCCGGCTGCAACGAATCCGCGTGCAGTGGCAACTCGTAATGGTGCAAGCCCGCCCGCAAATGATGGACCGCATGAAACGGCTCATGCAAAAGCGTTAGCGATAGCAACTTCCCAGACCAAGTATCCGCAATAATGCTCCGCGTCGCGCTCTTCGCTGTGTGCCCGTGCAACCCAATGTGCTCGACATACTTCCGCCAGCTTTGCAGGTTTCCCGCAATCACTGCTGGCGCCCCAAAGCACCACAGGAAATAGGACCAAACCTGAAACCATTGGACGGCAACCAAAACAATCGTCCAAAACACCACCATCAAAATCAGCTCACCCCAAATCTTCCGCCGCACCTTGCGACTCCGAATGAAGGAACCCTTGCGAAAAAACATCCTCCAAAAAAGAAACGGCGTAAACAATAGCCCCGCATTCAACTCAATGAAAGCCGCCAACTGACGCGCCCAACGTGGCGTATCCACATTCACAAACGGCCAAAGCTCCTCGTCCTTCTCCGTCGCCAAATGCATGTGATGCGTTTGATGCGCCGCTCGATAAAGCGTGAAACTCATGAAACTCAACACGCCAGCCAGAACACCATCCACTTCATTCAGAAACTTGTTCTTCCGCAGCAAACCATGGGATGCCTCATGAAACCCGATCAACGCCCCGTGCATGAAATGACTCACCAAGACAACCAATGGCACCGCCAACCAATACCATTGATGATAAACCACCCATCCCAGGGCCACTTGAGAGCTGACCAATCCCAGCCCGATCAACGGAAACGCCGCCCGACTCACCCAATGCGTGTTACCGTGATCTTCTTCATCCCGAACTCGTGCTCTGGACTTCCCTGCAGTAGGTGAAACTTCGACTTCCTGAGGATCATCCTTTGGACTCGTAGTGGTCATAGTTTGAGGTCGGTGGGTCGGCGGTCAGGGTGGCTGCACAAGTCAGTCGTTACCTCACGAAACATCGCGTCTAACGCTTGTATTTCAGCCTCCCCAAGCATATCACGCCGGAACAGCCAGACAACCTCTAATTCAGAACCCGTCTCGGTGATTTCACACCCCAAATCAAAGCGCGCCGTGCCCGTGGAACGCATGCGCAGTTTGGTCGAAATTCGCGGCAATACCACGTCCGGAACGGGATGATTCTGCAATGCAAACCGCACATCAAAAAGCGGATGCACCACTCCGGAAGGTCGCTCTCCCACCACCTTCGCTATCTCGGCAAATGGCATGGCATTCGCAAAACAATCGACCGCTCTGAGGTGCACCTCCTTCAAATGATCCGCAAACGCCCTTCCCGGGTCCACCTGCCCTCGAATCGGCACCACACCAGCAAAGTAACCCATGGTTTGATGTGATGCCGCCTTGTTGCGATTCGCCACCGGACTTCCCACCACCAAATCTTCCGTCCCCTTCCACTTCCAGAGTGTCACCTGAAAAGCCGCCAGCAAAGTGCTGTAAAGAGTGGCCCCATTCTTCTGCGCCAATTCCCTCACCGCTTTGGTCAACCTCGGATTCATCGACGAAACCAGACGCTGCAATGGTCCTTTATTCCTCACCACCTCTGTGCACCCGTTGAAAACCTGCGGAGCCCCCTGCAGCTGATCCCTCCAAAATCCCGCCCTCTTTTCAATCTCCGCTGGCTGCCAGAAAGCCCGCTCTGACGCGGACCATTCACTGTAGGTTTGAGGCACAGGCGGCAACTGATCCGAAAGCCCCATCACCCCCGTCGCCACCGCTTTGCGCATCCCCTTCAGCCCCATCACATACGCTGTCGACAAATCCTGGACAAAGACCCCCAAAGACCATCCATCAGCGATCGAGTGATGCACCGAAAACGCCAAAACATGATCCCCCGCTCGCCGCTTCAACATGTCCACGCGGTAAAGCGGCCCCTGAACCAAATCGAAAGGCTTCTGGTAGGTCTCCTTGAGCACCTCTTCCAGGGCCTCCGGCCGTGCTTCAGCCGTCGATAACTCCCGATACCCCAACTGCGGCGTGGAAGTCGTCCGGATCATCTCCAATGTCCGATCCTTCCCCGGCAAAAACGACACCCGAAGCGCCTCCTGGCGTTCCATCACCCTCCGCAGTGCCCCTTCGCACTCTTCAGGTGTGATGCCCCCTGTGATCTCGATGAATGCGCAAATGTGATTCGCTGGGTCTCCCACCGGCACCGGTGACGTCTCCCACAATTCGCGCTGCGAGAATGACAGTGGCTGAAGCCGAATTTCTCCGCTCGCCAGCCACTGTTTCAGTTTCGCCCGGTTGTCCTGCTCCTCCATGAATCAGGCGCGTGCTGCCTCCACCTCGTCTCCAAGTGCCCCACCTAGAAGGTTGTCGATCTCCTCATCGGAAAGCGCATCCAGATCCACTTCGGCAACTGGAGCAGACTCCACCACGACCGGCTTCGCCGCTGTCGCACCCGCATCCGCACCGCCAAGGTGCTCCGACATGAGCGACGCAATCTGCCCAATCGTCCTCGCTCGCATCAAACTCGTTGGCGGCAAGGCCACACCCACCGAACTCTCCAGTAGGTTTTCAATCTCGACCCCCATCAACGAATCCAATCCGAGATCCGTCAGCGGTTGATCATTGCGCAGACTGTCAGGTTTCACCCGAAGAACCGACCCCACAACATCCCGAACCGCTTGCCCAATCACGTCTTCACGCTCATCTGGACCCGCCGACTGAATCTTCTGACGCCAGTCACTGCTGCCGCCGCCCGACTCCTGAACCTCAACTCCCGATTCAAAAATGCGCTGCACCAGCGGATTGTCCTGCATCCCCCGGAACGACTGACGCCACTTGGCCCAATCCACTCGGATCGCCGCCATCTGAGTCGCATTCGCTGTCAGGAACGACTCCATCAAAGAGGTCACCTCCTTCGGAGTCAATGCCGCCGTGCCCTGACGCGCCAGGAACTCCGCCACACGCCCGTTGCGTGCCACATAGCCTTCGCCGCCCAACACACCCCAGTTGATCGCCAAAGCCGGAAGTCCAAGCGCACGTCGATGATGAGCCAGCGAATCAAGGAACGCGTTCGCCGCCGCATAATTGCCCTGGGCCGGATTCCCAAAGATGCTCGAAACCGACGAGAACATCACAAAACAATCCAGATTCATCGCCTTCGTCTCCTCATGGAGCAACCACGCCCCATGAGCTTTCGGAGCCATCACCACTCGCAACCGCTCAGGGGTCAGCGCGGACAATGGCGCGTCATCAATGACCATGGCCAGATGGAACACCCCTTTCAGAGGAATCTTGCCTGATGCAGCCTTCTTGATCAGGCTCTTCACATCCTTTGGCACACCAATATCGGCCTTGATCACCGTGATCTTGATCCCGTCAGCCGTTAGCTTGTCCACAAAGGCCTGGGCCTCAGGTGTGGACGCTCCGCTTCGACTCGACAACACCAAATGCTTCGCTCCGCATTCCACCAACCATTCGGACAACACTTTGCCAAACCCACCAAAGCCACCCGTGATCAGGTAAGCTCCATCCGCCTTCACTTCAAATGGAGGCAGGGGCGGCTCCCCTCGGTGCTGCACAAACGAGTCGGCAAACGCCACCACCACTTTCCCAGTGTGCTTGCCTCCCGCCATCAACCGGAATGCCGCATCAATCCGACTTGCAGGGAATGAGCGATACGGCAGCGCTGTCAACGCTCCCTGCTCCACCAATCCGGAAATCTCCGCCATCAATTCGCGGGTCTGCTCCGCGTCCCCAGCAAACACCGCATCCATCGCTACCACATGGAACGAGGCATTGCGACGCAGCGCCCACAGCGGCAGACGAGAGTTTTGATAGATGTCACGTTTGCCGATTTCAATAAACCGCCCAAACTCGGCCAAACAAGACAGTCCCATCGGGATCGCTTCCGACGCCAGCGCATTCAGCACCACATCGACACCCCGTCCCGCTGTCAGATCCATCACCGTCTCCGTAAAGTCTCCCTTTCTGGAATCGATCACATATTTGACACCCAGGGTCTTCAACAAAGCACGCTTCGTCGCACTACCCGCAGAAGCGATCACATCAGCGCCCAAATGGTGCGCAATCTGAATCGCCGCCATGCCTACACCACCTGCGCCCGCATGCACCAGGATCACCTCTCCTGCTTTCATCCGTGCCACCGTCTTGAGTGCGTGCCATGCCGTCATGAACACAACCGGAAGCGTCGCCGCCTCCTCGAATGTCAAGTCACCCGGAATCGGCCTCACGTCTGCCGCACGCGCTAAACTGTGGGTTGCCAAGCCAAACACCGCCAGACCAAAGGCACGATCCCCTGGCGCGAGGTGCTTCACTTCCGAACCCACTGCCACCACTTCCCCGGCAATCTCGTCACCAAAAATGCGCGCATCAATGGTCTCAGCAGGATAAAGCGCCAAGGCTTTCAGCACATCCCGGAAGTTCATCCCGGCTGCCTTGACCTTGATCAGCACCTCATCTGGAGAACAAACCGGCATTGGGAACGCCGTGAACTTCAAGCTGTCTAGCAATCCCCGCTCTTTCGATTCCAAACGCAGCGGCACCGACGCGTCCAACCGTTGCTCACGCGTTGAAAGCCCGCGCGACAGACGTTGCGCATAACGTGCTTCGCCCCTCAACGCCACTTCCCGTTCTGAGTTCTCCATCAGCAACTCATTCCAAAGCAATTCCAAATCCGAATCAGCCGCCACAGGTGGCAGGTCAATGCCGCGGCAGGCAAAGTTCGGGTGCTCGCCCAAAATCACCCGGAAAATCCCAATCGCTGGCGCTTGCGCCACGGCCGTCGCCCCCATCTCCGCCCCAACCGGTTGCGCACCCCGAGTGACCAGATCCATCCGCAGTTTCGCCACCGCCATGGATTCCTCCAGGGCATGCGTCAGATGCAACAAGGCGTCAATCCCCATCAAGGAATCGTCCGCACCCATTCCCGTCTTCTCATCCAGCGACCACAAATAAACCAGATGCTCAGGTGGCGCGTCCACCAACATCTCGGCGAACAACTTCTTGTAATCCTCGACCTGATCGGAACGCAGCGTGTACAAATCGCCCACCTGCTTGAAAGACTTGCCACGCTGAACAACTCGGCAACGTGCCCCTGCCGCTTTCACGCGAGCCGCCAATTGGGCACCCACACCGCCCTCGTCTGCAAACACCACCCACGATGACTCAACACCTGCATCGGTCTCAACCGCTTGCACATCGGCATCGCCGACCAATTCAGCCTTCCGGGCAAGAATCGCAATCTGTCCTTCGCCATCAGGTCCCATCAGACCTGGCATCGAAAGCGTTTCTGCAAAGCCCACTTCGCGCAGCACCGCCTCCCATTGAGCCCGCTGCAAAAGCGGTTGCTCGGGCCGCAAGTCACGGTCCGTGAGATGCCACCAGCCACTCGTCAATCCAAACACCGCTTCCGTCCAAAGCTGCGGCGTCGCCACATCCATGAACATCAAAGTCCCACCAGGCTTCAACACTTCAAGCAGCCCAGCCAGGGTCACCCGCACATCCGCCACGGCATGCAGCACATTGGTTCCCACAATGAAATCATAGCTCCCCTCCTCAAATCCCTGATCAATGGGCGACTTCTCCAAATCGAAGATCTTGTAATCGACCTCGGGATACGCCGCCAACTTCTGGTTGGCACTGGGGAAGAACCCGGCAGAAACATCGGTGAACGTGTAGTGGTGCACTCCGCGCTCAATGAGCGGCAGCAATTGCGCTGCCAGACCCGCCGTGCCGGCACCAACCTCCAGAATCCGCAATCCACGCCCCTCAGGCAACTGACGGGCCGACTCCTGAACAGCGCTCGTAATCGCTGCCATCCAGTGACTTGCCAGAAGCCCGTCACCATAAAACTGATCCAGCAATTCGGCCCCGGGCCCGCTGAACAAAATCTGCACAGCGTCTTTTTCGCCCCGCAGGATCGGACCCAATTCCGCGCAAGTGGATTCACACAACAATCCTTCAGGCAAATGCCCCGGATGATTCTCAACAAAGTACTTCAACAGTCCATTCGCCGACTCGGCAGCCTGTCCAAAGGCGGCCGTCGCCTTGAACTTGCCTCCTTTGCCCGTCAACAGACCGCGTCCCACCAGCTTCGACATCAACCGCCCGAATACCGTCTGCATACCCGGCGCAACACCCAGCGATTCCGCACTGAATCCAGCCTTGAGTTTTTCACTCACACCCATCGCCGCCAACCCGGACGCAATCTGCGCCGCAGCCAGTTCATCCTCCGCCCTCAAAACCCCCTCAAGCTCCTCACGCCCGCGGACACTCAAAATCTCTTCAAGAGTGGCAGTCGCCGTGTTGTGCAGTTGTTTTAGCGGAACGGGAGCAATCTTCGAAGGGGCAGTCGTCGATTGCGACCGCTCCCAATCCACGTGATACAGCAAGTCACGCCCACCTCCAGAAGCCCCCGGGCGACGGGCCGCCGCCATGCTGATCGCACGGAACCCGTCCACAAGAACGCAAGGCTGACCCGCGTCATCATAGAGCGCAATCCGCCCCTCAATCAGTTCCTCGTTGAAGTGCAAAACCCGCGCATTGACCCGGCTCGACGCCCCTGGCGAACGCAGGAAAAGGATCTTCGCAAATCGAACAGGCAGCTTCATCTTCGCCTTGCGATCTTCCACCGTTTTCGCACCTGCGGAAAACACGTGCAGCGCGGCATCCAGCAGCACCGGATGCAAGGCATACTCGGCGGCTCGCTTTCCAGTTGCTTCCGTCAACGCCACCTTGCCCGTGGACTTCCCTCCCCCAGCAGCCAATTCCCTCACTGCCCGAAACTCTTCCCCGTAGCGCAGTCCCAGGTCGCTCATGTGACCATAGAATTGCCCAACCCCTTCCGCTTCCTCGTCAGCGCCCGGCGCCTGCCAGACCGTTTGAGCAAACGTGGACTCGGTTCGCTCACTTCTCATCGAACCAACGACATGCACAGACCAGGACGCCGCCTGCTCAAATTTGCTTTGAATCGTAAACGTCCGCTCGTTCGGCTCATAGGTCAGTTCCATCGTCAAACCCGTCGGTGGATCCGGCAAAATCAGAGGTTTGCGAATTTCAAAATCCTCAATCGCAAAGGGCCGCCCCTCAAACAACTGCACTCCCGCCTCCAAGGCCATCTCAACAAATCCAGCCCCTGGAAAAACAATGTGCGTGTCGACCTTATGGTCGCGCAAATACGACATGTGTCGGCTGTCGAAGCGAGTCACCCATGTCGGCGTTGCCCTCGGCATCCGCGAATCCAAAAGCCCCTTCCCTCCAGGAGACAAACGCCCGTCCCTCAATTCACTCGACTCGTGCCACCAACGGCTCCGATCCCACGCATAGGCTGGCAAAGAAAGCAACTCACGCGACGGCGTCATCGCTGCAAAATCCACCACCACTCCCGCGCGATGCAGCGCCAGAACCGCATCCAAAAAGGTCTCGAACTCGCGCTCACGGCGAACCGAAGCCGTCACCGGGGCTTTTTGATTGCGCGCTCCAAGACACTCTTGGATCGACATGGAAAGCGCCGGATGCGAGCTGATTTCCAACCACACATCCACTCCAAAATCAGCCACCGCATTGACCGCTGACACAAATTGAACCGCCTGCCGAATGCCGCGCCCCCAATGCGCCGCCACACACTCCGCCCCGGAGCAACGCTGACCACTCACCGTGCTAAAAAAGGGCACCGTCTCAGCTTCCGGCTTCAAGTCCTTTAACGCCGCCGTCAAAGCATCCGCCGCTGGCTGCATCATCGCATGGTGGAAAGGATGATCCACCCGCACGAATCGGGCAAAAACCGACCGCCCTTCAAGCTCCGCCTGGATCGCCTCCAGAGAGCTCTTTGGCCCCGACAAGGTCAAGGACTTCGGTCCATTGAAAGCAGCAATGCTCACCGTGCGATCATGTTTGGCAATCACCGCCAACGCATCCTCTTCAGTCAAACCAACCGCCAGCATGGTGCCGTCTCCACGCGCGCACTCATGCATCAAGCGCGCCCGCAGCACAATCACACGCGCACCTTCTTCAAGACTCAACATGCCCGCCGCACACGCCGCGGCAATCTCTCCCACACTGTGCCCAACAATCGCCGCGGGCTGAACCCCCTTCGATTTCCAAAGCTCCGCCAAAGACAGCTGCATCGCAAAAATCGCCGGCTGCGCAATCTCAGTCTGCTGCATCCTCGAATCCGCCTCATCCCTCCCAAGTTCTTCCAAAAGTGAAAAGCTTGCATACGGCTTCATCGCCGCCGCGCATGCCTCCATCGTCCGCCGAAACACCGGCTCATGGACCATCAATTCCCGGCCCATCCCCCACCATTGCGGCCCCTGACCACTCATCACAAAACCAACTCGCAACGCACGCTCGGGGCGAGGCGTGAACGAACTGGTGAACGGACTGCTCGACGGATCCGCCGCATAGGCATGCAACTCCTGCACCAATTCCTCCGTCGTCCTCGCAAGTGAAGTGATTCGATACGCATGATGATTGCGCCGCGCTCCCAGGTTGTAAACCAGGGCTGGCAACATTGGCGATTTGCCATTGCTCTTCGAGTGATCCTCAATCCACTCGCTCAGCCGCAAGGCTCCATCAGCCAAAGCTTTCTCAGACCGCGCCGAAAACACAAACGGCCAAGGTCTTGAGGCCGACACCGGCTCATGCTTCACGTTCTTCAGTGCAGGCGCTTCCTGCAAGATCACATGCGAATTCGCACCACCAAATCCAAACGAATTCACCCCCACCAGACACGGCCCGGGAATTTCTGGGAATGCCTCCAAACTCGTCGGCACCCGCAGCTTCAAAGCCTCAAAATCAATGTGCTCACTCGGCGTGTCAAAGTGCAGACTCGCGGGAATCTGACGATGCTTCAGCACCAGCAATCCCTTGACCAAACCGACCACTCCAGCAGCGGTCTCCAAATGGCCCAGGTTTGTTTTCACTGAACCCATCGCCAACGGCACCTTCCGGGTCTCGCACAACGCCTCGGCCAGTGCTGTCGCTTCAATCGGATCCCCCACCGCAGTCCCCGTTCCATGAGCCTCCACATACCCAATTTGGGCAGGATCAATCCCCGCATCAGCACACGCATCCTTAACCAATCGCGCCTGCGCATCCGGACATGGCAACGATATCCCATTCGTATGCCCATCCTGATTCATGCTGGTTCCAACGATGATTCCGTGAATCGGATCACCATCCGCCAGAGCCTGCTCCAAGGGCTTCAACAAAACCACACCCGCTCCTTCACCTCTTACAAACCCATTCGCCGAAGCATCAAACGCGGCACATCGACCATCCGGCGAAAGCATCCCCGCTTGCGAAAACCCAATGAACCCATCGGGCGTGATCATGATCGTCACCCCACCCGCCATCGCCATTTGGCAGCGTCCCAAACGCAGTTGCTCGCACGCTACTGCGACCGCCGTCAGCGCAGAAGAGCACGCCGTGTCCATCGACATGCTTGGGCCCTTCAAATTGAAGCAATAGGAAATCCGATTCGCCGCGATGCTGTGCGCGCACCCTGTCGGTGAATGCGAGCTGATCCCCGATCTGTCTGAAGAACCCCCTTGAATGTTCTGGTAGTCATTGTGAGACACCCCCATGAACACCCCAATGTCCGTCCCATTTTCCAAATCCAACACCACCCCCGCGTCCTCAATCGCCTCCCACGCCGTCTCAAGGAGCAATCGTTGCTGAGGGTCAATATATGGAGCCTCACGAGGCGAGATCCCGAAAAACTGAGGGTCAAACTGATCGATCGAGTCCAGAAAGCCCCCACGCTTGGCGATCGATTTCCCAATAATTCCAGGTTCAGCATCATAAAACCGCTCAACATTCCACCGATCAGCCGGCACCTCGGTTACAGCGTCCCTTCCTTCGATTAATAATTTCCAGAAAGACTCTGTGTCGTTGATTCCTCCTGGGAACCGACAACCGATTCCGATGATTGCGATGCCTTCTTTTTGCATAAAATAGATCCGACTGAACGGGGTGTCGATATTGCCGTCAAAAGTCGGCCAAAACAACCATTCTTTCGGATTCGGCCCGGTTTCACCTGGACCTTCTATTTCAGCCCTTCCAGTGTCTCTCGCCCGCGCTGCTTGACTTCCTGGTCATCTTTGCCCGTATTGGGCATCTCCAATCCCTTCTCAATGCACTTCCTAGCCTCCTCAGACTTGCCCATCTGCGCATAGGTTCGCCCCAATTCGATATGGTGAATCGAACGATTCGGGTTGAGTTCGATCGCTTTCTCAAAGCACTTTACCGCCTCCTCGTTTGAGGCAGGTGGCATCTCCCCATACAGCATTTTAGCCAGTGCCCGCTTCACCGTTCCCAACTCGGCGAGCCTCTGATGCCATCCCCCCAAGATATGCCAAGCGAAATCCTTTTTCGGATCCAATTCGATCGATTTGTCCACTGCCGCACGCACTTCACGTGATGCTTCAACCTTCTCCTTATTATCCAGAATCGGAGCCATTTTGGCATGACTAATTGCCACCGACAAATGCGCCTCAGCGTCTCCAGGTGCCAGGGCCTGCGCCCGCTTCGCATAGTCTTTACCCGTTTGGCTCAGTTTGATCTTTTCGGCAAGCGTCCCCGAATCCGCCGCCCAGTGCCGATACTGCCTCGCTATGCAAAGAAGCAGTTGGACGTTCTCTGGCTCGATCTTCTCTGCCTCCAAATAAAAGCCCAAGGCTTCCTTCGGCTCAAATTTCTCGTCGTGCGCGTTCCCCTGCTTCATGAGGGCGGCGACCGTATCCTCAGCCAAAGTCAGCCCCGGAAGAACCAACACCGAAATCAAACCTATCCATTGAAATAAACGCATACCCTTAAGACGTGACTAGCTGTAATAACGTTCAATCGTGACAATCTTTGCTCAACCTTGAACAAGCTACGCCCGCTTCTTCAGACCGCTAGCCAGATTTATCAAAAGCCCCCGGCAAGAACCAAATCGCATGCGAATTCCAACCAATTCCTTGCGAGCCTGCCTTCTACTGAACCTCTTTCTTGTAAATCTTGACGTCATAGATATGACCGAAACCAACCAAAATCGGAATAGAAAACTGCGTCCCGGACAATAGCGCGTTCATGTTCATCACATGCCGGTAGTCAAAACGCTTTCCAAACAACTCCAAAATCCGTGTGCTCGAATGAGGTCGGTACGTGTTCACAATCAGAGACCCGTCTCGGCGAGTCATGTCACACAGCCTCGCCACTAGATGCAGAGCCGTCGCTGGCTCTTCCATCTCCTCGATCTCATGACGCTGTTCCGTCGTCTCACAGGTCGATCCCTGCAAATACTCAAGAATCCCCACCGCCGTCACGACATCGAAGGGATTTCCTCTGTCGACCCCCAAAGCAGCCTCATGAAAAATGTCCTCTGTTTCAGCCCCAATTCCCGGTTCCTTACCCCCCCCTAGCCTCCAGCCTCGCTTGACCGCCAGTTTGCCAAGAAGTCGACTCGACTTTGCAGTGTTCGACTCGTCGCGATCCGTGATCCGCGCAAAGATTCGCTCGGAATCATAGCCGTCGCGAATCAGTTGATCATAAGCCAAAATCAAACTCAATCCCGTCCCCGCCGCGAGGGCCTTAATTCGGATGTTCATCCCCTTGTCCAGCCTCGCCTTCGCCTCAAGGTAGGTCGCCTTGGTCTCCAAAATGAATCGCAATTGCACATCCTTGCCCTGCACCGAATTGAAAAAGAGTTTGTCCCAAAGAACCGCACTCGCCCGAATCTCGGGAACAATCATCATGTAGGGTCCATTCATCGGATCCCCCCCTTCCACCAGCGCCTCCGTTTCCTTGCTCGAAGACGCCAAAAGTGATTTCGCATACGGATGCTGTGACCGCTCCAATAGACGATTCCTCACCTTAATCGAGTCGCCCTCACTGCCCGCTTTCTCTCGCACGGTCGTCCGCTTCAAAAGACGGTAGCTCAAACGAGCCATGACCCTTTGTGGCAGACTCGCAGGTTTCGGGGCGCGCACGCCAAAAACCACCTGACTCAAGCTTGAAAGAATGGCATCAGCCAATGCTTCCTTATCCGTTGAATACAGTGCTGCCACCGCTTCCATCGGACTGATGAGCCCCAAGTCAACCCCTTCCGACCCCACGCTAGGAGTTCCATCGCCAAAAGTAAATCGATTGCTAGGAATGTCAGTCATTGACCCGGATTGTGCTACAACCCGAGTGATGCGGCAACCCCATTTGACAAATCAACCGTCTCTCCCCTTTATGGCAGGTCGGTTTGACCCATCAGAAAGCGATCGCACTCTCGGGCCGCACCACGGCCTTCGTTGAACGCCCAAACAACGAGCGACTGACCCCGACGGCAATCCCCAGCGGCAAAGACTCCGGGGAGACTTGTGGTGTACTTCTCGTGCTCAGCTTTGATGTTGGTTCGGGCATCGCGCTCGACATTGAGCGCATCAAGCAGGGGTTGCTCTGGTCCCAGGAAGCCCATGGCCAGCAAAACGAGTTGCGCAGGAAGAACTCTCTCCGTGCCAGGAACCTTTTGCGGCCCAAAGTTGCCATTCTCGTCCTTCTTCCACTCAACATTGACCACATGAACAGCTTTAACGTTGCCGTTCTCGTCTCCTTCAAAATGCGTCGCGGTGGTAAGATAGACCCGTGGGTCATCGCCAAATCGTGCCGCAGCCTCTTCCTGGCCGTAGTCCATCTTGTAAGTCTTCGGCCACTCAGGCCAGGGATTGTTGGCGGCACGGACAAGAGGCGGCTTCGCCATGATCTCTAGCTGGGTGACACTGTTGCAACCATGGCGCAGGCTCGTTCCAACACAGTCCGTGCCCGTATCACCCCCACCAATGATCACCACATCTCTTCCAGCAGCCGTGATACCCGTGGCATCGGCGTCAAGAACCGCCCGGGTATTGGCCGTAAGGAAGTCCATGGCGACATGGATGCCCTTCAATTCACGGCCCGGAATCGGCAAATCACGAGCTTTCGTAGCTCCTGTGGCAACAATGATGGCATCGAAATCTTTGCGGAGTTGCTCAGCAGTGATGTCAGTGCCGACGTTGACGTTGCACTTGAAAATCACACCCTCATCCTCCAGCAACTTCACTCGGCGGAGCACCACTTCGTTCTTATCCAGTTTCATGTTTGGAATCCCATACATGAGCAAACCACCAGGACGATCAGCGCGCTCAAAAACAGTAACCAAGTGACCCGCCTTGTTTAGCTGGGCAGCGGCACTGAGGCCCGCAGGACCCGAACCGATGATGGCGACCTTCTTACCCGTGCGCTTCTGCGGAGGCTCCGGCTTGACCCAGCCCTCTTCCCAACCCTTGTCGATGATCGAGACTTCGATGTTCTTGATCGTGACAGGTGGATTGTTGATTCCAAGCACACAGGAACCCTCGCACGGAGCAGGACAAACACGGCCCGTGAATTCTGGGAAGTTGTTGGTCTTGTGCAGGCGGTCAAGCGCCTCCTGCCAAAGGCCGCGGAACACCAGGTCATTCCATTCAGGGATCAGATTGTTGATCGGACAACCACTGGCCATCCCACTGATGAGCGATCCGCTATGACAAAAAGGAATGCCGCAATCCATGCACCGCGCACCTTGCTTTTTGAGCCGGTCCTCGGGTAGGTGCAGGTGGATTTCCTTCCAGTCTTTGACCCGCTCAAGCGGATCGCGGTCTGAAGGTAGTTCGCGTTCGAATTCAATGAAGCCTGTTGGTTTTCCCATGATCTCTTATCTTTAAAAAGGTGATTTCTATTTTTTAATGCCGCCTGTCAGTATCCTAACCGCCCCCAATCCGGGCGACGTCGCGAGCATTGGCTTCAAAAGCCGCATTGAGGGCATCATCCCCGACCAATCCATCGTCTTTGGCCTTCTTGAGAGCTTTCAAAACGCGGGCGTAGTCTCGAGGCAAGACCTTCACAAACTTCGGCAGCATCTCCTCCCATAGAGCGACAACCTTAAACGCCTGTTGGCTTTTGGTCAGGTCGGCGTGCTTTTTGATGAGTTCGTAGAGCTCGTCGATTTCTTCTTTGTCGTCGAGCGTGAGGAGATCCACCATGCCGCTGTTACACCGCGTCGCGAAGTCACCCTTTTCATCGAGAACGTAAGCGATGCCGCCACTCATGCCTGCTGCGAAGTTCCGACCGGTGAGACCAAGCACCACCACACGACCACCTGTCATGTATTCGCAGCCATGGTCTCCCACGCCTTCGACGACGGTGTCCACCCCACTGTTTCGAACAGCAAAGCGCTCCCCTGCCATGCCACGAAGAAAGAGTTCGCCACTCGTGGCACCATACAACGCGGTATTGCCAGCAATGATGTTTTCCTCAGCAAGGAAAGTGCTTCCCTCCGGTGGATAGATGATGATGCGCCCGCCACTAAGGCCTTTGCCGATGTAGTCATTCCCATCACCTTCAAGCTCCAGCGTGACACCTTTGGGAACAAAAGCCCCAAAACTCTGCCCCGCACTGCCACGGAAATGCAAATGCACCGTATCGTCAGGCAATCCATGCCAGTGGCGCTTGGTGATCTCGTTGCCGAGAATCGTTCCAACGGTGCGATTGATGTTCCGAATCGGCACGTCGGCCCTGACCTTCTCCCCCTTCTCAATGGCATCTTTGCAAAGAGGCAACAGGGTGGTGATATCAAGGCTTTTGTCGATGCCATGATCCTGAGATTCCGTGCAGAATCGTCCAATCTCAGACCCAACTTTTGGGCGGAACAACAGGTTGGAGAAATCGAGTCCCTTAGCCTTCCAGTGATCAACAGCCTTTCGAGCTTCCAGCATGTCCGTTCGGCCGACCATGTCTTCCAACTTCCGGAACCCAAGCTGCGCCATGAGTTCGCGCACTTCCTGCGCAATGAAGGTCATGAAGTTGACGGTGTATTGCGGGTCACCAGTAAACTTGGCGCGCAAATCCGGGTTCTGGGTAGCCACCCCGACTGGGCAAGTGTTCAAATGGCAGACCCGCATCATGATGCACCCCAGAGTGACCAGCGGCGCTGTGGCAAATCCGAATTCTTCAGCTCCCAGCAATGCGGCAATCACGACATCACGTCCGGTTTTCATTTGCCCGTCAGCCTCCACCACGATCCGCTTGCGCAGATCATTCAAGACGAGCGTTTGATGAGTCTCGGCAAGACCAAGTTCCCAAGGAATCCCAGCATGCTTCACTGAGGTCTGTGGAGAGGCTCCTGTTCCTCCATCAAATCCAGAGATGAGGACCACATCCGAGTGAGCCTTCGCCACACCGGCAGCAATGGTGCCAACGCCAACTTCAGAAACCAGTTTCACGCTCACACGCGCTTCCCGGTTGGCGTTCTTCAAGTCGTGGATCAACTGGGCCAAATCCTCAATGGAGTAAATGTCATGGTGAGGAGGCGGAGAAATCAGACCAACCCCAGGCGTGGAATGACGCACTTTCGCAATCCAGGGGTAAACTTTGCCTCCAGGCAGCTGCCCGCCTTCACCTGGTTTAGCACCCTGGGCCATTTTGATCTGAATCTCCTTGGCTTGAGACAAGTAAAGGCTGGTCACACCAAACCGACCAGAGGCAACTTGCTTGATGGCGCTATTCTTTGAGTCCCCTTTTTCATTGGTCCAGGTGTAGCGCTCCGGATCCTCACCTCCCTCACCAGTGTTCGACTTTCCGCCGACACGATTCATGGCAATCGCCAAGGCTTCGTGTGCTTCACTGGAAATGGAACCATAACTCATGGCCCCTGTCTTGAAGCGCTTCATGATCGATTCAACGCTCTCGACCTCATCAATCGGCACGGGTGTCTGTGCCACAAAATCAAGCAGTCCACGAAGCGTGTACTGCTGCTTCAATTGCTCGTCGACGAGCTTACTGTAGACCTTGAAGGTATCAAAACTGCCCGTGCGAACGGCTTTTTGAAGTGTGTGGATCGTTAGCGGGTTAAAAAGGTGCGCCTCACCTTCCTTCCGCCACTGATACTCGCCACCGACTTCCAGCGTTGGCGAATTGGCTTCACGGTCTGGGTAAGCATGGCTGTGACGCTGAATGGATTCCTGCGCAATGACGTTGATGTCAGCGCCTTCGATTCGGGTGCTGGTGTGCGTAAAATACTTGTCCACCACCGCCTGATTCAGTCCCATGGCTTCAAAGATCTGTGCTCCACGATAGCTCTGCATCGTCGAGATCCCAATCTTCGACGCAACTTTGATGACGCCCTTAGTGGCAGCCTTGATGAAGTTATAGACCGCCTTCTTGTGGTCCACATTCACCAACAGGCCCTGGCGAATCATGTCATCCAGCGTTTCAAACGCGAGGTAGGGGTTGATGGCTCCACAACCATAACCAATCAAGGTGCAGAAGTGATGCACTTCTCGCGGTTCTCCAGACTCTAGCACAATATCACACCGGGTGCGGGTGCCCTTCCGGATGAGATGGTGGTGCAGACCGCCAACAGCAAGCAACGCTGGAATCGGCGCCCTCGATTTGCCGACACCACGGTCAGACAGGATGAGAATGTTCTTACCGTCTGCAATCAGCTTGTCAGCCTGCGCGCAAAGGTCGTCCATCGCTTTTTCGAGGCCTGCAGCACCAGCTGTCGGATCAAACAGGATCTCCAATGTCGCGGAGGAAAATTGCCCCTGAGCAATTCCCTTCAGCTTGGCCAGTTCTTCGTTGCTAAGAATCGGCGTCTTCAGCTCGATGAGATGGCAGCTTTCAGGCCGAGGATCGAGCAAGTTCCCTTCTGCCCCAATGGTGGTGACGGATGACGTCACAATCTCCTCGCGAATGCAATCAATGGGAGGGTTCGTGACCTGCGCAAACAACTGGTGAAAGTAATCATAAACCAGCTTCGATTTGTCTGATAGCACCGCAATCGGTGTGTCTGTTCCCATCGAACCAATGGCTTCGACCCCATCCCTGGCCATCGGAGTCATGAGCAAACGAAGATCTTCGAACGTGTAGCCAAAGGCAAGTTGACGCTGCAGCACAGTCTTGTGATCCACCTCGGGGAGTGAGACCGCATCCTTCACATCCGCAAGCTTCACCAAGTGTTTGTCCAACCAATCGCGATAGGGCTTCTCCGATGCGATTTGTTCCTTGATCTCTTCATCCGGAACGATGCGACCTTCGACCATGTTCACAATGAACATTTTCCCGGGCTGCAAACGGCCCTTGTGAGCAACATTTTCAGGAGCGACAGGCAATACCCCGGCTTCGGAACCCATGATCACAAGATCATCCTTTGTAACGTAGTAGCGTGAAGGACGCAGACCATTGCGGTCCAAAGTCGCACCGATCATGGTTCCGTCCGTAAAGGCCACGGAAGCAGGACCATCCCAGGGCTCCATGAGACAACTGTGGTACTCATAGAAGGCCTTTTTCGCCTCACTCATCGACTCATGACCGCTCCACGGCTCAGGAATCATCATCATCATCGCATGGGGCAACGAGCGCCCCGCCAAAACCATCAGTTCCAATGCATTGTCAAAAATCGTCGAGTCCGAACCATCCACATTGATGACGGGCTTGATCTTTTGGATGTCATCCCCAAACAGCTCTGACGCCAGCAGGGACTCCCGGGCCTTCATCCAGGAGATGTTGCCCCTCAAGGTGTTGATCTCTCCGTTGTGCGCAATGTAACGATACGGGTGCGAACGCTCCCAGTTCGGGAACGTGTTCGTGGAGAATCGCGAATGAACCAGCGCCAAAGCCGAGTCCATTTCTGGATTTCTCAAGTCCTTGAAGTAAGCCCCCACCTGATGCGGCGTCAGCATGCCCTTGTAAACCAGCGTCCGACAACTCAAGCTTGGTGCATACCAAAACGTGTCCACTTTAGCAGCACGGATAGCCATGTGGGCCATTTTCCGGATCACATAAAGCTTCCGCTCAAAGGCGACTTCATCCGCCAGAGCCTGACCCCGGGCGATGAAAACCTGACGCATAAACGGCTCACTGGCTTTCGCGGACTTACCCAGAGTGCTGTTATCCGTCGGAATATCCCGCCATCCGAGCACAGGGCACCCTTCTCCAGAGGCAATGTTTTCAAAAATAGCCTGCGCCTCATCACGAGCGGCGCGATCAGGTGAGCAGAACAAATTGGCCACCCCATATTTGCCCTGTTCCGGCAGGTTGATACCCACCTCAGCGGCGGCCTTCTTCAAAAAGGCGTCGGGTATCTGAATGAGAATACCGGCTCCATCACCAGTATTCTCTTCCACACAGGCACCGCGGTGGTCCAGATTTTCAAGAATCGTGAGCGCATTGGCCACGATTTCGTGGGATTTTTTGCCCTTCATATGACAGACAAACCCGACGCCGCAGGCATCGTGTTCGTTGCTCGGATCATAAAGGCCTTGTTTCGGTGGGAGTCCGTAATTTGTCATTTTAGCTCAAGAGGGTGGGTATTTAGACACAGACCGGGCTCAAGACAACCAGCAATCTCTCTGCCATGCCTGCCGATATCTTTCCGCCACCATTTAACGTGGCCCCGCCCCCCCCAGGATGTCTAGATGCTAACCTTTGAGATGAAAATATTAGGTTTAGCCTTATCATTTTTGAGAATTTTTAGTGGTCACAATCCTCCTCCCCCCGGAGGCCCACCCCCTGCTCGCTTTAGCCGCGAATCGAAACTTTGAAATTCATTAGCCGCCCCTTCTGCCTGTCCTCTCCACCCAGCGGGTCGCCTCCCACGTTTTCCTCTAAAACACCACTGACGGATGGGAACCCCGCTAAATCCTAAGAGACCTTCACTTTTGCCTCGCTCTCACCTTTCATTTTGGCTTAAAACCAACAGGGGAGTAGACTTGTCAGTTATTACGCCAAATGAGCCACGAACCAGGAAAGCCAAGAGTCACCATTCCGAAGGCACCCAGCCAGCCTTCAATAAAGAATGATGCAGCCTCTCAGGAGGAATTGCCGCAGAGACAGCAAAAAGCGTCGGCTCACCGTGTTGATTTCAAAACACAGATCGAAAGATTACTCGCCGCGCAGGCTGAGGCCAATGCTTCGGTCGCGCACTATCGCGAACTTTATGATCTCGCACCGCTTGCCTACGTAATCGTCAGCGAATCAGGTAACATTGTTCAGGCAAACACCCAGGCTGCTGCCATTTTAGAGGTTCCTCAAAAAGATTTGGTCAACCAACCAATAGCCAGTTTTATCTATCTGCCAGATCAAGAGGTTTATCGTCGCCAAACCGCCAAATCCTCCGAACCGAATGCCTGCGAACTACGCATGGTTAAGCCCAACGGCACTTTTTTCTGGGTCCAACTGGCACTTTCGACCACCCGGACAAACGGTCACCAGAAAACTCGAGTGGTCTTCAGTGACATATCAGACACCAAATTAACCATCGAGGCCCTCAAATCGAGCGAGGAACTCTTCCGCCTAATTGTCCAAACGGCTCAAGAAGGCATCTGGCGAATCAATTCGTCATCTTTGACGGACTATGTCAATCCAATGATGTCAACGATGATGGGCTATGCACCAGAAGAGATGCTTGGACGCCCTATCGATGATTTCTTGGATGCCGCAGGTCGCGCCCGGTTGGGAGAACTCATCAAGCGCAGGAAAGAGGGTGTGGCGGAGCAGTTCGAGTTCGACTACATACGTAAGGATGGCTCGAAACTGGGAGCGTTCGTTTCTACCAACCCAATCACCAATGGCCTGGGCGAATATGTCGGAGCGGTCGCGCTCCTCACCGATATAGGCAGCCATAAAGCAGCAGAGGCGGCCCGCCGCGATAGTGATGAGCGTTACAGAACACTCTTTGAGAATGCCGGCGATGGCATTCTGATCTTGGAGGGGGAGCGCTTCATTGACTGCAACGCTAGGAGCCTGGAAATGTTCGGCTGCTCCAAACGCGAAGACATCATTGGCTTCCCACCATACAAATTCTCGCCAACCAACCAGCCCAACGGTCGCAATTCGATCGAGTTCGCGATCGAAAAAATCTCATCCGCCCTTTCAGGTATCCCACAGTTCTTTGAATGGCTACACACGAAGCTGGATGGCACCTCATTCCCGGCTGAGGTAACTCTCAATAAAGTCGAAAGTGCTGGCAGGGTACTTTTGCAAGCCATCGTTCGCGACATTACCGAGCGCAGAGAAACAGAACTTGCCCTCAAAGCTTCCGTTTCATTCAACCATAGCTTGATCAGTTCAATGCATGACGGATTTGCAGTGCTCGATGCACAAGGAATTCATATCGTGGTCAATCCAGCATTCTGTCGAATGACAGGGTTCTCTCAAGAAGAACTCATTGGAACCGCCCCGCCATTCCCCTACTGGCCTCTGGAAGAATATGACAGCATCAACGCTGCTTTCGTGGAGACCCTGAATGGAAATTTCAGGGATGTCGAATTGAACTTTCAGCGCAAATCGGGGGAACGCTTCCCCGTTATGATAAGCCCGTCTTGCGTCCAGAACAGCAACGGCGAGATTGTTAACTTTCTGGCAACCGTCAAAGACATCACTTCGAGAAAGGAAGCCGAGACAGCCTTGGCACATACGGCCGATATGCTCAAACGCACCGGTGAGATAGCCAAAATCGGAGGTTGGGAACTCGATCTCAATTCCAAAAAACTTTTCTGGTCTTTGGAAACATGCATCCTGTTCGAAGTCGACGCTCTTTGTGCACCGACTCTCGAAGATGCGATAGCTTTCTACGCCCCGGAAGAACGGCCAAAAATCGCAGCCGCTGTCCAATCCGCCATCAATCATGGCGCAGCTTACGACCTCGAGTTGAAAGTCGTAAGCGCGCGAGGACGGACTTTCTGGGCTCGCTCTCAGGGTTCCCCAGTGATCGAAAACGGAGTCGTCGTCAAATTGATCGGCACCTTTCAAGATGTCGACGAGCACAAACAGGCAGAAATGAGGTATCTGCGGGAGCTCCGTTTTAACGAGACTTTGGTGGACCACACTTCCGCAATCATTGTTCTACTCGATCGCCAGGGAAACATGGTCCACGTCAACCAAGCCACAGTTGATATCATGGGATTCAGTCGCGAAGAACTCCTTGGCAAAACCCCCTGGGCCGTCGGCATTATGAGCCAGGAAGAAAAAGTCCGCGCCATCGAAAGACTTCAATCACTTCTCAAAGGCGGCTCCAATCCACCACGAGAAGCCATTCTGACAGACAAGAAAGGACAAGATCATCTTTTCTCACTTTCCAGCATATCCACTCGATCTGCTGACGGTAGTATTGACCGCATCATCGTTACCGGAACCGATCTTACCGAGCGCAGCCGCCTCCAAAAGGAACTCCTCAACGTCTCCGAACAGGAGCAGGCAAGAATCGGACACAATCTTCATGATGGGGTTGGGCAAACTTTGACTGGAGTCGCGGCCCTAATGTCTGCGCTCGAATTCGAACTCGGAGAAGACCATCACGACAGCGTCGCGCGCATTCGCGAACTTGTCGGTGAGGCAATCCAAGAGGTGCGCCGCATGTCCCACAGCCTCTCTCCTTCCGCTGTGAAGAACCGTGGACTTGAAGGCGCCCTCAAGTTGCTGGCTGACACAATCCAAATCAATCACCGCACTTCTTGCCATTTCCTCATGGATCCTGGAATTGCTATCGACGACCTCGAAAAGGAAACCCACGTTTATCGCATTGCGCAGGAAGCATGCAATAATGCAATCCGCCACGGCAAACCCACTAAAATCACGATCTCTCTTCGCATTCTCACTGATCGCGAATGCGTCCTGAAAATCGAAAACGACGGTTCCAGACTCAATAAGTCGCCAGATGCAGGCATTGGACTCCAGATCATGGAATATCGAGCCAATTTGATCGGGGGCTCTCTCAACATCACTTCCAAAGCGAAGCGCGGTGTGACGGTCACCTGTCGCTTTCAAAGGTCAAACGAATCAAGGGGCAAACGGTTGCCTGTGACGGCTTAAAATCCAGATTGTGACGCGGGACTTGCAAATTCCAGGTTCCGCCGCATAGCTGCCACCCCGCAATCATCTCCCTCTGCCCTTACCTATGACTGATCTCCCCGAATGGCTCTCTATTGTGATCCTCGGCATCATTGAAGGCGTAACTGAGTTCCTTCCCATCTCCTCAACCGGCCATCTCCTAATCCCGCAAAATTTGGGCTGGCTTCCACGTCAGAGCGATCTTTTCGACGTTGTCATCCAAAGCGGTGCGGTGATTGCAGTTCTCGCCGTCTTCTCAAAGCGGGTCTCCCACTTCGCTACGACTCTTTCCTCACCAGAAACTCGAGACTACCTCTTTAAACTCTTCGCAGCCTTTTTGATCACAGCGGTAGGCGGACTTTTCATCAAAAAGCTTGGCATTGAACTACCCCACGAAATCGCCCCAGTCGCCTGGGCAACACTGATTGGCGCCCTGGTTATCTTCGCCTGCGAGAGATGGAAGAAGAACCATGCGGGCTTGGCCGAAATCACCTGGACCGTCGTCGTGGTGGTAGGCTTTGCCCAGATTCTCGCAGCGGTCTTCCCCGGCACCTCCCGCTCTGGTGCCAGCATCCTTGCCGCCATGGCCGTCGGCATCGCGCGACCCGCCGCCACCGAGTTCTCGTTTCTCCTCGGTGTCCCAACTCTAATGGCCGCCGGCTTCTATAAAATTCTTTCTGCAATCAAAGATGGTGAGGCGGGGAATGAGAACTGGAGCATGATCGCCCTCGGTACTCTCGTATCAGCCATTTCAGCCTTTGTCGTCGTGCGCTGGCTCATTCGTTTTGTCCAAACTCACACATTCAACGGCTTTGCATGGTACCGCTTGATCATGGGCTCAGCTCTTCTTATCTACGTCTGGAGTTCTCAATCGCCAGGCACTCATTGACCCTTCTCCAGCCTCCCACTATTCCTTTCATGCTGGACAAAACCCGATGGTACATCCGCAGAGCCGTCTTCCGCACCTACCGCTACCTCAAGCATCCCCGTCGCTTGAAGTCCAGCCCTGCCATGCGCTGGTTCGCACGTCACTTTCTGGATAAACGCGTCTGGCGCCCCTGCCAGGCCACTTTTGCAGGTGGCTGGGCAGTCGGCTTTTTTGTCTGCGCCCAAATCATGCCAGGCCAATTGCCCCTCGGAATCATCCTTGCCGCCATTTTCCGTGTCAACATTCCCACAGTGATCGTCGTCGCTTGGCTCAGCAATCCCGTCACATTCGCACCCATTGGTCTCGCTGAGAAGGCCTTCGGTGATTGGCTGCTTGGCATTTTCGGGGATCCCCTCAACGATACCTTCCAAAAAATCGCAAATCCTGACGTCGAAAAAGGTGTTCGTTTTGCTCAATCCATGTTCCTCGGCGGCATCATCGGCGGCATCCTCTCCACCCCCATCGGCTACGCTCTCGGTTGGCTCAGTTGGACGGGTGTTGCCAAACTTCTTCGCATCCCCCTCACCAAACGCCTCCATTTCAAACGTCAATCCCACCCGCAGGATGCGCCTCCACCCAGCCAAGACTCCCCTTTCATATAACCGAGGTAAGCATCTCCCAATCATGACCTCGCACAATCGCTAACTCCTTCAACGTCGATTCATTTCGCTTCAATACCGCGGTAAATATCGCTTTATCATCGATCCAGCCCTCGTGAGGCAGGGTATCCGGAATCAAATCATTGTTCTTGGTAAGGTAAAGCAGCGCAAAAGTGACCTCTGCCAAAGCCACCAAAGACGTCTCCCGTCGCAAGCCCGCCACAGCATCCTCAGCCACATGGCGTAAAAAACGGAACTGATCCAGCATCCCTTCCTCAGGCGCAGCCTCGGCTTCAAGCTCATCCCGAATCTTCGGCAACACCACCATCAGCGCATCGAGATCCTCAAGAGTCAACGTTCTCGCACCATCGGTGATGATTCGGTCAATCAGGTTCATGACTTCATTAAATGACATTGACCTCCAATTGTCCAGCCTCCCCTTGCATCCACCCGTCCTTTCGCCGAAGTACAGGCCCTCCATGAAGCCGTTCTACATCACCACAGCCATCGACTACACCAATGCGCCGCCCCACATTGGGCACGCCTATGAAAAGGTGCTGGCCGACGTCATGGCACGCTTCCAACGGTTGCAAGGTCGCCAAGTCTACTTCCTTACCGGTGTCGATCAGCACGGCCAAAAAGTCCAGAAAAGCGCCGACGCCGCAGGCCTCAGCCCCCAGGCCTTTGTCGATGGCATCACCGCCCATTTCACCTCCCTCTGGGACAAGCTCAATGTCCGCTATGACGGATGGGCCGCCACTACCGATCCTCGCCACAAAAGGGTCGTCCAGGCCATGCTGCAAAAACTGCACGACTGCGGTCAGCTCTACAAGAAAAGTTACTCTGGCCATTACTCCGTTCGCCAGGAGCAATTCCTCACCGATAAAGAACGCGGCCCTGACGGCAACTTCGGCGAGGAATGGGGAGAGGTCGTCGAAATCGAGGAGGAAAACTGGTACTTCAAGCTTTCGGATCACGTCGAATGGTTGCAAAACTACATCCGCAGTCACCCAGACTTTATCACCCCCGCTTTCCGCACCGCTGACGTCCTCAACGCCCTCGATTCCTCCGGCGGACAGGACCTCTGCATCTCACGGCCCGCCGAGCGCCTCTCCTGGGGCATCCCTCTCCCCTTCGACGAGCGCTTCGTCAACTACGTCTGGTTTGATGCCCTCACCAACTACATCTCTTTCGCCGGCTACCTCGCCGACGAATGCGGCAACGAGGGACTGCCCCACTTCGCCGACCTCTGGCCCGCAGACGCCGAAATCATCGGCAAAGACATCCTCGTTCCTGCCCACGCCATCTACTGGATGACTATGCTCCACGCCCTCGGTTTCACCGACGAACAAATGCCCAGACTCATCGTCCACGGCTGGTGGAATATCAAAGGCGCAAAAATGAGCAAGAGCCTCGGCAACGTCGTCGACCCAAACTCCCTCGCCGATAAACTCACACCCGACGGCCTGCGCTACTACCTCATGCGCGACATCGCCACTGGCTACGACTCCGACTTCAACGACGAGCGCATCCTCATGTCCTACAACAAAGAGCTCGCCGGAGGCTTGGGCAACCTCCTCAACCGTAGCATCAACATGGCTCAAAAATACCGCAGTGGCCTCCTCGTTCCCGGTGACTATGACGACTCCGAAAACTCGGCTCTCCGCCAAACCGTGGCCGACGCACTTCCAGTCTATTCAGAATGCATGAACACTTGGGCTATCCACGATGGCATCGCAGCCGCTTGGAAGATCGTTACCCATGCAAACGCCTATGTCGACAGCACCAAGCCCTTCTCCCTAGCCAAAGATCCCTCCCAAGCCTCTCGACTCGACAGTGTCCTCTACCATCTCGCCGAAGCCTGGGTCCATCTCAGTGTCCTGCTTGATCCCATCATCCCTACCGCCATGGCCACCGCCCGCGCCCAACTTGGATGGGAAATGCCATCCGGATTTGTCCTCAATGACTTAAAATGGGGCATACTTCAATCCGGCCATCAGCTCAATACCCCCATTCCCCTATTCCCACGCCTCGAAACAAGCGCAGAATGATTCTGTGCCCCTTGTCTCATTCAAAAAGTGAGCCGAGTTTCTCAACCCGGCCCACCCATCAATAGAACCTCAAAAGGTCTTCAGATCGCATACTCGCGATCTTTGAACACCCCTGGAACGGGCACCGGATACTTGCCATTCTCGTCTGCCATGATTGGCGCTGGTCCGTCCATCGTCAGCTTGTCCACTCCGGGAGCAAACTCGATCTCAGACTTCATCATCTGCTCCAGCGTCACCAATTGACCAGTGTGAGCTGCAAATCGACCCATCGCCGTCACCACACTAGCCATCACTCCACGCTCAACTTCATTGAACGGCTTGTTGTTCTGAATCGCGCTCACCAAATGCTGCCACTCCAAATCGTAAGGATTCGGCTCCGGTTGCTCCGCACGCCAAATCAAGTTCTTCGATTCTTTTTTATGGCCTTTGCATGTCATCGCACGGGAAGGAAAATGCCCGGCACTAGAGACCGTCGCCCAGCCCTTGCTTCCATGAACCAAGGTCGCAAACTCATTGTGCACATTTTGCCGATTCCGACCTTGAAAGAACAGTTTCGTGCCATCTTGAAAGGTGTACTCCACCGTGTAGTTGTCGAAGTTTTGATCGATGTAATCCCCGCGATCAGTCCTTCCTCCACTCGCTTTGGCCTCCACTGGCCAGTCGTTCTTCATCCAGCATGCCTCGTCAATGTTGTGAATGTTGAAGTCACTGAACGCCCCACCACTTGCCCAAAGAAAAGAATGGAAGTTCTGCAACTGCCACAGCAACTCGCTCGGGTCCTTCTTCGGATCACGCGGCAGCGTGAAACACGAACCCACCGGACCCTGCAAGCGATACGCCTGCATCAGCACCAAATCACCAATCTCCCCGTCTTGAATCCGATGAAACAGCTCGTTACGGCGATCACAATGGCGGCACATCAAACCCACCCCCACCTTCAAATTTTTCTTCTTGGCCTCTTCATTGATCTCCAACATCCTCCGCCCACTCGGACCATCCACACAAACAGGCTTCTCCATGAACACATTGACTCCCTTTTCGACCGCATACTTAAAATGAACCCACCTGAAGGCTGGCGGCGTTGCCAAAATCACCACGTCACCCGTTCCGGGTCTGAGCTGATCAATCGCCTTTTTATACGCATCAAAACCAATGAACTTCGTGTCCTCAGACACCGACATCCGATCAGGGTGTTTGCCTGAAAGCGCCTCAAAGCTGCTCTTCAAACGATTCTCCTGAACATCAGCCATCGCCACCATCCGCATCGGCGCCTCTTTGAGACCCAGACAGTTGCTGGACGCACCCGTCCCCCGTCCGCCACATCCCACAATTACCGCCCGAATGCTCTCATCCCCTGCTGCATGGACATGGGGCAATGCCACTCCCGACAAGGCGGACATTCCCAGCGTCGTCTGTGTCGCCATTTTGATAAACTCGCGGCGTGAATTGCCGATGATCGCTGGGCTACTATTGGAAGATTCAGAATTCATGTTGATGGTTTGTTGGAGGAAGCCTCGCAGAAAGTTGCCTGCAAAGACAAGATTAAACCAAACGATCCAAAACCTGCTTCCTATCGCCATTCAACCACCCAATACATCTAAACCCTTCAATCGTTCTTTTCGCCGTTCATTCCACCAGGCAGCCCCCCAACTTATTGCGGCAATAAATACAAACCAACCAACTACCTGTCCTAAAGACTGCGTCCTTCCGAGACATTGCTCTAAGGTTCCGTAAGGGGACGGTACCGCATGAATAATCGTCAAATGCGCGACATAAATCACCAGAGATTCACGCCCAGCTAGCAGCAAGGCGCTAGAAGCCATGCCAGCCCGCCACTGCGGCATCCGAAACACACCGGCCACAACCAAGGCCACCAAGATCACCCAACCCAGCCGTTGCAAAAAAAATGCCTCTCCTCGCCCGAGCCATTCCAATTGCGGCACACCCCATGCGAGCATGGCCCCAATACAGGCATAAATCCAAACCGCTTTGCCTCTTCCAGCCACCACCCAACTTCCGCACAGCCATCCCGCCAAGCCAAACCCTACCCAAGGAAACAAACAGAAGACAGATCCCGTTTGCCGACTTAGCCAGGCATTCACAAACGGCCACGCCGTTCCCCAATCTCCTGCCCACCTTTCCAATACCACGAACACAACCGCTAGCCCCCCGATCACCCATTGCTGCATCCTTCGAGTAATCACAAACCTTTCAACTCCAACCATCACCAGCCCAGTGAAGGCCAAAGTTTGCAGGACATCGACTGTCATCATTTCTTTTCCTGATGTCGCATCCCATTCAAAATGAATAAACACCCTCCAAGGAAAATGCATCAAATAGCCTAGCAACATCACTCCGAGCAATCGCTTCACCGCACCAAAACCGGGACGCTTTCCACCCGGCTGCGGAACCCGAACCCCTCGCACAAATCCGCCAATCCAAAAGAACGCTGGCGCCACGAGACCGTGAAAGAATGTCAATCGCCCGTACCATTCTGTCATCTGTTCCTCCGCAGTTAATAGGGTATTCGCAACATGAACCCACACCATCACCACCACGGCTAACCCCCGATAGCCATCCACCCAGACCATTCGACCAGACGGATCGCCCCCTAATGCATCAGGGCTGCGCATCAGCTCTCCCGTCTAAGGTGATCCCCTCTGGCCAGCCAAATGGATACGGAGCGCGATTTAACACGGGCCTGAACCAAAGCAAATCAGTGGCTTGAATATCCCCTTCCGCATCACCATGGCTCAAACGTATTTCGCCAGTGAGCCCCCCAGCTGCCGCTTGATAGAGCGGCACAAACAACGGAATCCTCATCGTCCGTTGAATCGGCATCGCCGCCGTCACTCGAATCCCGTCTGCTAGGTTGATGGCAACCCTCGCTTGCCCGCTCCTCAAAATCGTCAGCAAACCCATGCCCGGCCCCTGCGGATAGTCCTCCAGATCTAGACCCATTTGCACCTTCGGCCACAAGCTCAGGTCAAAACGTCCCCCTCCTTGCAAATAGGGAGACCCCGCACTCAGCTTTCCAAGAGGCAACTCCGCAGTGAAGGAAGCCACCTCTCGTACACTCCCGTCTCTCTTCACTTCCCCAACTCTTCCTGTCATTCCATGAGGTGGCCTCAAATCCCACTGCAAACCCAAAACCAATGGAACCCGACCACTCCTCATCAGGGTCGTTTCGGGCAACCTGCCCATCCCAAATCTCGACGCGCCATCCGTATTGAATAGGCCAGAAAAGGACACCGCATTCCCACCTATTTTGAGCCTCCCAGTGAAGGTTCCTTGTTTATTCACGGTCACTTTCGCCGACCCGTGATTCTCCCACTTTCGCTCCATTCCCGCATCCGTAACCACAAGTCCATGATATTCCCCTATAGCCGACGCCACAAAAGGATCCGCAACAAACCGCGCTGTCACCGTCAATCCCTCGCTCATCAACACTTCAATAGCTGGGTTCTCCAATTCCGTCCCTGACATCCCTGCAACAGTCCAACCCTCAAACCGAAAACCCACCCGCGCCGAAGCCTTCAGTCGCACTTTTTTTCCAACTTCAATCATCGATGCATTGGCATGGCCAACCACGGCCGCAGTGCCCGCTTGAGCACCAGGCAACACCAGCACCTCTAAAGGTCGCAGCGGATTAAACACAAACCGCCTTGTCGCAACATTTGACACCAGACCTTTAACGTCAATGGCCCGAACTTTGACCTCATTTATTCCTGCCACCGCTGGCACAGCCACCTCATAACGGCCTGTTCTGCCATCTCCTTGAATTCTCAATGTAGCCTTAACAAAGGCACCTCCATTGACTGAAGCTTCTACCTCGAAGAGTCCTTTGTCATCCCTTGCCGTTCCTTTCAAAACCGCAACACCTGCAACTACCTTTGCCCCCTCAGTCGGCGTCGACACCGACACCGTAGGCGCGATCTCATCCGGATCAATGATGGTCACGCTTGCACCATTAGGCACCCCCAACGATGCCGCGCCTGCCACATCGCTTAGTTTAACCCGAAATCGCTCATGCAACTCAGACACTCCGTCATTGATCAAATCAATCCTCACCGTTTGGCTGAGTTCTCCGTCAGAAAAGTTCAACACTTGATCCTGCAAACCATAATCCGAGCTAGCCTTCGCGCGACCATCCAACGTCGTTATTCGAACGGAAGCTGGCCCTGATCGAACCCCCGTTCTCAAGACAGTTACATTCACCCCTTCTTCCGCTTCATGCCCAGCGTAAAAAGACCGACTAAACGAAAACTCACTCATACCAGTCGAACCTATGAAAGTCATCTGACTCGACTGATTGTTGCTCGTGTTGATTTCCCCTCCACCCCCAACCCGAGCAATGACCGTTGCAAACTCAGGTGCCGCTTTTGAAATCATCACATTCAACACCAAGTCAGGAAAACTCGCCCCAGCACCAAGGACGTCACCTCGATAGGCGCGCACGCTTGTCCCTCTCCCCTGAACAATCGTCCACCCACTCCCACTAATTCCCGTCGCCTCAAGACCTTCCGGCAACTCAACCGAAACTTCAACATCTCCCTCACTCGCTACCGCCCCAACATTTTTCGCTGTCACAACGCAACTAGTAGATGCGCCAGCAATAAAGGAGCTGCTTGGAGAAAGACTCACCGTCATGTCAGACGCCTGTTTCACATCAAACACCCCCTCAACTAAAGCACTCCACTCTCCTGACTGCAGCGCCCTCACCTTGAGCGTTTTTTTCCCATTGCCAGTCAGCAAAAGAGGCGTTGGCCGGTTCGTCTTAGTGACACGCAACGACGCATTGAAGCTGATATCGCTGCTGCCTGAATCAGCTTGATGCACCTCAGCGGCCAACACATTAGTGCCTAATATGAACAACCCAGGATCGACGTTGAAGGTGAAAAAAGCATTCTCATCCGGAGTTCCTCCACTCGCATACTGATCGAAATTCGGATTGCTGTTGATGTTTGGCGAACGACCCACCTCCACTCCATTCAAATACAGAATGACCGCATCGTCATACCGCACTCGAAGCGAAGCCTCAGTCAGACCTGTGACGTCTGATACTTGAAACTGTTTTCTGAAGTACGTTGTCGCATTCTTCTGATCCCCTGGCACCAATGGATCCACGTCTACAAAAGGAACCACCGTGACCTCATCGCCGTCACCATACCCTAATTCACCTGGCCCACTAGCCCATTCCGCATCATCAAAACCCGTCGCCCGCCACGAGACTCCCTGATCGCTACCATCTCCAAGATACTTCCAGTCCTGACCAAATGGCACCAATGTAATCGTCTCCGAACTGCTCACATAATTCTCGGCATTCGTATTCAATGCACCACCGACAAGCCGGGGATCACTTCCATCCAGCGTAAAATACACTTCGCCCCCATTTCCTGAAATGACCACTTCCGCACCACTCGAAATGGGTCCTCCATATTGACTCAGTTCCGGCGCGTCAAAACTCGGATAAAGTCCATCTCCGCGCAGCTGCGCGATCACACGCCCACTTCGCTCAGGCACAAACGAGTCAATCACATAATCCACCGCGTTCACCCAGTCCAATCGCGTCAGCGGTGCACCATCGCCCATTTTCGAATCCCCCCATCTTGCCGACTCGGCGATGATCACCTTGTTTAAAAGTGCCTTCCGCTCCAGCATCCGCCTTTGAATCTCCTCCGCGCGCAACTCCCCAGCCCCGAACAAATGCTTCTGCGCCCGGTCCGCCCAAAGCATCCGGTACTCCCCGCTTGGGCGCAAGTCATGATGCAAAAACATCGGATTGTAGGTTTCGACCAACGTCCGATTTCCTGCGTCAAAGGGCCCTGTTCGATCTTCGTCCACATTGAAAAACGTGTGCTCAAAGTCATGCGCCAAAAACTTGAAGCCGCCGCTCACCCCCAGCCGATTCCGCACCGCAAACCAATTGTTAGCACGCTCATCCCCAAGAAAGGCAGACGTGGCTCCATCCAGATTCCCCGCCCAAAAGGTCAGAAGCATGTAGTCGATCAGATTCTCCGCATCAAGCAGCACCGGATCATTCGTCCGCGTCTTTCCATCCGCCGCCAACCCCTGCATCGCAAAAAAACTGGCATCGTTCGGACTCGCAAAGTGCGCTCTCGCCTTCACCCGCAGCGCCTCCCACGCATCCAGATTGCCATCAGTTACCCCGGTGATGTAGCCCTGATCTTGCTCCCCCTTCACCGTATCATAGTCCTCCTCATTCCCCCCCAGATAGCTCTCGCCAAAACTCGCCTCAGGCCGCTCATGCGTCTCGTAAAGCCCCCAATACTGCCCGTTCAAATACAGATGATAATACTGGCTCCGCGTATGCGGCTGCCCCATCGCCCCCTGCATCTCTCGTGCGCTTTCCTCCCTCAGAAACGTGTTGTTGCCATCCCCCCCAAACGACCATGAGTAGTTCTGCGCCGTTCGAAGATCCATCTTGTTGAAGCTTGATGCCCCCTCTTCTCCAAACAAAGGATACTCCAACCGCGCCACCCCGTATCGACTCCTGAAAAACAACCGGAACGAATGTTTGGGATTGTCTCCACTCCTGCTAAATCCACCGCGCAGTCGTAGTCCGCAATTCACGCCAAATCCCCCGCCCGGTCCGCTGTCTCCAATCATCTCGATTGAAGCCGGCCGCTCCCACGCCTCTCCACGGCCAAACGGATTGACCCAAATCCCCGAATCAATCGAAAACAAATTCGGCAGATCCGTCACCACCGACAGTGTCGGGATCGCTCTCAAGGCTGACTTGACCTGCTCAATGCCCCCAATCGCAGTGTTCTTACTGTCCACGATCTCCGGATCCATGCCATAATCGGACACTTGGCCATTCACCGTCCCCAAAGGCCATTCACGCGACGGCGGCGCTCCTCCCCGAGACTGCACGATCACATCATCTAAAAACAGATAGCTGTTCGTGATCACTTCCGTTGGCTCATACCCCGCCCTGAACCCCACCGCCCGCACGATGCTCGTCCTCCTGATCGGCAGCGGTCCCGTGTAAAGCCTCCCGCTAGTCGCCGTCGGCGTCGAACCATCCAAGGTGTATCGAACACTCATCCCAGGGGTGACCGAACGAATCGCCAGCGCAAATCCCTTCTCATAAAATCCATGCGGATGACTGAACTCCAGTGGCGCCACCTCCCCCAAAAACTCAGGTACCCTATTCGCCTCCCCCGGCGTCGCCGTCACCACCGTATCCGTCGGACGGAAAAAGACCTCGTTTCCGGCCAACCCCGCCCTCGCACTCAGCTCAGGCAAAATGAAAAACGCCCCGTCATCCCGCGCATCATTCATCGCATGAAGCGCCAAAACATTCCTTCCGTTCGTCAACAACGACAAAAAGCCCGACACATCAATCGACTCTGCACTAAGCGCCTCCGCAGCGGACCGTTGCACTAGCGCTTGGCTGTCAAATCGAGCGTCTGCAGGCGCGTTACGCCTTGCCACCTCCGTGCCATTCAAGTACGCAATGAACCCGTCTTGATATCGCACCTTCAATGTCAAACCCGTCAAGGCATTCACACCACTCACCGTGAACGGCATGCGCACCAAGCAACTGGCATTCTTCGCCCGCATCGCCCCCCGCAAATCAGTCGCCACCACTCCTCCGCCTCCCCCATCTGTTCCAAGAGGTGACGTCACAACCGCGAGTCCCCCAGGTGCGCCGACCAACCGAAAATCTGCGTTCCACGCCGTATCCGCTCCCGCTTTTGCAAAGAACTCCACGCAATCCCCGCCTCCGCCTTCCCACATGATCACCTCAACCGTGTGAATCCCAGCCGAAAGATTTACAGGCGCGCTCAGATTGTCCAAGGGCCCATGATTGCTGTCATCCGTCATCACTGCCACCCCGTCAATTTTGATCCTACCCCCATCATCCGAGTTCAAGCCAAACACATAATCTCCAGTCGCCGGAATCGTGATCGTCCCGGTCGCAATGAACGCGTAAGGCTCCGCCGTCCCATTTGGCAATGCCGCATTCTCTGGGTAATTTCCATCCTCGCCATCTCCAAGGTAGTTAATGAACGGAGCCACCACAGTCGCCTCACTCAAGATCAACGGACTACCCTTAGGTAGCGCCAACAGCGCCTCACAAGTGGCAATGCTGTCCACCGGGCCAAACTCCGGTCTCGCCGCCACCTGTCTCACCGTGAACCCGGGCACTCCCACACCAAATCCCAATCCAGTCTTACCCTTGGCCCACGACCCATCCTGGAAGTCACGCGCCGTCCAGTTCGTCCCCAATCCTCCATTCCTCGGCACCTGATACCGCACACTCGCTCCTGGGGCGACCAGGCTCCGGCTCGAAAAGGCAATCCCATAACTCTCATCCCTCGCTTGCGCCGGATACAAAGGCGAAAAAGCCTGCTCCACCGTGCTCCCATCCGGCCGCACCAAAGCCAGATACTCCCCTCCAGCAGACAGATTAAAGTTAGTGTGCAACGGCTGCCCAACCACCCGCCGATTCTTGCTCGAAGCCCATACAATCAAATATTCCTTACCCCCCAAGGTCACCCCCGGAAATCGCCACTTCGCCAAGTTGGATGCCGAATCAGTCAAACACCAGTCGCTCAAGTCGACGGCTTCCGCCCCAGGATTGTACAACTCAATCCAATCCGAAAACGCTCCGTCTTCATCAGCGATCGTCCTTTCATTGCCTGCCATGAACTCCGAAAGGATCAGCCTCGGTCTCGGATTGAACTTCGTCTTCAACTCGACCCTCCCGCCGGTCCCCACCCCATCATCTCTGCGGGATCTCTCGGTCAAAAAAAGTCCGAAACCTCTCCGATTCGCCCCCTTCTGCAAGATCACCCCCGTGAAATTCACCCTCCCTTGAATCGGATGCAAAAACCACCCGTCAAACTGCCCCCGACCCGCGCTCAATTTCACAGCATAGCTCGAGTCCGACGCAGGCTGTTTACTCACCACATTCTTAGCCGAAATCCGAAGCTCCTTCTTTACCTCTTGCGTCAAACCTCCTTGTGAGAAAATCAACACCGCATTGCTGACCGAAACCTCGCTCAAGTCTGGAACCACACTCTCCCCCTCCACAACCGCAAACCGCGTCCCAATCAGTTTCAACTCCAATCCCTCGGGCCACCCAAACGGGTACCGCTTCGCCTGCATGTTCACCGGTTTAAGCCAACGCAAATCCTCGCTCGCAAGATCCGTATCAGGTCGCGTCCCATCCACCTTCATCCAGCCATTCAGACTTCCTGCGCCACCCTCCAAACTCAAAAACAGCGGACACTTCGAATCCTTGTCCAAATTCGTGCTCGCCGTAACTCGCGCCCCGTCGGCCAGCACCCCGACCAGCCGCACCTCTCCCCTCCTGCTCACCCAAACAAAGCCCACCCCATCTCCCTGCGGGTACAATGACACCTCCATCCCGTTCGTCTGCGGTTGCGCAGGCATCGCCCATGAATACCGCGACGCCGCCGCCGTTGTCTCTGGCGTCCTCCCATCAAACCCATGGCGATTCGCCTCAACGCTCGAAAGCACCACCGACCCCTCCCTTGTTTGGCGTCTCAATTCTCCTGAAATCCGTCGCTCTCCCGCAGGATTAAGATCCAGACGCAGCGACAAAACATACCCGGCCAGGGGAACCCGTGAAAGAAAAACCTCCCTCTCAAACCCCTCCCCAAATCGCGCCTCCCCATCCGCATCAAACATCCCCCTCAACACCCAACGCCCCCCACCAACTCGCACCACCCCGGAGAATTCCCCTCTCGAACTCACCCGAATCGCGACTGCACCCTCGCTGTCATGTCTCGAGTCCCCTCCAACATCCGCCCGGATCAATCCGCTGAAAGATCCCACGATTGAAGGCACAAAAGGATCATCCACGAAGTTCGCACTGATCGCCAGCCCAGGGGCCATCGTAAATCTAAGTCTCGTCCCCAGTCGCTCCGCTTCACTCAGCACCAACTGAGGCGAACTCCACCCATTCCAAACCTTCCCCGCCCTCGCTTTCGCCGTCAACACATACCCCTTCGCCACCTCAAGATCTGACAGGGGCGCCGCCGGACTCAACCTCACCGTCCCCCCGTCCAGCGGCAAAACGGAAAGCAACAACGGCACCCGATCGCCAGTCCCCTTCTCATAGGACCCGGAAGCCTCACTTCCCAACAATCCCAAAGCCAGACAAACAGATAAGCACGCAACCCGCGCCCTGAACCCCTGATCAAACAACATCAGTTAATTGTAACTCCTGTCCCTTTTGGTGACAAGCTCTCCGACACCATTTTCACATCCAATCTTCAGAAAACAGCTGGAGCGGGTGATGGGAATCGAACCCACGTCTAAAGCTTGGGAAGCTCTCGTTCTACCATTGAACTACACCCGCACAATCACGGGATCCCATTGTGCGGATCACCAGCCCATTGTCAACGCCAATCCGACGGAACCTTATCCCGCAAACGGCATCACCAATCCCAGCGCCGAAACCAGGCTAAGCATCACACTGAACGATTTCAGCGTCTCTCTCTGGGTCAAACCACTATTGGATACACCTTCAAAGAGGCCGCCAACATCGCCGCTGTCGCCAAACCCTGCGCAATCCGCCAAATCAACACCATCAAATAGCCACAGATCCGAAGCGGTGAAGGAGGGATTGATATAGTGCATCGCAGGAATGCTGAAAGGTTCAACTCTATCGCTTCGAGAGGAAAATCTCACTCAATGACCAAAAAGAAAGGCGAACCAACAAGGTTCGCCTTTCACTTGCAATCTGTTCCCAACAGCCAAACCGGCAACGATTACGCTCTGAAAATTTAGAGGCTCTTTACCTCTCGGACATTTTACTCCATTCGATGATCAAGTAGTCAACTTGACGTCACTCGTTTGTAAAAATCCTGTCGTCTCAGAGTCTACCTGGTATCTCATTCAACGTGTAATACCCCACAGCATGCAGCAGAGCCGCTCCTTTCGCACTCCTCAGCCCGTCAAGATGCAGCTCATGCACATGCCCTTGAGTCAAGGGGGCCACTTTCAATCGAACTGACTGACCATCCTCAGACACGACCGCAGCCTCAATCTTCGGAATCACTTCTTCGATCTCCGGCCCACCATAATCCTCACGATACGCATAGGTGAATGCACGCATCGAATAGCTCGCCACATTCCCTGCAGTCGCCGAATCGAAAGGTTGAGTGAAAGTCAATTCAAAGCCATCCGCCGTAGCCCGCATTTCGTGAACTTCGAACGGAACTTTCCCTGTCCACTCCAGTTTCTCAAAGCAATAGGGCTTGCCTCCACGCGCCCCCCAGCCGCGGTCACTTCCTCCAGTGAAAAGCACCCCATCCGGACTCATTCGCCCCCCAATGAGACCAGAGGCAAAACCACCCCGAAATGGAAACACCGCACCTTGCCGAATGCCATTCACCGTTTCCAAAAACACACGACTGACATTGCTGTGGCTTTGATCGCCCACAAACAATTGCTTCTCAAATGGACCAAACTTTCCCCCACTTTCATCACAGGCAATGAAAGTGGGCGAGTTCCCAATCTTACCATGCACAAGATAGACAGCAGGTGGCAGCAGTTCCTTAATTCGCTTTCTTTCTTTGACCATTCGCCCGGGGTCGCCACCAGGACGTACCTCCCCCCTCTTCAGCGTCCCCTTGAATGCCTCGGGAATCGGATCAACCGGACGTGGTCCCATTTCCGCAGCCATCGCATACCACTCATTACCACCCGGATGCCCCTGAAAACTCCCCGGAACCAAATGCTGCAACGTCGATGAGCCGCGCCATGGACCCTGATTATCCGTCATATACACCGCCCCCTCCGCATCAAACCCCAGACCACCCGGGCTGCGAATCCCGCTGCACGTTGGCACTAGGCTGCCATCCGGTTTCACTCGCAATGCCCACCCCCGAAATGGCACTTTACTCGAAAAGGATCCCGTTAGACAAAGCGCCACCCACAGATCTCCATCCTTATCAAATCGCGACCCAAAGGCATACTCATGATAGTCGCCCGACACTCCCCAGGCATCTGTCACAGGCTCAAAAACGTCCGCACGTCCATCCCCGGTCGTGTCCCTGATCCGCGTCACCTCATAACGCGTTGTCGAATACAGCCAACCATCCTTGAATGCCAAACCCAGCACCTCATGCAATCCAGACCCAAACAAAGTGAACTTCGTCCGGGATGCATCCGCCCCCATGGCATTCTCAACCGTCCAAATCTCTCCTCTTCGTGTTCCCAAAGCCAATCGCCCTTCAGGCAACAACTCCACCGACCCAACTTCCAAGGCCGTTTCGCCTGGCGTGGTGTAGGTCGTAATGCGATAGAAATCAGACTCGGTTGCCAGTTCCTCAGCACAAACGGAGGAGAGACAAATAACAAATAAAAGGAAGTATTTCGAAAACATTGGGCGCACCCAATGCATACGGAAAGAATGATCGATTCCTACCACAAAAGGTCAGCGATCAATCGCTTTCCCGTTCATTGCCGAAGTCAACTGCTCCGCCGCATGGTGCATAGCTTCCCGCTGCTCCTTCAGCATTCCGCTAGATAATCGGCCCCCATACTCCCTCAGAATATCGGTGCTCAGCAGGAGCACTGCCAGAGGATCCCGGGTCGCTGAATCGATTGTCAGCGAACCTTCAGGGCAAACACGGGAATCAGTAGAATTGGCATTCATTGCGGCACAAGTCTGCCCTCCATCGCTCGAAGTCGCTATCGGACTTTAGTCGGACATCATCACTTCCTTTTGAACGGATAACACCATTGCTTCCAATAGCCCTTGGGCACTGGATGGCCGGAAATCCCATAGCCTTCCGGCCACCGATCCTTTGGCATGTGATGCGTGCCAAACAGTCTGTCCAGCCAAGGGAAATGGATTGCAAAATTCACATCGATCGCCTCCTTCTCAATGCCGTGATGCCAATGATGAAACTTCGGTGTCACAAAAAAACGGTCCAACCATCCGAATCCCCAACCAATGTTGGAGTGCGCGAACGTGGCCCAAAGATAAACAATGAACACATAAGTGTTCACCGCCTCCTGAGCAAAGCCCAGCATGATCATCGGCAGCACCGTCGTCCCCCTCAACGCCAGAATCTCCAAGAAGTGCATGCGTGCGCCTGCCATCCAATCCATTGCTTTTGCAGAGTGATGCACCGCATGAAACCTCCACAAAATCGGAATTCGGTGGAAAGCCCTATGCAGCCAGTACTGCACCAAATCAGTCAAAAACATGATCGCCACCACTTGCAAGGCAAACGGCAACCCCGATACCCAAGCCCGAAACGCAGCCCAGCCTGATGTCACATCAAACAGCGCTCTGGCAGGTCCAAAGCTCAGCCACGTAATGATTTGAACAAGCATCGAGCTGACCAGGAAGTAAAACAAGTCCTCCCTCCATTCCGTCCGAAACACGGGCTGATCTGCTTTTTTCGGAAACCAGCTCTCCAGAGGGATGAACAACAGCCCCGTTAAAATCATGCGTAGAACAAAGAAATCCAACCCAAAGGAAACCGGGGTCAAATCTGGCATCACTGCGGTGGCACGACTTCCCCCAAAGATCGAAGCTAGCAACGTCAGCGCTAACCCAAACCCTCCCAAAAGCTTCTTGTCACGAAGCACCAAACTCAGCAACGAACTCAGATACGCAATCACCATTAGCCCGAACACCACTCCCCGAAACGAACCAGCCTCCCGAAAAGCCTTTAACTCTTCGGTTCCAAAAACGCCCGGAAAACGCAGCACCAAGACCAATCCCAACGATCCAAACCCAAGTAACAGCCCTACCACGCCACTAATCCATCCGCTGCCAAAGGTTGTCAGCTTCGGATGCGATTGCAATTCGCGACGCAACGCCGCCCGACTTTTTCGGACCCAAGTCATCTCTCAAAAACACCTCACTTCGCCCAAGCGCAAGCGGCATTCGCTCTTCTGAGGCTCTTCTCCGACCAAAGTCGGACACCATCCTCACTCCCACTCGATGCTCGCTGGCGGCTTGGTTGAGATATCGTAAAGCACCCGATTGATGCCTTTGACCGAGTTCAGAATCTTGTTTGACGCTGCACGCAGCACCTCATAAGGCAACTCCACCCAATCGGCCGTCATGGCATCTTCACTTACCACCGCACGAAGAGAGATTGCCTGCTCATACGACCGTTCGTCTCCCTTCACTCCGACCGTTTTGACTGGCAGCAAAGCCGCATAGGCTTGCCAAACTTTCTCATACCAACCACTCCGGCGAAGCTCGGCGATGAAGATCGCATCTGCCTCACGGGCAATCTCCAGTTTCTCGGGCGTCAACGCCCCCGGCACTCGCACCGCTAGCCCAGGCCCGGGAAACGGATGACGCCACAGCGCTTCATGTGGAATCCCAAGACTCGCGCCCAAAGCCCGCACCTCATCCTTAAACAGCTCCGCCAAAGGCTCGAGAACCTTCCCTTCTTTTTTGAGTTCCAAAATTCGATCAACCCGGTTGTGGTGTGTCTTGATCTTCGACGCCGCCGAACCACTCGAAGCACTCTCAATCACATCAGGATAAAGCGTCCCTTGAGCCAGCAACTCCACATTGTCCGCCACTCCCCAGAACTGCTCGATGAATTCCCCCCCGATGATCTTCCGCTTCTCTTCCGGATCACTCACTCCAGCCAGCCTCCCCAGAAACGCCGCACTAGCGTCCACCACCTCAATCGGCACTCCCACTTCAATAAACTGCTTGATCACTTCAGCAGTCTCCCCTTTCCGCATCAAACCCGTGTCGATGTAGATGCACCGCAATTTCACTCCCGCACGATGCAACAGCACCGCCAAAACGGTACTATCCACCCCACCTGACACACCACAAACAACCTCCCGATCCCCCACATCCGCACGAATCTGGTTCAGCATCTCCGCCTTAAACGCCTGAATATCAAAAGGCGCCAACTTGGCCCCGGATCGCGTTAGGAAATTCTTCAAAATCTCTGCCCCCTCATGGGAATGCGTCACCTCCGGGTGAAACTGAATCCCCCAGCATCGCTCCCCAAACTGCAGTGCCACCGGCACCGCATCCTCATTCGTCGCGATCACCGACACCCCTTCTGGCAAGGCACTCACCGTATCCGAATGACTCATCCAGATCTGAGACTCATGTGAAATGCCTTCAAACAGCGTCCCTGGTTCACTGACGATCAGCTTCGCTGGACCATACTCCCGAGTCACTCCCGGACGCACCGTGCCACCATGCTTAATGTTCAGGAGTTGCATACCATAACACACCCCGAGCACCGGCACCCCAAAAGCCATCAAAGCCTCAAAGTCCACATCAGGCGCATCCACCTCCGATGTGCTTCGCGGTCCCCCCGAAAGAATAATCGCCCCTGGATTCTTCAACCCCGCCAATTGCGTTGGAGCATAAAGATGGGCCAAAAAACCAAGTTCCCGCACCCGGCGGACGATGAGTTGAGTATACTGTGAGCCGTAATCGAGCACGGCAACTTCGTTGTCATTCATGAGATCAAAAAAGAGAAAAAGAATCAACTAGCGGGTTCATAGTTCACCGGTTCTTCGGTGATCACGACATCGTGCGGATGGCTCTCTTTGAGCCCACCAGCCGTTATGCGAACAAACTGGGCCTTGGCACGAAGTTCATCCAGATTATGAGCGCCCACATATCCCATTCCAGATCGCAGTCCACCCATCAATTGAAACACCACATCAGAAAGCGGCCCCTTAAATGGCACCCGCGCTTCCACACCCTCCGGCACCAACTTGCCAGACGAATTCTGACCATAGCGATCGCCCGACCCTTTGCGCATGGCCTTCAACGAACCCATGCCCCGATACTCTTTAAAAGTCCGCCCCTGTGACTTCACCATGTTCCCTGGGCTCTCCGCAGTTCCTGCAAGCAATGACCCAAGCATCACACAGTCCGCACCCGCTGCCAAAGCCTTGACAATATCGCCGGAATACCGGATCCCGCCATCCGCGATCACGGTGACGCCCCGCGGACGGCACACCTCAGCCACCATTTGCACCGCTGTGAACTGCGGCATTCCCACTCCCGAAATAACCCGAGTCGTACAGATCGACCCCGGCCCCACCCCTACCTTCAGAGCAGTCACACCTGCCGACATCAGATCCAATGCCCCCTGGGCCGTCACGACATTCCCCGCTACCACCGGGAACCCATCCCCCAATGCCCCGCGCAAACGTTCCACCACCTGCATCACACGGGTCGTATGCCCCGTCGCCGCGTCAATAAACACCGCATCTGCCCCTGCCGCCTTCAGCGCCAAGGCCCGCTCCACACAATCATCACCGACCCCAACCGCAGCTCCCACCCGCAATTGCCCGTTTCCATCCTTCGCCGCGCTGGTATACATCTGGCGCTTAATGATGTCTTGCTTCGTAATCAGACCCGCAAGCTTACCATCGGCATCCGCCAAAGGCAGCTTCTCAATCCGGTGGGTGTAAAGAATCTTCAGAGCCTCATCAAAACTCGTGTTCGGAGCCGCCGTGATCAATCGATCCAATGGCGTCATGATTTCTGAAACCGGCGTATTCTCGTCCTCGATGTACCACATGTCCCGACTCGTCACCATGCCCACCAATCTTCCATCGGGGTCAACGACCGGGAATCCACTCACCCCCTTCTCGTGCATCAGCCGATTCAAATCCCCCAGCCGAGTCTCCGGCCGGGCGCTGTGGGGACTCTGAATCACCGTGTTTTCCGAGCGCTTCACCTTCGCCACCTGCTCCGCTTGATGATCAATCGGCGCATTCCGGTGAATGACCCCCAAACCACCCTCTCGAGCCAGAGCAATCGCCAACTCCGACTCCGTCACCGTATCCATCGCCGAGGATAAAACCGGAATGTTCAAAGGAATAACCGCACCAAGACAAGCGTCCAAATGCACCTCGGAAGGCAGCACTTGGCTCAGCCCAGGAAGCACCAATACATCGTCAAAACTGAGTGCTAAAGAAGGTATTTCGCCCATGGGCCATCAAAGCAGGCGTTTCCCCTCTGTCACCTAAAAAATGCCTTTTCGATCGGGTATCATCAGTCGCAAAACCTGATCCAGACCGCTCTCCGAGTTCTATTTGGCTTTGAATAGCACCGCCCCACTCTCGCCCAGGCCCGTCACAGGTTTTGGCAATGGCGAAAGAAAAAAGCCATGCCCGCCCTGATGAACACCCGCCTTCTGGAACAAAATGGCCTGCCAACTCACAGCTTTAGCCGTTGTGGGATGAACAACCGTCCCCCTTACCCCTCCGGTCGTGCGCGTAATGGCAGCAGTAAAACTCGCATCCGTTGTTGGCACACGCGTCACTTTATCGGCAACAGAAACACTCACTAGCTTTGCAATTCCCGGAGTCAGTCCACCCGCAAAGGTCAAATCCACATTGCCATTAACCAAGTTTTCAGCACCCAACGCAGGCACGACACTGCTCCCCGTCACCACACTCAATTTGGAACCAAAAACGTCCACATTGAGCCCCATAGGCCAACCGGCGGGATACCATTGCGATGTCGAGATCGCCGGGCGGCACCAAAGCGCATCCACCCCCGCCGCATCCGTCGCCGCTTGCAAGGGATCCAGCTTCACTTCCGCCGCAAAACAGCCCTTCGCTGAATAAAGTGCTCCAAACACCACCAGTGTGTTCGCCTCCGTCAACTTCGCCGCCCACGTCGGCATCACCGTGTTATCGGCCAGCGTCACCGCACAACTCACACTGCCATCCGGTTTCACTACCAAACTACCGATGCCCACCCCCTGTGGGAAAAGGTTGGTCGCCAAGACCGGCACTTGTGCCTTGGCTGGCAGTATCAGATTGTACCGCTGACTAACCGCACCCGCTAACGAGGCATCCGCTTTCAGAGCGTTGCTATAATGAGCCCGTTTCGCCGCGATCTTTGAAACCGTCAATATCGTCCCATTCAATCTTCGGGTCAGTGTGCCAGAGACCTCCTTACTGGCCCCAGACATATCCAAACTCAATTCCAGTTCCAAATCGGCCTTCCCATTCCTTTTGATCGTCAAAATCTTGGACCTTATCGTTCCGAATCGCGCAAATCCAGAGTTATCCAAAGTCCCCGCATAGCTCAGATTCGAACCATCAACCCTCAGACGCCCTGTCACCCCCCCTTTGCCACTCACCGTCGCAGTCAAATGCCCCACGGTTTCTACCCCTGGAGTCTGCCCCACATCCGGCAACACCAACCCCTCAAAGGAACCAATCAAAACCGGCACAAAAGGATTCAACCGGAAATTTGCAGTCAAAGACAAACCCGGCTGCATCAGAAAGCTCAGTCTCGGCAATTCCGCCAAAGCTAAAGTCACCCCGGTCCCGGCTATGTTATTCACCGTCCATCCATCAAAAACATATCCTGTCCTCGGCGTTGCAGTGATCGAATATGGAAATCCTACGTTCCTAATCGAACTCGGCAAAAAGCCGGCACTCACCCCCCCAAACGCCGGGTCATTGACCCCCACACTCAAGGATCGCTCCACCCGATAGGTGAAAGAACGCCTAACAATGGCTGAACTTCTCGCTCGGGTGTCAATGGCTCTGACCGCCACACTGTGCAAACCAGGATTGACCGTCATCGGGACGTTGAACGTTGCACTCTTGAAATCGGTCGAGAATGTGACGCTGATCTCCTGATACGCAGCACCATCAAGCGACATTTCAACTCGCTCAATCCCCTGATTGTCAGTGGCCTGACCAGTCAAGTTCACAACTGGGCCATTCGCCTCAAGAATCAATAAACTGCTCGTGGGAGACGTGACCGTCAAACCCGGACTGGACGCATCCACCGCATCAACAATACGCACGGTCCCCGGGTTGGGACCCGATATGGTCGCGCCACCCAATGGTGTTGACATGAACAACTCAAAGACTTCGTTCACCTCTACTTGTGTCCTATCAGATATGACGGTCACAGGCACAAACTTTAGCGTCTCTCCATGTGCGAAAGTCACCAATAGATTGGAGAAAGGATTGAAGTCAGCATCAGTTGCAAAACCGGGACCAAACCCTGGCCCAAAACCAGTGGAAACACGGACAGACACCGCCCCTCTTGCACCTCCGACTCGGGATATCCCAACCTGGCCCACACCAACCCCCTCAAGGATCGAACTTGGCTGCCTCGCAAACCTCAATGTTCCAGCGGCCACATCCACCTCCTTCTCGAATTCAACCGCCCCAATATCCATCACGGCGCCCGCTGTTGCATTACCGTCTCCAACACGATTCAACCCTCTCTGATCACGACTCAGAACCGACAAAGTGACACCGCCGACGGGATCAATCACTGGAGAATCAGAAAGTGGCACCCGCGTCGCCGTTACCCCTCCATACAAAGCCAGCGGCGCTAATTTCGGATTAAGCGGGCTTGCATTCGTCCCCACCAAATCACCATTCACATTCGGCTGCCCCGCGACCGCAGGCGCAGGGAATTCAACACTTACAGAGCTATTCGTTCCGATCAGATTCACCCCGGACCGATTAATGGCGGAAAACCCCTTCCTGAACAGATCCGGACCTCCAGCTCCCCCGGGTGAGGTCGGCAGACTATTCCCGGCTACAATCACGTGGTTTAGCGAGATAACACCTGTCAGTAGGTCATTGAAAACCCCCCCGCCGCTTCCGGCATCGTCCGACCCAACACCGGAGGAATTACCTACCACCGTCACACTCGCTAAAGTCAAAGCACCAACATTGGCAATGCCTCCTCCGCTACCTCCTGTCCCAACCGAAGATCCACCAGCGGTTCCAACCCCTCCCTGATTCCCAGAAAACGTCGAGTTTTCCATTAACAGCGTACCGGCTGAGTAGATACCTCCCCCAAATCCCCCGGTTCCATTGCCCGTCCCTAGCCCCCCCGACCCTGCTAAATTGCCACTGAAAGTCGAGTTTCTGATCGCTCCCTGAAAGCCATCCGCATGATAAAGACCGCCCCCAAACCCACCTGTCCCTCCATTATTGCCAGCATCACCCGCATTGTTTCCCTCAAATGTCACCTCATTAACACTCAGTGATCCCGCATTGTGTAGGCCACCTCCATCCCCTCCCGAATCCGCCCCCCCAAACCCGCCATCTCCTGCCTTATTCTGACTCAACACAACTCGCTCCAAAGTCAACGTCCCGCCATTGAAAATCCCTCCTCCATGCCCTCCTCGCCCGGTACCATTTCCCTTGCCGGCCGAGCTCAATGTGACCGTTGAATTCCTGATCGTCAGGTTCCCATTGTTTAAAATCCCGCCACCATCTCCTCCATGACCACCGTTAGTGCCATCAGGCGCCTTGCCACGAACAATCCGAATCGAATCAAAAACGACTGTGTTTCCGGCCGAAACCTCAAACACTCGTGAGTCCTCGACCGAAGGTTCACCTTCCCCGTCAGCATCTCCTGAAACACTCACCGCACCAGCAAGTGCGGAGCCATTAATGGTCAAATTCTTCCCTATCACCAGCGCTCCGGTCGTAAGCCGAATCGTCTGCCCCGAAAGCGATGAAGCAAAGGTGATCACCCCTCCCGGACTTGTGTCCAGAATCGCCTGTCTCAAGGAGCCTGCACCCGCATCCGCTGCATTCGTGACTACGATCTGCGCATTAACCTGAGCTGCCCAACTCAAAATGGCTATCGCCAGACAAAAAGCATAGTGGAGTTTCATGTTGAAAAAAGTGAGTTCAATTTACCACCCTTCCGCCAGACAACCGGATCGAGGTATGAGGACTAAAGCTTGGTGAACGTGACCTGACCACTCAAGATCGGCGTCTTGGAGTTACTTTGCGCCGCGCTCGTGGGCAGTTGCGGAAGCATGAAATAACCGATCCCCTGCTCTCCCAGGTTATCCTTCACAATCAAACCAAAATAACTCACCGACCGATTAATGATCGCCGGCGTGCCACCGTTGACCGCATCTGGATGCGGCTGCGACAACTTGAAAGCACCCGTGATCACACCAGTACTCGGCGTGATCCGAAGCGTGACTCCCCGTCCGTTCGAACTGATTGCCAAGGCCCTGTGGGCCGGGCTGACATTAAAGTCAACAAAGCTCGGAACCGGCAGCGCGTTCTCCACATTTGCCTCCACACAGTTGATCCGGCTGTTTGCGGTGTTCGCTGCCACATTAGTGATGTTCAGCACAATGTTCGGGGAAACCGGCGGCACGTAGCGGCTCCCAACCGCCGCCAAGTCCATCGGGTCAAATCCCGCAGCATACGTCCTGCCCGATGTCCCTGGAGTCGCCGGACGCCACCAATTCACGGTTCCACCCAGCGTGTTCAATTCGTTAGACGTTCCGAGCGAGATCCCCAGCTGCCCCAAAATCGAACCTCTTGCGTTCGTCGCATAGAGGGTGCGGTAAACAAGCACTTGCCCATTTGGGCCAACAAAGGTCGCCGAGGTATAGGTCGTTCCGTCCGAAAGCCTACCCGAAACTGTTAGTTTCCCGGTGGTTCCCGCTACCGTGAAACTTCCATAGCCCGAACCTTGTGGAATATTGGGGTTCGCCAAGGTGCCACTTAAGCCGTTGGGAATGTCCAGGCCAAAGGTGTAGTAGCCTTGATAGGCTGCCGCCGGTGCAGGCACCAAACTCGTTTTCACCCAGGTACTGCGCCATCCGTCAATCGCTGCCGTCACCGTCCCGTCACTGACTGTCCCAAGCTTCAACAAGTTATCGACGGCATCCAAAGTGAACGACAGAGTCAAAGGAGTCATCTTGCTCCGCGCGATCGTCGTCGTGGCAGTCGACTGGTTGGGGCTGATCGAATTGGTGTTGAGCACCCCTTTGAAACGATAAGTTGTCGCCCCAAGCAGCAGACTCCCGGAATACGACCCTTTAGTCGTGGTCGTCACATCAATTCTTCCTCCGAGACCGAAGTTAGTCCCCACAAAACCGGTCGCAGGAGGCGTCAATGCCGGCGCCCTCGCCACTTTGCCCGTGAACACTCCCACGACGCCGCCTGGCAGGGGTTGGACCACCAACTCCCGATCCACCACAAAGTCGGATCCAATCGCATTCGAGGCTGTAACCCGAACCAAATAGGGTGCCACCTGCCCCTCTTGTGGATGTCCTTTCGGAAACAACTTCACAGCAGTTGCACGACCGGACACCAGTCCCTCACTGTTGATCGTCAACCCCGGTGGCAGTCCTGCCGCCACCCACTTTGTCGGCGTCCTAGCTGGGTCTGGCGCAGGCGGGTTCAGACCCTCCGCCAGGGGCACTTGGAAGCTATACAGCTCACTGACAATCGTCGGTGTGAAGTTGCCAGGCATGTTGATGTCCGGAACCGCGTTAAAGACGGTCAAGTCATTCATCCCTCCATCCAGGGTGTTCGCCGCGCTCACGAGCTTCACCCGGCAGTAATAGTTTGCCTTGTCGCCAACGGCCAAATTCGGCAGCGTTAGCGTGCGCAAGGTCGACCCTGACAGCTCAGTTTCGCCAGAACCGGCATTCTTGAACCATTGATAGCTGACATTCCCGGCGGCCGTCACACTGAGCGTTGTGGTCGTCCCCTGCTGCAGAACTAGCCTTCTCGCCGCCGTGTTCACCACACCTACGTCAACAGAAGCGGTTGTCGCGCTCGAAGGACCCGTTCCAATCACATTGCTCACAAAGCAGCTGTAGCTTCCCGCACGGGAGGTCGAAACGTTAGTCGCCGTAAACGTCGCGGCGGTCGCCCCGCTGATGTTCTTCCCATTAAGTCGCCATTGGTACTTGAGCGGCAACCCGCCAGAAGCCAGACAGGTTAGGGTCAGAGTGCCTCCAACCGGAACAATTTGAGGTGTCGGCTGAGTGACAATGTTTACCTGACCACCCACCTCAACCAAACTCGCTGCCGCACTCGTGACGGGTCCCACCACATTGCTGACCCGCACCGTGTAGCTTCCAAAGGTCCCGACCGCCGCTGTTACCTCAAGGTTCGGGCTGTTGGTTCCTACCGCCGTTGTCCCCCGGAACCACTGATAGGTCAATGGGCCCGTCCCTGCCGCCGATACAGTGAAGGTGACAACCGTTCCCCTTGGAACCTGGAAACCTTGAGGTGGCACCAAGATTACAACGGCGTCGTTGATCTCCAAAACAGCGTCATCACTGAACACCGAACCCGCCGCATTGCTAACCTCAACAACATAAGTCCCTTGATTCGTTTCCGTTAGGTTGGTCAGCGCCAATACGTTGGATGGACCCGTCTGCACCGTTTGCCCGTCTCTTCTCCAAGTGTACGTCGTCGCGCCAACGGCGGTCACCGAAAGACTCACATTCGTCCCAGGATT